>JAFXXN010000197.1 GCA_017542245.1 Lachnospiraceae bacterium
AACCCTCATGCTTCTTTCACCAAGATAGGATTTATCTCCCCGGAAAAGTTTTTCAGACCCATCCCTGCTTTTATAAAGCGTAAGCGCCTCTGCCGCTGTCATCTCTTCCGATGTCATTATACAGAAATACCCACAGAGCTTCGTGTCCTTGACAAAGGGAGTAATTTAACAGGGCAGCCCCCACGGACTGCCCCTACTTAACTTTGGGAAACCCCACTAAACTTTGGATATCCTATAAAGTCAAGGACAAGATCCTTTTTTTACCGAACGAAATGCTCAGCAGAGCGGAAAGAATGCTCAAACTCTCCGAAATGCGTGCTCTATTTCACCGTACAGCATGCTCTAACTGGTCGGTATATACACTTTCGTTTCAGTTCACCTTTATAACATACTTCTTTCTTAATGTTTTCATTGTCCAATCATTATAATCAACTTTTCTATCCTTTTGCAGTCTGCCTAATACCAATCCGGGGTCTCTTCCTATTTTATCTGCAAATTGAACAATACTTTGTTGACTAAATTTCCCATTTGAAACAAAAGTTTTATAATCTTTCCGTGGAATTAAATGATCTTCTGCATATTGGTCTGCCTTATCCTCTTGTTCACCGGTTTCTTTTTCAAAAGAAATTCCGTAATCCCCATTAATAATATGTCCAATCTCATGATATAACGTAAACCAGAAGGCATCTGCATAAGATCTTCGGTCATTAACCATCAACATTATATTGTCGCCAATTTTCTTAGTTGCTCCATTTATTCTGGAACCTGACATATTAGGAAGAATCACAAAAATAACTCCGGCTTCTTCAAAAGATTTTTTAATTAAAGGATAAAACGAATCATGATTCTTAGTCAATGTTAACGCATATTCTATTGCCAACTCAAATTTTTTCTTATTGTATTTAGGTGCTTCTATATTAAGTGCTTTATTAGTAGCTATCTGCACCATAGAATTAGCTTTTACGATATTCGCTTCAGATAGATCATTAACGGATGAACGAAAGCTAACCGCCATATCTTTCTTTGATAATACGGATAGAGTTGCAACATGCAAAAATTCTCTCAATGCTTTAATCTGTTCATCAGTTTTTCTTGATAATGCCGGTAACCCAAAATTTGAGACAAAGTATTTGTAATCAAAGCTTTTAAATATCTTTCTTTCTGATTCCAATTCTTCACGGGATTTAAAGTCTGCAACCAACGTGTCATACGCTTTTTGAAGATTAAGCCAATACTCAACGCTTATTCCTAACATTCTTGATAACTTCATAGCCAAATCTATTGATAAACTCTGCTCTCCTCGAATAAGAATGCTTAAATTTTTAGGTGTTGTGGCTAATCTTTTTGCAAAATCCTCTTGTGTTAATCCACTTTCTTCAATCAATTCTTTAATATAATATCCGGGATGAAATGCAATCTTATCATTATATTCTATATAGTTACTCATAATGCTTACTCACCTCCACAATCCCAACTATCCTGACTGTTGCTGCTATCTCATCAATATTGCAAGGCACAAATGGATTCTTGTTTTCATCTAGTGGTTCTAATATTATCCTCCATGGTTCCTTTCTAGATTTAACATCAATTGCAAAATATCCCTCCAAGTTCTTACGATCTTTATTACTTAACTTATGAAAATGAAAGGGTGGCATATTGATAATATCTTTTATCGTATCGGCCTGTTCAAGGGAATTAATACGAGCCAATAACTTTGTGGCAAGTGTGGCATCTCCGCCAAACAGTTTCTTAGCGGCTTTCACACTTGTACATTGTTCTTTAACTTTATCATCTGAATAAACCAATTCCAAGCTCTTTTCCATCCCCTTCCTTTGCAGATTACCTATCAGGTAATCTCATTTTAGCATATTTTCTTTTTTTGTCAACACCTTTTTCATAGTCATCAATCCCTCTATATTCTTTTAACAATTTATTTAACCATTCCATATCATGTTTCTGTGGCTCTCTTACATCGCTTTTTATATCAATATGATGGCAATTCACACACAAAGGATTACTTACAAGATTTCCATCATAAAATACTCCATCATTTTTTATTTCTTTTACGATCCGTCCATCCATGATTTCAAAATGCAAAGAAGTTTCTTCTGCATACCCCGTTTCAGGAATGTACCTTTCTGTAAATGCAAAGTATTTAATAGTATGTGACTGAGTAAACCTATCTAAATAATCTTTACGAATAAAAACTGTACCTCCAATAGGATCCCTATAATACGAATTTATATTATTATTGCAAATAATAATCTGTTCTTTATCTTGATTTTCCCACGACATATCGGAAATGTTCAATTTAAGATTAAAAAACTTAATAATATCTGATGGCGGCAAAACTAAATACGTTTCCTCTAGAACAGATGATTGATCAATAATATTATTAATTCTCTTACATAACCAAGGGGTAATACTGTTTTCCTGATATTCTTTTAGCTCACCCAAATAATCCTTCAACTCAATGGTAAGATATCTGGCATTTCCATCATCTTTTATTGTCACTTTTTCGGAAGAACAACACCATACATCATATGTATCTTTCCATTTGGTATCATGCTTATCAACTTCCATTAAAGAAATTCTTCCTGCCAAAAGAACCCACTCTTGTTTCTTAATTCTAATTGGTTCTAATAGATGTAAAACATTTCTTCTCGTCAATTCAACATCTTTTACCCAATGAATATCTCTAGGTAATGGTTGTTCTATTGCATTAATTACATAATCTCCAAGTCTTTCTATAAAAGCCTGATATGTAGGAATAGGTGCTGTTATCATAACTTCTTCACCATATTCTAACGGATCATACACCTCATATCCGATACTATTCTGAATATTATTAAACGTTGCAAACTGATTCGTATAATGATTGCACATTAAGCTTCCATAATATATTCCTGTGGCAATATCCACACATTTCATATAAACCGAATGTTTAAAATCTTCTTCTCCTGTATTGAATGTTTTATTTCCGAGATTCCCATAATAATTGAACACATATCTGAAGACACTTTCGAAGCCCTCCATAAAAGAGTTTATATCCATAGTCTCAAACTTAGCCATAGCGGCTATCTCTGTCCGAACTATTTTTTCAAATGCCGACAAACCACTACACTCTCCTCCACATACACAAGCGTATTTGCTAGATAGATAATCGTTCACATCTTTAATACTATTCTTATCATCAACTAAAAATCTTGTGTGCATCTCGATATGATCTTTACCCCAGTATCTAAAAGGCATATAATCCTTATTCTTTAAGTCGACATACCACAATATATCATTTAAATAATCGGACACTTCCGCATTTTTATTATATTTATATAAATCCTTTCTGTTCCACTCTATATATGAATATTGGTTGTCAAAATACCCCGCCATCCGGCGAATACTTTTTGCCGTTATATTATCCTGAGTATTAATTATGTTATTAAAGAACATAATTATTTTTTCATTTCCGTGTTTCATCTGACTAAGAACATAAATAATAGCTTCCTGAATAAATAGATCCTTGATACTATCATATTCCAATAAAAGCTTTTCAATATATCCGGCATCCTTCGAAACAACCTCATACAACAGTTTCATAGCTAAATATCTAACATCTTTATTTGGTGCCGCACAACAAAGTATTGCAAAATAGAATGCTTCATCATCCCTTCTATCCGCTCTGTCATTTAATGTTGTAAAATACAATATATTCTTAAGCCTATTTTTTATTTCATCTAGGAAATGGTATCCTGATAACACATTGGACAGTTCTCCTATCCTTTTACATCCATCAGAATAATACTTAAACAAGTAATTGCTGCAATTAAAGGGTTTATCCGTAAATCCTCCTATTTGCAATAATAAATCATCATGATCAACAATTTCAAACATTTCTTGAAAAGCCAAAATATCATATTGTTTGAAATGAACCTTCACCAAAGTCTTAAAGTCAAGCTCTTCTATTAAACCGGTATCCTTCAAAATACTTTTTATCTTTTCATATTCCGGTGACATATTGTCAAATATAGAAATTATTATAGCCTCTTTAATACTGTAGAGCGTATCTACTTTGGATTTAATAATGGTAACTTGTTCTTGATACGTCTTCCCACTAATATCTTTAAATAAAGATCTGGCAATCAGGAAATCAGTTAAAGAATCAATAACAAAATAATAATAAATACTTCCATCTCGCTCATATCTGTCCATCATTCTTATCTGTAACATTATTTGCAGAAACTTATTACCTGTATTAATCACCGATAATAAGTTTTTCTCGTCAATTATTTTTTCTTCATTTTTATACATCCATCCGGCAACACTTTTAGTATCTTCCCATATAGCACGTCCTTGACAAGTCAGATTGTTTGTTACACCCTTATTTACTGTATATTTTATGTACTGCTCTAAAATATAAGTAACCGCTGCAACTCCATTTTCTTTTTCATCCACGATTTTTTCTGATAATAGTACATCACGTAACATACCTAAAAATAATGCATTATTAGAATACAATATATCTTCATATAGATATACATCCGGTACTGATAGTTTGAGTATTTCCTCAAGTGCAGATTCAAAGGAAACCCCGAGAAATCTATATTCATATTCCGCCATTTCCTGATAATTCTTAAGAATCTGTTCGTCCATTGTATTTGTTCTATAAGATAAAACAATTCTGATCCTCGGATTATTCTTAAGTGTTTTTAGAACCTCCAATAAATCTTGTTGTCCTGTTTCAGACATTTCATTTATAGCATCGTAAATAAAGATAAATCCTTTATCGCTTGCCTTTAGTATTTCTTCAACATCAATTCTGGCAGGATTCTTTTCAAACTTCCCATATAAACATAAATGTTCAATATTATTCTGGTCCAACTGTTCCTCAAAACACTTTATAAAATAACTCTTTCCTATACCCCCTTCCCCTGATATTAAGCAAAAACTATGTATTTTCAAACAATTCTCTACTTCAAATAAATCTAAACCATACCAAGAACTATTCTTTTCCTGAATCGCCATAACTACTTTCTTTATTTCCTCATAGAAACCTGCCCTATCGGAAAGAAAAGAATTATAACCTAATAGCATCTTTTTTAGTTTTATTATTTCACCTGAGATATCCTCTTCATTCTGATATCTTCTGATCTGAGGAAGCTCTCCAAGTAAACAACTCATAAAATCCGGGTCTTCCCACTTCATAGAATATTCATTATTAATGATTCGCTTCATTTGATCCTTTTGGATTTTATTTAGGTCTCTATAATTCATTAACACTCCTTCCCAATACGTAAATTAATCTTAGCCCTCTTCTTCCTTCTCCTATACTCCCTTATCCTCTCCGCATTCCGGCTGCACTCCTTAGCATTATATACACCCTTCTTATACGGCATATAGGCCTGAACGGTAGCCCGGCTAACATGTAGCTTCTTCTGTATATCGGTAACAGTCTTCCCGGAATTATATAATCTATTTATATCTCTGCATATGTCAGAATCATACACCCCACCGGTAATCAGCAGCTTGATCACCTTGGACACGGACAGATCCAATTCCAATGCAATACGCCTATATGAATATGATTTCTCATAAAGCTCCTTTGTTATACCGATAAGCTCCTTCAGCACCCTTTCCGGATCATAATCCGGATGTATCCGTTTACGCCCCATGCCGTTTACTTAACCTCTCATTTTTTCCTTCTCCAACCCAATCTGCCAAAATCCCATATCCAACAGCTTCATTTGTGGGTAGATAAGATCATCCTCTATCTTAAGATTGTTTCTTACCTGCTCCAACCTTTCATTATTCTTTTCATAGAAATCAACCAGACCTGCCAGAGAGCTTTTACCATAATATCCCGTTGTAACATTTTGGTCTTTGACACCTTTAATAAAATACCTATCATATGCTGGAACACAACCAAGACTTCCCATAAGTATCTTTGTTATCAAAGTCATAGACAACTTATTCTTAGTTTCGGACCTAACACTATTGCGTACCCCATCATAATAATTTTCCATATAGCTATATAATTTATTTAAACGCTTTTGGATATCCTCTTTTCTATACTCTTTACACTCAAGTCCAAGCAGACAATCATATTCATCTTTCAACAATTCCTTAACAACCGGTATATGAATCTTATAATCCTTTTGAAGTAAGAATGAGGATCCCCGATACATTCCCCAACTTGCAAGATAAAAAGCTAATTGAAGACTTAAATAGTCATAATCTGCATTCCTAATATTCCGTGCAACATGAAAACTCTTATAACAATGCTCCCATGAACGATACCTGTCATTTCTATCTGCCTTTAAATCATCATAAAAAGTTGTTATCGCTTTAATCATCAGATCAATAGTATCACCCATTACTAATCATTTCTCCTTCATAACAGTCTCTATCGTATTAATTTTTCCATTTCAATCCAGACACCATCCTCTAAAACCGGGCGCCTGTTAGGGCGCCCAGTGCTCCATCAGTCTCTCCTAAATGTGAACTTCTCAAAAAATTAACTCTCGATTCCTAAAAATCTTCGTCTTCTATGTCAAATTCTTCCCAATCCGGATATTGTTCTACCTCACCGACCGACTTTATCAATTTCGGTGGTGACTTCCGAGGCTCGGTCTCTTTCTTCTGTACAAGTATGGTAAACATCCAGTCATCGCCAAAATCATAATGCAATGAAAAATACTGTCCTTTAACAAGCCCGATCTTATCTATGGCTATATTTGTATCAGGACTGTCATCGTCCGGATCAAACACATAACTGTCTTCGTTGTACATCTTGTTGTCCATACAGAACTCATAAAGATGCTAATAGATAAAATCAAATGATTTCATGATAAACTCTCATAATCTATCTAAGGTGTCCTTACCGGATATTTCAATTATACGGTATACGCTTCTTCCCTGTCTGGCCGGATAAGCTTTCAAAGTATATCGTGACATTTCCTGCTCCTGATCTTTATATATCTGCCTTACCCTTTAGGAAATCTATAACCTCATCAAGGCTCCTTCTACTCTTCTGGTAAGCCGCGAACAGCTTCTTTTTATCAGTTTCTTTCTTTTCTTCTATAAGCCTCTGATACTGTTCCTGGGCATCTTCAAGCTGTTTCTTCAGCTTGAGTATTTTCTTCTCTTGATGTTCTATCTGTTTGTCTATATCTATCGTTCTTGCCATTGCCTGATCCTCCCGTTATGCTGTATACGTCCTTAGCTTTCTTCCTATTTCTGCCGCTTCTTTTTTTACACTCGCAGCCGTCAGGTTAAATGCCTGGAGTATGTCCTTCTGCGTTGCAGTCACTGCATGATCAAGCCTGTATACTCCATCAGGCTGTCGGATCAGTTCTATCTTTTCAAGTTCCCTTATTGCTACTGGAACAGTCATGTAATTCTTCTTTTTATGGATCTCCTTCATCCTGTCGGTCAGGCAGCTATATATCTTATTCCTTATTATCAGTGCGATAAACTCTATGAATATCTTGCTGTGTGTGGGCTCGTCATGGTAAACCCTCATG
>JAFXXN010000198.1 GCA_017542245.1 Lachnospiraceae bacterium
CAGGTTATCCTTGATTCAGGTCTTCGCGGACGTGGTGGCGCAGGCTTCCCTACAGGAAGAAAGTGGCAGCTGGCTCGTAACCTTGTTCAGGACGGCGGACAGAAGTATGTTTGCTGTAACGCTGACGAGGGTGACCCCGGTGCATTCATGGATCGTTCAGTTCTTGAAGGTGATCCTCATGCGGTTCTTGAGGCTATGGCTATCGCAGGATACGCTATCGGCGCTTCACAGGGTTACATCTATGTACGTGCTGAGTACCCTATCGCTGTACAGCGTCTGAATATCGCTATCGGACAGGCTAGAGAGTACGGTTTACTTGGAAAAGATATCTTTGGAACAGGCTTTGATTTTGATATAGAGTTAAGACTTGGTGCAGGTGCATTCGTTTGTGGTGAGGAAACCGCTCTTATGACATCTATCGAAGGTAATCGTGGTGAGCCTCGTCCCCGTCCTCCGTTCCCTGCAGTTAAGGGTCTGTTTGAGAGACCTACTATCCTTAACAATGTTGAGACCTATGCTAACGTAGCTCAGATCATCCTCAACGGTGCTGAGTGGTTCGCTTCCATGGGTACAGAGAAGTCAAAGGGTACCAAGGTATTCGCTCTCGGCGGAAAGATCAAGAACACCGGTCTTGTTGAGGTTCCTATGGGAACAACTCTTCGTGAGATCGTTGAAGAAATCGGCGGCGGCATCCCTAACGGCAAGAAGTTCAAGGCTGCTCAGACAGGTGGACCTTCAGGCGGATGTATCCCTGCAGAGCATCTTGATGTTCCGATCGATTATGATAACCTTATCGCTATCGGCTCCATGATGGGTTCAGGCGGACTTATCGTTATGGACGAAGATAACTGTATGGTTGATATCGCTAAATTCTTCCTTGAGTTCACTGTTGATGAGTCCTGCGGTAAGTGTACACCTTGCCGTATCGGTACCAAGCGTCTGTATGAGATGCTTGACAAGATTACAAAGGGCCAGGGAACTCTTGAGGATCTTGATAAGATGGAAGAGCTCTGCTACTACATCAAGGACAACGCTCTCTGCGGCCTTGGTCAGACAGCTCCCAACCCTGTTCTTTCAACACTTCGTTACTTTAAGGACGAGTACATTGCTCACGTTGTTGATAAGAAGTGTCCTGCAGGCGTATGTAAGAACCTGCTTACCTTCACCATCGACAAGGAGAAGTGTATCGGATGTGGCATGTGTGCTAAGCAGTGTCCCGGAAATGCTATTTCCAAGACAGACTATATCGCACCCGGAAAGAAGCTTCCGGCTATGGCGATCGATCCTGCTAAGTGCGTAAAGTGCGGCGCTTGTATGGCTACATGTAAGTTCAAGGCTATTTCAAAGAAGTGATCAGGAGGACAGAATAATGGCAGATATTAATTTAAAGATAAATGGCATGGATTGTAAGGCACCTGCCGGTTCAACCATCCTCCAGGCTGCAAAGTATAACGGAATTGAAATTCCCACTCTTTGCTACTTAAAGGATATCAATGAGATCGGTGCTTGCCGTATCTGTGTTGTAGAAGTTAAGGGTGCTAGATCACTCGTTGCTTCATGTGTATACCCTATCAACGAGGGTATGGAAGTATTTACTAATTCACCTAAGGTTTTAAAGTCCAGAAAGAAGACCTTACAGCTGATCCTTTCAGATCACAACAAGAGCTGTCTTTCATGTGTACGTTCAGGCAGCTGCGAGCTTCAGAAGCTTTGCAAGCAGTATGGCGTAGAGGACGAGAACCTTTATGCAGGTGTTATGAATGAGTCAGAAATTGATGGCTCAGCAGCTCATATGTTCCGTGATAATTCCAAGTGTATCCTTTGCCGCCGTTGTGTTGCAGCGTGTGAGAAGACTCAGGGTGTAGGCGTTATCGGTGCAAATGAGAGAGGATTTAAGACAAATATCGGTTCGGCATTTGAGGTTGGTCTTGCTGAGACTTCATGTGTATGCTGTGGACAGTGTATCGCAGTTTGTCCTACAGGTGCTCTTTATGAGAAGGATTATACAGATGACCTTATTGCAGCACTTAACGATCCCGAGAAGCATGTATTCGTTCAGACCGCTCCTGCAGTTCGTGCAGGTCTTGGCGAGATGTTCGGATATCCTATCGGAACAAATGTTGAAGGCAAGATGGCAGCAGCTCTCCGCCGTATCGGTTTTGAGAAAGTATTTGATACAAACTTCTCTGCAGACCTTACTATTATGGAAGAGGGTACAGAGTTTATCCAGAGAGTTCAGAACGGTGGCGTTCTTCCTATGATCACCTCATGTTCACCCGGATGGATTAAGTTCTGTGAGCATTACTATCCTGATATGATTCCTAACCTTAGTACATGTAAGTCTCCTCAGCAGATGTTCGGTGCTACACTTAAGACATACTACGCAGAGAAGATGGGTCTTGATCCCAAGTCTATCGTTTCTGTCAGCGTAATGCCTTGTACAGCTAAGAAATTTGAGATCGGCCGTCCTGACCAGAGTGCTGCAGGTGTTCCTGATGTTGATATTTCTATTACAACCAGAGAGCTCGGAAGACTTATCGACAGATATGGTATTGATTTCAAGAACCTTCCTGATGAGGGATTTGACGATCCGTTAGGAGCAGGCTCAGGTGCAGCTGTTATCTTCGGTGCTACAGGCGGTGTTATGGAGGCAGCTCTTCGTACAGTTGTTTGGAAGCTTACCGGTGAGAAGAATGATTCTCCTATCGTCTTCAACGAGGTTCGTGGCGTTGAGGGTATTAAGGAAGCTACCTACAAGGTTGGCGATCTTGATGTTAAGATTGCAGTTGCTTCAGGCCTTGCAAATGCAAGAAAGCTTCTTGATATGGTTAAGTCAGGCGAGAAGACATATCATTTCATCGAGATCATGGCTTGTCCCGGCGGTTGTGTAAACGGTGGTGGACAGCCTCTTGTTCCCGCATCAATCAGGAACTTTGAGGATATCAGAGCTCTTCGTGCTAAGGCTCTTTACTCAATTGATGAAGCTAATACTATCCGCTTCTCACATGAGAATCCTTCAATCAAGGAAGTTTATGCTGACTTCTTTGGTGAGCCCGGCAGCCATAGAGCACATGAGATTCTTCATACTTCTTATGTTCCGAGAGTTATCAATGAATAATTCAATGTGATTCTACCATTTCCCCCGATACGTTATGTGTCGGGGGATTTTTGCGTGTTTAAACTAATATTGACGGGAGTGCCATGCTTATAAATCTTGTTGACGAATGTGACATGTTTCCGGCTCTTAGTAACGGGAGTGCCGTGGATGTCGCCTCCCTGCATACAGAGGCGGATTTTGCAATAGAAAAGAGTCTATGAGCTATTTTCTTACCGGAAAATTTTATTGAAATATGCCTGCTTTTATGGTAGGATGTATTAGTTGTATAATAAATTTGAAGATGCGGAGCATCATTTTGTTACCGAGGAAAAGTTGAAGGCGTTTTCGAGGCAACATTGACGGAGGCGTAAAATGACACAAAATTCCGGTAGATATTTATTTTTCTCCGATCTAGATGATACATTGCTTACTTCGGATAAAAAAGTATCACCTAAGACTCTGGAGGCCTTAAAGCGCTTTGTTGAGCGCGGCAACTGTTTTATCATATGTTCCGGAAGGGGGCTTGACAGTGCGCTTTGTGTACAGAAAGAACTTGGACTTGATTTTGACCATAGTTATATAGCCGCTTATAACGGATGTCAGATTTATGATTGCGACAATAAAAAAACTATTTATAAGGTTGGGATTCCTTTAAATTTCGTGAAAGAAATATTCAGTATGGCTGATGAATATGGTGTTTATGTTCATACTTACAGTGATGAGTATATCCTTTGCGGAAGAGATGATGAAGAAATCCAGGATTATAGGAAAGTTGTGAAAACGCCTGTTATAGTGAGTCCAGATCCCCTTTCATATCTTGATTCCGACCCGTGTAAGATTATCTGTATTGAACTTCACGATCATGAAAAACAGGAACGGTTTAGAAAGGCAATAACGGAGAAATATGGGGATATTTTGGATACTATGTATTCATCAGCATATTATCTGGAACTGATTCCGAAAGGGAATGGTAAAGGAAAGGCAGTTAAAGTTCTTGCGGATCTGCTTAATGTTCCGATTTCCCATACTTTTGCGGCAGGAGATGCTGAGAACGATAACAGTATGCTTATAGCTGCGGGACTGGGTATATGTATGTGTAACGGTGCCGAAGGAACAAAGGCGGTTGCAGATGTAATATCGACTTTTGACAATAATCATGACGGGTTGGTGGAATTCCTAGACCGGATATAGAGAAAATAAGAATTATAAAATTTTTGAAGGAGAGACCTTTTAGGTTAGAGTACTATGAAGAAATATTTAATAACACTTTTTTTGGTAATGACACTTTGCTTGGTTTTTGGCTGTTCAAAATCAGAAACTGCTAAAGATGATAATCAATCCGCAGGTAAAGAGGAAGTGACTCCACAGCCTACAAACACACCTGAACCAACTGCTACCCTTGAACCTACTGCGACACCGGAACCTACGGCTACCCCTGAACCTACTGCAACGCCGGAGCCGACAGCTACACCTACCCCTGTACATGCTGAAGTAAGCCTTACACTGCCTACAAAGTATACCATGCCTGTATCTAAGGGAGGGGGAACTATCGAAAAGATAACATATATGGCAAAGGATTACCTTGGAGACGGAGAGGATGTAGAAAAGAAAGCTTATGTTTATCTGCCTGAAGGGTACGATGAAAGTAAGAAGTACAATGTTCTTTATCTTTGCCATGGTATAGGTGGAAATGAGAATGAATGGGGGCTTAACTCAGACCGGGGTTCGAAGGTAAAAAGGATAATGGATAACCTGACGGCAAACGGAGATATAGAGCCATTTATAGTAGTTACACCGAATGGAAAGGCTTTTGCACTTTCGAATACAACAGGTAATGATCTGTTTTATAAGTTTGGGTATGAATTAAGAAATGATCTGATTCCGTATATAGAAAGTCACTATTCTACCTATGCTGAATATGATGAAAACGGGTATGATCTTTCGGCCACCAGAACTCACAGGGCTATGGCCGGTCTTTCGATGGGAGGAATGCAGACGATTAACATAGGAATGTGTGAATGTCTTGATATTTTCAGCTGGTTTGGCGCATTTTCAGCCGCTCCGACATCTTATAATGCATCTAAGATAAAAACGATAGTAGAAGGTCAGGATTATAAGGTTGATTTCTTCTATAATATTTGCGGTACGAACGATTCCACCGCATACGGAAGCGCATCTGCAGCAGCAAAGAATCTGGCAAAACTCAGTGATGCATTTACAGAAAATGAAAATTTCATGTGGCAGGAAAAAGCGGGCGGACATGATTTTAACATCTGGTATCTTGGTTTTTACAATTTTGCTCAGATAGCTTTCAGGGGATATGAACCGGCAGCAGAATGATATAGGAACTCTACTATAACACAGATGTGTAATACTATTGCACAACCTACGAATTTTCAACAGAGAAATAATACGCTACAATGATAGTATAACAACATTGATTTACGGAACGGAGATTTATACTATGGAAGTAGCTGAAGTTCACGGGCGTTTAATTAAGCTGATGAATGAAAAAAATATGTCTTCTTACCAGCTCGCAAAATTAATGGGAGCAAATCCGAGCGGTATATATAATATGTTTTCCAGAGGAACCATGCCGACCATAGATACATTAGACAGTATGTGCAAAGCATTAGAGCTGACTTTGAGCGAATTCTTTGTTTTTGCCGAGAGTAGCAGGAATATCGGATATGTTTCGAATGATGAACTTGGATTATTGGAAATCTACCGTCCGATGTCAGCTTTCGGAAAAGAACGGCTAAAGGCATATGCTGAAGGAATTCTTGCAAGTGAAAATGGAAATCAAGAACAGAATAAAAGCTAAAAGAAAAAGGAGGTTTTAAACCTCCTTTTTTCTTATGGATAATATTCCTAATAATGTAAACAGGATTATATAGACTACGAAAATGACAGCTGCAATTGCCAGTGTACCTCCAGATACATTTAGATTCGAAATGGAACTCAGATTGTGGCTTATTAAATACCTGGAGACTACAGCATCATTATAATCAATACTTTCTATTATTGCGGAAAAAGCTAAATCTCCAAGCTGACCGATCATGGGAACGACCATGGGAATTATGATTCCCAAAGTCATGGAGCCTCCGGCTTTAGTAAAGAGCACAGCGAGAAGAACATCCATCATAATATATGCGATAAGAGCCAATAATTGAATCAGCATTGAGAAGATTAAACTGGATGAAAAACCGCTGCCTACACCAAATGCTACGGTTCCTGCGATAAAACCTACAAGCATTGAAAGAAGTCCGAAGAGGATACCTGCGCAGACGATACAGATACTTTTTGCAAAGAAAACCTGTTCTCGTGTGAAGCCTCTTGAAAGGATATTCTTTATGGTTCCTTCTGTGAAATCACTGCATATGAACAGTGTTACAAAAATTGCGAAAAGGATAGTAATGTTTGAGCCGTTAGATGCTGTGGCAAGTTCCTTCAGTCCGCTTGAGGATAGAATGGTGCCGCCCAGATCCGCTTCCGATATCCCCTCGACAGTGGAAAGGGTAGTGATCATTCTTTGGGTAGCATAAGTTATAACTACACCGGCGATTTTTAATACTACCATGATAATGGTACATATCCAAAGAGATTTTGTTCTCCGAAGTTTACGGAATTCAAAGGATAATAATTCTTTCATCTTGTGCCTCCTGTCATATACATAAAGTAATCTTCAGCACTTTCTGATTTGAGTTCAAGAGAACTAACCCAGATTCCGTTCTCTACAAGAAGTTTGTTAAACTGGGCACTGTTTTCAAAATGAGCTTCTATGATAACCCGGTTATTATCAATCGATATATCCTGCGGAGGAATAAGCTGAGAAAGAAGATTAGCGGACTTTTGAGGATCAGATGTTGTGATGAACATTTGATGTCTTCCGCGTCTCTCAAGTTCTTCAGCATCAAGTTCTTCCATAAGGCGTCCGTTATGTATTATGCCATATTTGGTAACCATTTTTGCAAGCTCATCGAGAAGATGGCTTGATATTATAAAAGTAACTCCCTTTTCACGGTTTAACTTTATGATGAGGTCACGTACGTCTTTTATACCTGCGGGATCAAGTCCGTTTACCGGCTCGTCGAGTATGATTATTTCAGGTTCGGCAAGGAGCGAAATGGCGATGCCGAGTCTTTGCTTCATACCTAATGAAAACTGTCCGGCTTTCTTTGCGCCTGTATCAGCTAATCCGACTATTCTTAAAACGGGCTCAATGACACTGTCATCTATTCCGTATAAGACACAGAAAGCCTTTAAATTATCATAAGCGGAATAATTCTTGTATATTCCCGGTGCCTCTATTAACGATCCTATACGGATATTAGATTTGGCTACAGAATTTTCGCCAAACATGTAGATTTCACCACTTGTAGGAAAACAGAGAGAAAGCATCATTCTCATGATGGTTGTTTTACCGGCACCGTTTTTACCGATGAGACCATAGATATCTCCTTTTTTAACGTGCATATCTACGTGGTCTACTGCGATTTTGTTACCAAAACTTTTTGTTAATTGTCTGGTTTCTAAAATGTAATCCATTATTATCTCACCCCATGTAAAATACTTTTAAGTTCTTTTTTGTAACGGTCACTTATTAGCCTGAGAACAAGACTGATGATTATACTTACAATTGAAATAGTGATACCCAGATTGAAATGCGGTCTGAACATGGTTGCATATGTATGTGCGTCAAAGTCTTCCTCTATTTCATAAAGCTTAAAAGACCAGTATATCCAGTAGACACAGCCTGAAGCACATATGATCCACATTGCAATCCTGCACAAAAACAATCGGCGTATTTTCTTTTCAAACCCTTTGATTGTTTCTTCCATATAAGATCTCCTAAATTATCAAAGTACTTTGTATCATACCATAAAGAGAAGTTTTTTTCAATGATTAAATAATAAAACCGGCAATTAAGTATAGGATGGATACAATTCCTGTAAATGCTATTCCATAAAATACCCTTGTACGGCAGATGGTATCAGGATTACATCCTATAGCGGTTCCGACATTTAATGCATCTGATGTGAATGCGCATATTTTTTCACCTGCAATTCCGGCACTGGAAATTGCTCCTATACATAAGTAGGGGTTAAGTCCCAAAGAATATGTAATATTTAAGGCTATCGGGAATGCAATGGCATACATTGCCCATGATGATCCGAGGGCGATTGTCAAAAGTACGGAAGCCAGAAAGAATACACATGGAAGTAAAGGCCGTATTCCTTCAAATGTGCTGATAACATCCGCAAAATATCCGGTCAGGGACAGTTGTTCCAAAAGTGATGAGAAACACATTGTCAGTAGATACAAGATTATCGGGAGAGCCGAATTGGCTATTCCTGTTATCAGATTTTCAACAAATTGTTCAGGCGACATCAACCCTTGCATACAATAGAGTATAAACATTATAAGGAGTGCAGCCATTAAACCACAGGCACTGTCAACCATGAAATTTCCGTTTGTTATGGATCTTATCAGGAGAGAAGAAACAGCCAAAACAACTATGGGTATCATAATATTGAATATTTTTCCCCACATTTCCGGTTCTTCGGTACTGAGATATTTTTCTGAACCTTCCGGCCAAAGATTCCCACCGTTTTTAATCCTTTTCTCTGCGTTTTTCAGAAGATTATTTTTGGGAAGTTTGTTTACACAAAGAAGTAACATTGCCAGTACGGTTATTATTGAAAAGAAATTAAACGGAACGGATTGAATAAAACCGGTTACGGCATTTTCTTTTACCGAAACCTTCAATGTACCGATTACAAATATTCCCCATAATGAAAGAGGAAAAAATGAACTAAGTACTGTGGGAAGCATACTGTAAAATAATCCAAGTTTCTCTCGCTCGATTTTTACTGTTTTTGAGGCCTGTCCTGTTGCGGTAGAAGCACACAGCATATTCAGACCGTCATCTATAGCTGTAGCAGTCATAATACCAAGTGAAAAGAAAAAAGCTTTTTTTTGACTGTTAATAGATCTGTCTGCTCTCTTTTTAAATGCTGTTACTGCTCCTGAGGCAGCTATCAGATTAACCATTCCTCCCATAAGCGCCATTACAAGAACGGTAAAGACGTTGTCGAGATTTGCCATGGTACTCATGATAGCATCGGTATAACCGGCAGATATTCCGTTCCTATATACGAGTATAGCTGCAAGTATGCTTGCTACTACCAGGGATTCGATAGTACGTTTGGTGATCATGACATAACCTAGCATAAGTACCAATGGAAGTATGAATAAAGGAAAAGATGTATCACTGGGTATGAAAAGGGCTGATAATATGTATATAAGTAATAAACTTCCGTATTGGAGAAGCATTTGAAGCTTTGACATCGGAACATTGTTTGATGGATGACGGAGTATTCCTTTACGCATACCGGAAAGAGCAAGAATCTGAGAGTGCTTCCCGGATACCTGACCGTATACTTTTTTCATCATGTTTCCATAAATATCAGGATATTTGGAGATGAAAACCATCATATCTTCGGCATTGAGCTTATATAAAACCGTACGTCCAAGAGAACGCACGGTTGAAAGGCGCTTTTGTTTAGCCAGTACACCATATTCACCGAAATACTGACCTTCATGCATAATATTAATCTGTTCACCGTTCCTGTCAAGAACCACAGCGGTACCTGATTCGAGAAAGTACATTCCGTCCGCATCTTCATCTATAGTGCAGATATCCTGTCCGTTCTCGTATTTTACTTTTATCAGACGTGATGATAATTTTTTGATATCATCAATTCCTTCGGGAGTATCGTCTATCCCGAAAAAATCTTTGAGATATGTGTAGTTTATTTTGCCTTCAGACATATTTACTCACCTTGCTGACTGTCATAACGGTAGTGTTCTACCCAGTGCATATCGGGCGGAGTTTTAAGAGATGCTTTTGCATAAATGTTTTCTTTTGGAACAAAACGGAACCTGTCAGGGTTTTCTTCCGGGTCTATTGGGTTATCCCAATAACGGGAATCGAGAGAGGAATTCCGATTATCACCGAGGCAGAAGTAACATCCTTCGGGAACGGTATAAGGACCAAAGTTTCCTTTTGGATTTACTTTGACATATGGCTCGTCTAAAGGAGTGTCCGAATTGTTAATATAGACTTTACCGTTTTTTATGGTAATGGTTTCTCCGGGAAGCCCTATAATTCGCTTAACATATACATCTCCTGCTTTATGATAACAATAATCCTTGTCATCCTCATCTTTTCTGTAGGTAAGTTCAGGATCGATCTCATATAACATCTTATCACTTTTCGGATATTCGAAAAATATTACATCTCCACGTTCCGGATCGGAAAACAGATATGCAAGTCGATTGCCTATAACATGATCTCCGACTAAAAGAGTGGGTTTCATGGATCCTGAAACTATTTCAGCTTTCATTATTATAACTTCTGTAATGATGAGTGCCAGTACAAAAGCTATAGCTATGATTATTCCCCAGCTTATTATTTCTTTTTTCCAATTTATAGGTTTTTTCTCTTTTGTTTCTTTTAGAGCTGCTTGCTGTTCCATGATACTAAAAAGTACTTTCCTTTCGATTTGTATAATGCAGCCGGGACTATACCCGACAAATAAGCACTATATCATTATACTCCCCATTGTCCTATTTATCAAGTAAAATCGCATAAATGTGTATTTTTTTGATATTCAGGCAGACTGCTGAAATATTTGTGGGCAGACTCAGCTTTTTCCTCGTCACTGAACAGACCGAAAACGGTTGGACCGCTTCCACTCATTAATGCGCCCGCCGCACCCAGTGAGAGCATCTGTTCTTTTATTTCAGATATTTCGGGATGCTGTTTAAAAGTTACATCCTCTAGAATATTCCCGAGACGGCTGCAAAGCTTGTACAAAGAATTATCCTTAATAGCAGAAATACAGGCGTTGATGTCCGGATGAACTGAATCGGGTCCAAGATTTAATGCGTTATAAACATCGGCGGTTGACACGCTTATAGATGGTTTAACTATAAGGATTTTGGCTTTCGGAGGAGAAGGGAGCGGAGTAAGCAATTCACCTATGCCTTCCGCAAGAGCAGTCCCGCCCAGAAGACAAAAAGGGACATCCGCGCCAAGTTTTACACCGAGCTTCATCAGTTCATCCATAGAAAGCCGGGTACTAAACAGACGATCCATGGCTATCAGGGCAGCTGCGGCGTTTCCACTTCCACCTGCCATACCAGCTGCGACCGGGATATGTTTTGTAATATTACAGTATAATCCGTCAGGAAAAGGGTAGTTTTCTTTAAAAAGCTTAATTGCTTTGTAAACGATATTTTTTTCATTGACCGGAAGATATGGAAGATTGGTTTTTAATATAATATCCGGCTGCTTTCGTTTTTCAAAATAGAGATTGTCACAGAGTGATATAGTCTGCATGATCATTTTTACGGTATGGTAACCATTGGGCAGCACACCTGTTACATCGAGGCCTAGATTTATTTTTGCGTATGATTTTATTGATATACGGTTCATGGATTTCCTCTTATATATAAAAATTTTCAAAGATTATGTTATGAATATATTTTTATTTATATGGGTGATTTTGTCAAGCATATAAATAAAAACATAAAATATATTTGATTATAATAAGAAAATGTGGTACTATATAACGAAATAGAAGATATTGAGCATCATTTTGTTACCGAGAAAACGCAGAAGGCATTTCCGAGGTGACATTGACAAGCAATAACGTGAAAATATGGAGGTTTGTATTATATCATGGAAAATGAACTTACTAAGAGCGATATAAAAAAGATTGAAGAAGAAATTGAATACAGGAAGCTGGTTGTGCGTAAGGAAGCCATAGAGGCAGTTAAAGAGGCAAGAGCTCACGGAGACCTTAGTGAAAACTTTGAATATCATGCCGCCAAAAAAGATAAAAACCAGAACGAGAGCAGGATAAGGTATCTGGAGAGAATGGTCAGAACGGCTACTATAGTTGATGATTCGTCCAAAGATGATGAGGTAGGTATCAATAATACGGTGGAACTCTATTTTGAAGAGGATGACGAAACTGATGTTTTCAGGCTTGTTACAGCTATCAGAGGCGATATCATGCATAACCTTATCAGTATTGATTCACCTTTAGGAAAGTCTATCTTAGGGAAAAAAGAAGGCGACAGGGTTTATGTTGAAAGTGAGACCGGTGAAGGATATTATGTAGTTATTAAAAAGCTTACCAATACAAATGACGACAGCCATGACAGAATACAGAGCTTCTGATAAGGGCTGATTGGAAAGCCAGATTGATCAAGAAGAAACAATTATCATAAAAGACGGCCGGGACATGATGGTTTATCATGTCCCGGCTGTCTTTCTTAGGAATTTATAGGAGAGAATCAAAATGAGGGATTAGTTTGTTTGATCTTCAGCGGGACGTTTGCCCAATACTACGGAAATGGTTTTTTCTACGAATTCGCCATCTTCAAGCCGTTGAAGTGTTACTTTGATTTCTGTTCCATATCTGATACTCTGGATTTTTTCTACAAGTTTCTCAACATTTTTAACTACGGTATCATTTATTGCTGTAATGATATCGCCTTTCTGAATACCGGCTGCTTCAGCAGCTCCTCCTTCTACAACTGTTGCAATATATGCACCTACGGGCCAGTTATACATTTGTGCGGTAGACTCGCTGATGGTTTTTATTGTGACTCCGAGGAATCCCTGTTCTTCTGTTGTAAGGGTCTCTCTTGTCGCAAAATCAGCAAGTATATTCTGAGCTCTCGAAATAGGAATTGCATACCCCATTCCTTCTACAGAAGTACCACCGATCTTAGCGTTATTAATACCGATTACTTCGCCTGCGAGGTTAATCAAAGCTCCGCCGCTGTTACCGGGATTGATTGCCGCATCGGTCTGAAGAAGATTTGAGAAAGTCTGTCCGTCTATTGTTATGTCACGGTCTTTTGCACTTATATATCCTACGGTTACAGACTGACCATATCCTAAAGAATTACCTATGGCAATGGCCATTTCACCGATTTTAACATTATCTGAATTACCGAGTTTTGCAATAGAGATAGTATCTATGGTTGGTTTTGAAATATCATTAAGTTTTACCGAAATAACTGCAAGATCAGCTACTTCATCGGTACCTTTTATGGTAGCGGCGGCACTTGTTCCGTCTGAGAAAGTTACTTTTATTTCTTTTGAATCTTCAACAACATGATTGTTTGTAGCGATCATGAGTTCTTTATCATTTTTTTCTATAATTATTCCGGAACCGGCTGTTGCAGCATCATATGGTCCATAGAAAGAATTATATATTCTTGTAACACAGTCTATGGAAACAATAGACGGCATAACTTTTTCAACAACATCCGATACATCTGTACCTGTAAAGGTATTCTTGTTTAAAACTGAAGTTGCAGGTACTTCTGTATCTGTTGCAGGATCAAGATTAAGATGGGTACCTTCTTTATTATCCGTTGTTGTAACCTGAACCTGACGAGTAGTGGTTTCAAATAATTCCGGATTTTGCTGCTTATAAAAATATGTCACGAGTATAAAAACTCCTGCAGCAACCAGTCCGAATACTGCTGACATAGCCAGACCTGAAAGGAATTTAGATCCTTTGCTTTTTTCTTTCTTTTCTTTCTTTATAATATGGGAAACATTCCCTGAGTAAAGATCATCTATAGGATTCCTGTATCCTGCCTGACTATTTGCACTGTTACTCTGGGAACTGTGCTGATATTGATAAGAAGAAATTATGCTATATGATCCGGGAAATTGTCCGGATTGATCGTACTGTCCTTGATACTGACCCGGAGCAGCGTTTTGAGTATAACCGGGATTGCCGTTTGCCGGATTAAATCCCTGGAAATTATTTCTGATATAATTATATTTGTTGTAAGGATCCGGAGCTGCTTCAGACTGTCCGCTGAAATCTGCTGTTTCTGTCTGCTTGGATTCTGTATTTTCAGAATCTTTTATCTCGCTCTTAACATCTTCCTTAATCTCATCAACTTTATCTTCTATTTCTTCGCTATTTAAAATATTATCATTATCGTTCATAAATATTTCCTCCTTCTGTTGGGAACCGGCCTCGCTCCTGTTTATGATTTGGATTTTAGATTCAATTTGTGATTATATTGTGAAAAATCAGAGAAAAAAGTGTTAAAGAGAAATCACATTTTTTTCACTTGTAATAAATCAATAAATATTGTATAGTGTTATGGTAAAAAATTATTCTGATATGGAGAAATATGATAAAAGATAACCAAAAAACCATAAACCATCTATTTATAGTATTGGATGCGGCTCTGATAGTTGGTGCATATTTTCTTGCATATCCTTTGCGTTTCAAGGTTCTTTCTTCATTTGGACCGTTTGCTTTAGCTCAGGGGGAGAGATTCCTTTCGTTTAGAAGATATGCACAAATGATATTGCTTCTGCTTCCGGGCTATCTGATCATTTATAATATGTGCGGTCTGTTTAAACCTAAAAGAGGTCACAGCCGCATACGTATACTGGGAAATCTGATAGAGGCGAATGTTCTTGGAATTTTCTATTTTGCATTCCTTATCTTTATCCAGAACGAAAGCGATATATCCCGTTGGTTCTATTTAATATTCGGGGCATTGAATATGTTTTTTGGAACAGGAATGAGATATGTCACCGGAAAGATAGCTAGAAGTTTCAGAAAAAAAGGTAAAAATCTAAAACATGTGCTTTTAGTAGGTTACAGCAGAGCTACTGAAGGATTTATTGACAGAATTAAACAGAATCCGGAGTGGGGATACTGGATACACGGTATACTCGACGATAACAGGGTTCTTGATACGGAGTATAAGGGAATAAAAGTTACAGGAGCTGTTATAGATCTTGAAAATGTCATAGCGGATAATGATTATGATGAGATAGTTATAACCCTCGGCCTTGATGAATATGACAAGCTTGAGGACATAGTTAATGTCTGTGAAAAGTCCGGTGTTCATACAAAATTTGTCCCGGATTATAACAATATGGTATCAACCGTTCCTTATATAGAAGATCTGTACGGGCTGCCGGTCATTAATATCCGTAATGTCCCGCTGACCAATACTATCAATCTGTTTGTTAAAAGAAGCATAGATATAGTTCTTGGCTTTATATGTCTTGTGCTTGCGCTGATACCGATGCTTGTTATAGCTATAGTGATTAAATGTACTTCCAAAGGACCTGTGATTTTTTCGCAGATACGTGTAGGAAAGCATGGGCGTGAGTTCAAAATGTTTAAATTCCGTTCGATGTACCTGGAGGATCCGGAAGCTGAAAAAGGTGAATGGACAACCAAAGGTGATAAGCGTGTAACACCTGTCGGAAGGTTTATCAGAAAAACAAGTCTGGATGAGCTGCCCCAGTTATTTAATGTATTAGGGGGAAGTATGAGTCTGGTCGGACCCCGTCCGGAAAGACCGCAGTTTGTAGAAAAATTTAAAGAAGAAATTCCAAGGTATATGGTTAAGCATCAGGTTCGTCCCGGTATGACCGGATGGGCACAGATAAATGGATACAGAGGGGATACATCTATAAGGAAAAGAATTGACTGTGATCTGTATTATATAGAAAACTGGTCTGTAGGGCTTGATTTTAAAATATTGTTCTTAACGATATTTAAGGGATTCATTAATAAGAATGCATATTAATAGAAGAATAAGGAGAGTTGGATTTAAGAATGGATGATAAAAGCGATAGCGTCATCAAAGATGATGATAATAATGAATATGAAAAGGTCTGCTATATGTGCAGACAGCCTGAATCTTCAGTAGGAAAGATGATCCGGATGACCGGAAATATGTATATATGTGCGAACTGTATGCAGAGAACGTTTGACCTAATGAATAATTCAGCGGGAAATAACACTCCGCATTTTGATACCGGAAATCTTTCAGGGCTTAATATTGAAAGTTTGCTGATGCCCGGTTTTTTGAACGGGGATTTTGGCGGCATTCCTAAGAGTCAGCGTGTTAAGAAGTCTAAACCTAAGGAGGATAAGGCAGAGAAAGGCAGCGCTGAGAATGAGGTAAACACGCTTGATTTCAGAAAGCTTCCACCTCCTCACAAAATCAAAGAACAGCTCGATGATTATGTTATAGGACAGGAGAGAGCCAAAAAAATCATTTCTGTAGCTGTTTACAACCATTATAAAAGGGTGACGAAAGATGCAGCCGGAGATATTGAGATAGGTAAATCCAATATGCTAATGATAGGCCCGACCGGTTGCGGAAAGACATATCTGGTACAGACTCTGGCAAGAATACTGAATGTACCTCTTGCCATAGCGGATGCTACCTCGCTTACCGAAGCAGGATATATCGGTGATGATGTAGAAAGTGTTCTTTCAAAACTGCTGAAGGCAGCAGACAATGATGTGGAGCGTGCTGAAACAGGTATAGTATTTATCGATGAGATTGATAAAATAGCCAGAAAGAAGAATTCGACCACCCGTGATGTTAACGGTGAGTCGGTTCAACAGGGACTCCTTAAGCTTTTAGAGGGAGCAGATGTAGAGGTTCCTGTAGGAGCCATGAGTAAAAACGCTATGGTTCCTATGACTACCATAAATACGAAAAATATTCTTTTCATCTGTGGAGGAGCCTTCCCTGATCTGGAAGATATCATTAAAAAACGGCTTATGAAAAATACCCTGATGGGCTTTAACTCTGACCTTAAGGACAAATATGATGATGATCCGGAACTTCTGTCAAAGGTTACAAATGAGGACTTACGCGAGTTCGGATTTGTCCCGGAATTCATAGGCAGGCTTCCGGTTGTTTATGCCTTAAAGGGACTCGACGCCGAGATGTTGGTAAAAATAATGAAGGAACCTAAGAATGCTATATTAAAGCAGTATCAAAAACTTCTTGCGCTTGACGAGGTGGACCTCCAGTTTGATGATGAAGCTCTTATGGTTATCGCTGAAAAGGCACTTGAAAAGAAGACTGGAGCCAGAGGTCTAAGAGCCATAATCGAGGATTTTATGCTTGACATCATGTACGAGATACCTAAAGATTCTTCTATAGGAAGAGTGTTTATTACCAAAGAGTATATAGAGGGAAAGGGAGGCCCGAGAATTGTTTTAAGGGAATAGGATAAAATTTTTTCGGATTTTTTAAAAAAGTGCTTGCAAACATAGAAAAAAAGTTGTAAACTGTCCCTATCTTGATATAGCGTTGACGAAAGCTACGAGCTGTAAGCCCTTCAGAGAGGCAGTGTCTGGTGCGAACTGCCGGGAATAAAGTTCTTTCCACTTTCAGAGCTGCCGGCGATAAGTCGGAGGGAGGCGACCTTTATATTGCCAAAGAGTGACCATACATGTATGGTAATTTGGGTGGTACCGCGGATTTATTCGCCCCATATCTGTTTAGATATGGGGCATTATTTATGCGATTTTAATTTGGAGGAGAAAGCCATGATTGATTTAAAATTTTTAAGAGAAAATCCTGAGATAGTAAAGCAGAACATCAGAAACAAGTTTCAGGATCATAAGCTTCATCTTGTTGATGAAGTTATCGAACTTGATGCTGAAAGACGTGCGACACAGCAGCAGGCTGATGATCTGAAACAGAAAAGAAATAATATTTCCAAACAGATAGGTGCGTTGATGGCTCAGGGCAAAAAGGATGAAGCAGAGGAAGCCAAAAAAGAAGTTGCTGAGTTCGGAGATAAACTGAGTGCGCTTGAAAAGAGACAGGTCGAACTTGAGGAAGAAGTTAAAGGCAGGATGATGGTTATCCCGAATATTATAGATCCTTCTGTTCCTATAGGAAAAGATGATAGCGAAAATGTTGAAATTCAGAGATTCGGGGAACCTAAGGTTCCTGATTTTGAAATTCCTTATCATACAGAAATAATGGAAAAACTGCACGGTATAGATCTTGATGCTGCCAGAAGGGTTGCAGGAAATGGTTTTTACTACCTTATGGGCGATATTGCCAGACTTCATTCGGCTGTCATTGCTTATGCAAGAGATTTTATGATAAACAGAGGTTTTACTTACTGCGTACCTCCGTTTATGATAAGAAGTGAAGTTGTTACTGGTGTTATGAGCTTCGCTGAGATGGATGCCATGATGTACAAGATTGAGGGTGAAGACCTTTATCTTATCGGAACCAGTGAGCATTCAATGATCGGAAAGTATATAGACCAGATCGTTAAAGAGGAAACTCTTCCGCATACTCTTACCAGCTATTCTCCTTGTTTCCGTAAAGAAAAAGGTGCTCATGGTATAGAAGAGAGAGGAGTATATCGTATACATCAGTTTGAAAAACAGGAAATGATAGTAATCTGTAAGCCTGAAGACAGCATGGTATGGTATGATAAACTCTGGAAAAATACTGTAGATCTTTTCCGTTCTCTGGATATTCCTGTACGCCAGCTGGAATGCTGCTCAGGAGATCTGGCTGACCTCAAGGTTAAATCATGTGACGTTGAAGCATGGTCACCTCGTCAGAAGAAGTATTTTGAAGTAGGTTCATGTTCTAACCTCGGAGATGCACAGGCAAGAAGATTAAGAATAAGAGTTGTCGGTGAAGGCGGAAAGTATTTCGCACATACATTAAATAACACAGTGGTTGCACCTCCTCGTATGTTAATAGCTTTTCTTGAGAATAATCTTAACAGGGACGGTTCAGTGAACATCCCTGAGGTATTAAGACCTTATATGGGCGGGAAAGCCAAGATTGAACCTTGAGAGACCTGATTTATACGAATTAAATAGTTTAAAGAGAATATACCGCCGGTCCGATCCAGCGGTATGTTTTTGTGCGATAAGCGAATGCCCTCAGTGCAAGCTTGCTTGCAAACTGAGGGCTGAGTGAACGGAGGAGATATAACGATGGGTGATATTCATGTACTGATAATCTATAATCCCGTAGCGGGAAAAGGGGTTATAAAAAAGAGTTTAGGCAAGATAAAAAAGTTATTCAGTGATAACGGAATAAAGGTGATGACTTTTGCAACTAAAGGAAAGGATGATGCATACAGGGCTGCTGCAAAATATGCGGTAAAGTTTGGAGAAAAATCCGAAAATGACCGGTATTACGTTATTGCAGCAGGTGGAGACGGAACACTTGATGAGGTTATGAAAGGAGTTCTTGACAGCGGACGGGATATACCTGTGGGAATCATTCCGGTAGGATCAACTAATGATTTTGGCTATTCTCTGGGGATTTCGGGAGAACCTGTGAAGGATGCCGGCAAAATTCTTAATGCGATAGAAGAAAACAGAACTTTTAGATGTGATGTGGCGACGCTTAATGGGGAATATTATACATATACGGCTTCTTTCGGACTTTTTTCCGATGTTTCGTATGCAACGCCCAGAAAACTTAAGAATATGTTCGGACATCTGGCATATATAATGTATGGTGCAATAAATCTCCCTAAAACTAAAAAAATACATACAAAAATAGAATATGACGGCAAAAAGCTGGAAAAAGATCTTTTGCTGGGGATGGCAGTCAGTGCCAAATCTGTAGGAGGTTTCAGAAAGATAACAGGCAGGGATGTATGTCTTGACGATGGATTGTTTGAGTTAATGATCGTATTGTGGCCTAAAAATCCTATTGAACTGTTGAAAAACATAAAGCAGGCAGTGGGTCTGATGCGGGGAGATAAAAAAGCCGAGAGGGAAACTAAAGATATTGACAATGGAAACGGAATTAAAATAGTTAAGGCCAGAGAGATAAAATTCTGCTTTAAGGACAGGATTCCCTTCAGTGTGGACGGAGAATTTGGTGGAAATTTAGAAAAAGGAAAAATTAAAGTTATAAGGAGAAAAATCAGTTATACCATATAGAAAGAATTCCTGCAAGGGAGTCCTTAGTATTTGACACAAAGATTCGTTTATGGTATAATGATAAATTGGATTGGTAGTGTGATTATGTAGGCAAAGGGTGGTTTTTTGTATGAAAATAGCGATTTTACTATATACACATAATGGTAGTTCATATCTTAAAGAACTGTTGGACAGTATACTTGATCAGGAT
This sequence comes from Lachnospiraceae bacterium, assembly GCA_017542245.1. Classification (GTDB taxonomy): domain Bacteria; phylum Bacillota; class Clostridia; order Lachnospirales; family Lachnospiraceae; genus RUG11977. The sequence goes on from JAFXXN010000198.1 coordinate 20,105, forward strand.
ATTACAAAGAAAGCAGAACTGAACATAATGGTCACGGATAACGGTTCAACGGATAATACCCATAGCATACTTGACGGCTTCATGAAGGATGGAAAGCTGACATGGTATAAAGGAGAAGGCAAAGGCAGGACAAAAAGCTACTGGGAACTTCTTGAAAAAGCAGGAGAAGCTGATTATTATGCTTTTGCAGAACAGGATGATATCTGGAAACCGGGAAAATTATCAAGAGCTGTAAAATATTTGGAGACAAAAGCTATCATAGAAGGTGAAGAAACCGAACTTGCCGATCGACCAATGATGTACTGCGGGGAATTTGAAGCAGTAAATTCCATGGGAAAACCTATAGGATTTAAGCGAAATCCGGCTAATAAATTTGTTGACTTTGAGCATTCGCTGGTCTTTGATTCGAGGCCCGGCGGAACATACGTATTTAATAAACGTGCTTTAGATGAAATGAAGAAATACGACATTAACAGTATGTATGAGGGGGAATATGAGACACTTACAAGAAATATCCTGTATTTAACGGGAGATGTTATTTTTGACAGGGTACCTGCTGTTTTATGCCGAAAAGATAAGCTCGGACCTGAATACCGGGGTGGGTTCATGGGTATGATAAGATTATTTATCGGACTTTATACCGGAAAAGTGTTAAATAAAAAGAGCAAGACGGCAAAAGCGTTGCTTGATGTTTATGCGGACGATATTTCAGATGCAAATAAGAAATATGTCTTAAACCAGGTCGGAAATTATATTGCTGATTCTGCTGTGCGGGATAAGCTTGTTTCAAATTCAAAGTTCGCTACGGGGAGCTATGTTGATAAATGGTTTAAATCTGCCGTAAAATCTAATAAATTATGATAGGATTACAGAGGTTACAAAAATGACAGAGATAGACAGGAATGTTTTAAAAGGGTCGGAAGATAAGAGTGGTTCAAAGGTTGAAGTAGTTGTTAAAAGAGATGCTTCAAAAACCAGTACCGAGATTGATTTTCTTCATATATTTGTAAATATGGGAAGAAAAAAGCGTATATACGCATGGGTAATCCTGATGTGCATGCTTATCGGTTTTGCTGCTCCGATTTTTATTTCACAGATATCTGAAAAAAGAGAATCTGTTTCAGCGATGATGACTTTTACTTATCCCGAAGCTAAGGATGAACTTACACCAGACGGTGAAGCGTTAGATATTAATTATGTATCTTCGTCTTATATTCTGAGAAATGCTGTAAAGAAAACTAAGATTTCAAAAGATATCCCGATAAGTGCCATAGAGCGAAACATAAAGATTGAAAGACTTCTTGATGAATCTACCAGACAAAATCTCGAAGTTGTTGAAAAAGTTATAACCGAAACCAAAAAAGACTATGAAGAAGTAAAGAATATTGAGTATCAATACAACGGGAAATATATAGTTACCTTAAGCAATGGTTTTTCTGAAAGCCCGGACGGGAAAAATAAAGAATATCTTGCAGGTGAAGAAATTACGGCTCTTTTGAATAACATAATTGAGTCTTATAATGAATACTTTTATGAGACTTATATGAATATGGAACTGCCCGATAACAGTCTTGACAGTATAAGTAATAAAAATCTCGACTATATTGAGAGGCTTGACAGTATTGTAGATCTATTAAATACTTTATCCGGATATTGTACAGATGAAGAGAAAAAAGATTTCTTTAGGTATCGTTCTAAGCTTGATGGAATGTCACTGGCTGATATAAATGACTGTATCAGGCTGGTAAGAGATATTGATGTAGATTATCTTTATGCTTATGTATACTACAATAGTATCACAAAAGATAAGAAATCGATGACGACCAATTATGAGTACCTTCTCAGGGATGCACAGCGTGAACTTAACATAATAAACGGAAATATCGATAATAACACTTTGTTGATCAGAGAGTATAAAAATGACAGCATTACTATTAACAATCCTGAACAGGGAATAGGACAGGTGAGCTCGGTAACAACGGATTATTATAATCAGCTTGTCCTTATGCAGGCAGACAATTATGAGAATAAAGCCGGTTTAAGTGAAAAAATAGCAAATCTTAATGATAAGATAGATGGATTTAAAACAAGCACAAGTTCTTCGGAACAAACAAATTTCGTAGAAAACGAATTGGACTCCCTTACTGATATCTGTAATAATCTTTACAATCTGACTGAGAAGCATGCCGAAGAGATAATAAATGGAGAGTCCTACAAAAACTCGTTCATTTCTTTTATAGGAGCACAGTATTTAGGCGATTCACTGTTAAGTGCAACTGTAATAAAGAAAGCAGTTCTGGGACTTGTCATAGGATTGGTACTGGCAGTATTCGTTTGGGGAATGGATGGCTTGGTATATGAATTTAAACATGGTTCAGAAAACAAGACAAAAAGTAAAGCAGAGGTGACTGAAGCATGAGTAAGAAAGAGAAAAAAATGACCCAAAATGAAAATGGGAAAGCTCCGGAGACCTCTTCAAAAAAGATAAAGAAACCGAGAACCAATAGATTGTTATCTTATCTACTGATAGTCTGCATTGCCGGAGTGATAGGCGGAATTATAGCCTGTATCAGATTTTTCGGACCTGATAAGATAAAAAGGAATGCGGCTGTAAATATAGAATTTACATATGACGGTGCAGCCAAGAATCTGACTCCGAGCGGTGAAAAGTTTTCAATAAATGCAATTTTGGGTGAGGATGTTATTAAAGCCGCATTAGAACGTGCTGGTATGAGTGAGAGATACACCGTTGAAGCTATTAAGGATAGCTTAGTTGTCAGCGGATCCTATCCGGGAGATATTATAAACAAGATAAAGGATTATGATTCACTTTATAATTTTTCTGAAAGCAGATCTGTTTCAATAGATGATTATTATCCTACAATATATACTATTAGTCTGTATGATGATTTTGACAGTAACGTTTCAAAAGCTGATTTAAATAATCTTGTTAAGGCTATTGCTGATCAGTTTAAGGAGTATTTTACCGGTGAATATATTTATGCTTTTGATATGCAGACTATTGATAATCTGATGGTGCTCGATAAATATGATTATTCTCAGCGGGTAAAAATATTAAAACTCAGATTGCAGTTAGTTGAAAAGTATTCATTGGAAATGTATAATCTGGATACGAACTTCAGACAAAATGGAAAAAGTTTTAATGATGTGATGCTGAAATGTAAAGAGATAGAAAATGATTCTCTTAATAAGGCTGAAGCATCTATAATGATGGATGTTCTTACCGTATCCTCTGTTAGACTTCGTAATCAGTATGAATATGAAAAGAAACTTCTTGAAAACGAGAAAATGTATAAGCAGGCAAATCTTGATGAGATAAACAAGCTTATTGAAGAGTATCAGGTAGACAGTATTCTTTATATTCCGGCAGCTGGTGACGCTTTTGTTAAGGTAGACAGTAATTCAAAAGAAACATATGAGACTCTTATTGACAAAAAACGAGAGATTTCAGATCGTATAGTTGAAATTGATTCTGAGATATCCAGGTTTGACCTGTACCTTCAGGATATAAAGAAGGTTACATATTCTTCAAGTTCAAAAAATAAGAAAATAGCTGAAGAATTGGATAATATAAATCAGAAGGTCATCGAACAGGAAAATGCTTTTAAATCAATGTCGACAGCTTATAATAATACAATTATCAGTGAAGATTCAGTGATGATAGATAATCAGAAGTACTATGATTCGAACATTTTGTCGGGAAGTTTCGCGATCGAACTGATAAAATGTGCAGGACCGATATGTGTCTTAGCTCTGATTTTATGTTGCCTGCATTCTGCATTATTTGAGATTAAAGCATTAAAAAAGAAGTGTGATGATAATGTTTCTGCTTAATTAAAAAACAACCTGCGGCAGTTATCTGTGTTATATAAAACACTTGATAAGGTGCCGCAGGATTTTTTAATATTCTGTGTTGGTAAAGAGAACGGTTTTGTATTTTTCTAGAACTTTAAGTAACATTGTGCCTAAGATTCCGCATGAGATAACCTCGCCGGCTCCGACTGTGAGCATAAGAAAAGGAATTGAATCCGGTACTTCATATGCATATGCCAGTATGAAAGGAATAATTAGGGTATTTGCAAGAATAGGAGGGATTGCCGCACACCAGTCGGGCAGTTTTTTTCTTATGGCATAAGTCCCCAGTGCACCTAAAAGTGTTGCTATACTTCCGAAGATTATATCCCATATGACACATTGTCCCATAATGTTGGCAAGCAGACATCCTATGAACAGACCGGGAACGGCAGCTGACGTAAAGAATGGAAGAATGGTGAGGGCTTCGGAAAAACGAACCTGAATGGTCCCGGATGCGAGGCCTAAGGCGTTCGCAAGCAATGTCAGAACGACATAGAGGGCAGCTATGGCAGCTGCCTGAGTGATAAACTTGACTTCTTTCATAATTTTCTCCTTTAGTTTTGTTTTACGAGAGGAAGGTCTCGAACTCTCGACCGGGGGTAAATCCGGCAGTGACAGTTTATCATTATATAGTGATTTTTTTATTTGTCAACAAAAATCATAAAATATTTGTACTCGAATTTTATTGTTGATTATGTAATGAGAATATGCTATACTAACTTTCATTACGATTTTAATAGTTAGTTGTTGATGAAGTAAGCCTTGGGAGGTTAGAATGAAAACTCTGAGAAAGGTCTTTTTGATCTTTTTGGATATATGTTCTGTCGGCGCAGCAGCCGGGATAGGGCTTTTACTCAGATTTGATCTGAATATAAGTTCCATACAGAAACCATATGACGAACATATGTGGGTGTCATTACCTATCATTGTCATAGTAACGCTTGTTATTTATGCTCTGTTCAGGCTGTATGACAGTATTTGGGATTATGTAAGTGTCAGCGAACTGGAAAGAATAGTTGTTGCCGCTTTTATAGTTTCTGTATTGAATGTAGGTATTGGATACATACTTAATTTGAGGCAGGGAAGTAATGATTGGTATATGCCGAGAAGCTTTTACTTTATCTTTAGTTTCCTGCTTATCACATTTACCTGCATAACACGTTTTGGATATCGTGCCATGAGAATGGTTGCAAGACGTCGCCGGGATAAGAAGATTGGTGCAAATGTTATGGTTGTCGGAGCAGGTGAAGCCGGAAATATGCTTATAAAAGAGATCATGGCGAGTGATTACCTGCATAAGAATATTTGTTGTGTGATTGATGATTCAAATCAGAAAGTCGGCAGTTTTATTCAGGGAATAAAGATTGTAGGAAACAGGGATTCTATTACGGATATGGCTGAGAAATATGATATCAGGGAGATCATAGTTGCTATTCCGTCTGCTGATAAGAAGGAACTTTCGGTCATAGTAAATATTTGCCAGAAGACAGGCTGTTCTGTAAAGATTCTTCCTGGGATCCGGGAGATAGTAAATGAAGAAGCTAAACTGGGGCAGCTGCGTGATATTCAGGTAGAAGACCTTTTGGGACGGGATCCCATAGTTGTTGATCTGGATTCAATTATGGGCTATGTAACCGGTCGAGTGGTAATGGTAACAGGTGGTGGAGGTTCAATAGGAAGCGAGCTTTGCCGTCAGTTGGCTGGTCATGGAGTTAAACAGCTTATCATTGTTGATATTTATGAAAATAATGCATACTCTATACAGCAGGAACTGTTAATGAAATATCCTGAACTGAATCTGGTAGTTCTTATCGCTTCGGTACGTAATACAAATCGTTTAAAAGCAATATTTGAAGCATATAAACCAGAAATAGTTTATCATGCTGCGGCTCACAAACATGTTCCGCTTATGGAAGTTTCTCCTAATGAAGCAGTTAAGAACAATGTTTTTGGTACTTTGAAGACTGTTAAGGCCGCTGATGCTGCAGGGGTTGAGAAATTTGTTCTGATTTCTACGGATAAAGCAGTTAATCCTACAAATATCATGGGTGCTACCAAACGTATCTGTGAAATGATAGTTCAAACGTATAATAAAAAATCCAAAACAGAATTTGTAGCGGTTAGATTTGGGAATGTTCTCGGAAGTAACGGAAGTGTAATTCCTTTATTTAAAAAACAGATTGAAGCCGGTGGTCCTGTTACGGTCACGCATCCGGACATAATCCGGTACTTTATGACTATTCCGGAAGCAGTTTCACTGGTACTGCAGGCAGGAGCATTTGCCAAAGGTGGAGAAATTTTTGTTCTTGACATGGGAGAACCTGTAAAAATTCTTGATCTGGCGGAAAATCTGATCAGAATGTCGGGCTTTGTACCTTATCAGGATATAGATATTAAATTCAGCGGACTCAGGCCCGGTGAGAAACTGTACGAAGAACTCCTTATGGATGAAGAGGGGCTTCAGGACACGGAGAACAAGCTTATACATATTGGAAAGCCTATTAAACTTGATGAGGAAAAGTTCTTAAAAGATTTGGATAATCTTTATACGGCATGTCTTGATGAACCGAACCCGGTTACTGTGCGAAAGCTTGTTGGCAGCATTGTTCCGACATATAATCCTCAAAATCCTGTATAACAAAATATTCCCGGCCAATATTTTTTGACCGGGATTTTTATTTTACAGTGAAAGGCTTTTGAAGTGGGAAGATAAAAACTTAAATGTCACAAAAAAGTCAAAAATATTACAAAAATATGACAAAACAACGCGGTATTATTTGGCTGTACAAAAAAGTGATAAGCGCAAAAAAGAACGCAGGCCGATCCTAATAGTTGTCGGAAGCGTTCTTTTTTTAAAGCGTTTTTTTAGAAAACGCACTTGTAAGAATTGATAATAGATGATACAATATTATCCGATAATTACATTTAGGAATTATGCGATGGACAGATTTTTGAATAATTGTGATGATTTGGAGGTTATCCTATGAAGGGCATTATATTGGCAGGCGGGGCAGGTACCCGTTTATATCCACTTACTATGGTTACATCGAAACAGCTCCTTCCGGTTTATGACAAACCTATGATTTTTTATCCCCTTTCTACTCTGATGCTGGGCGGGATAAAAGATATACTGGTTATTTCAACTCCGGAGGACACACATAGATTTGAAGAACTTCTGGGTGACGGATCACAGTTTGGAATTTCACTTCAGTACAAAATCCAGCCTTCACCCGACGGCCTTGCTCAGGCATTTATTCTTGGAGAAGAATTCATAGGTAACGATCCGTGCGCCATGGTTTTGGGAGACAATATTTTCTATGGAAACGGATTTGGAAAGCTTTTAAAAGCAGCGGTAAATGATGCGGAGAACGGAAGAGCAACAGTATTTGGTTATTATGTAAATGATCCGGAAAGATTCGGTGTAGTGGAATTTGACAGTGAAGGCCATGCTGTTTCAATAGAAGAAAAACCGGCTTCTCCAAAGAGCAATTATGCAGTGACGGGACTATATTTTTATCCTGCCGGCGTAAGTAAAAAGGCACATGAAGTAAAGCCCTCGGCACGTGGAGAACTGGAAATCACGACATTAAACGAGATGTATCTTAAAGATGGGCTGCTTGACGTCCAGCTTTTGGGACGCGGATATGCATGGCTTGATACCGGCACTATGGAAAGTCTGCTAGATGCAGCAAACTTTATCAGAATGATAGAGGAAAGACAGAGCATCATTATATCTGCACCTGAGGAAATAGGTTATATCAGAGGCTGGATAAATAATGAAGAATTGAAGAAATCGGCAGTAAAATACGGTAAGAGTCCATATGGGAAGCATCTTATGATGGTTGCTGAGGGAAAAGTAAGATACTAACTGCTTTACAGGAAGGATTTAATTTAATAAGTCAATAAATATTTATGAGGAATTTGTGATGAATTATCATGGTATCCGCCTTCCGGATAAAGAGGAAATTACAACTCCGGGTAAAAAGCTGTCGGAAGGCAGAAATGCAAATGTATATGAATGGGGAGAAGACAGGGTTATTAAGCTGTTTAAAGCGTCTTATCCTACGGAACTGGTAACTTTCGAATATTATAATGCACTGGCGGTAAAGAATCTTCCGTTTAGAAAGGTTATGGTTTCGGAACTGAAAAAGACGGAATTTGGATATGGCATCATTTATGAAAAGCTTTCCGGTGAAAATATGATGGATTATATCGGGCGGACCGGAAACTTAAAGGAAGCCGCTGTCATGATGGCGGATCTTCAGAAGAGTATCAATAAGTGTACATTTGATATTGAAAATACCGGGGCATTAATATCTGCTCATCAACTGCTCAGAAAGAATATGATTAAGAGTAAGAAGGCAGATTCTGACGCAACCAGAGAAATGATACGCTTCCTGGGTACTATGAAAGAAGGCAGTTCGTTATGTCACGGAAATCTTCATCCGGAAAATGTTTTAATAACGGATGACGGACCTGTAGCTTTATCGGCTTCCGACTATTGTATAGGAAAACCGCTGTTTGATATAGCAAAAACATTCTTTTTGATAGCTTATACACCTCTTCCCGGCGAAGAAAAAGAAGGCAGTGAGTGTCCCGTATGCAGGGGGATTTCCAATACCGAAGAGAGAAAAGAGTTTGGCAGGCATTATCTTGACGCTATGGGAAAGAGTGCAACCGAGATAGGCGGATATCTGTCAATGATCATAGCGGGCATGTGACTGTTTAGCCGTTGCAGGGTATTTTTGAAGGGATATATTTAATGGATGAAGATGATATAAAAATAGAGGATACTGAGAACTTGGATCAGGCACCGGCTGAAAGCACTGAAAATGAAGAGACTTATATAAACGTAAACAGATATAGGAAAAATCTGGCCGATAAAGTAGTCGCAGCTCAGGAAGCAGCCAAAAGAGAGGCTTTTGATTCGGCCCCGGAAGTAAAAAAATTCGAGCCTGAAAGTCAGACAAGAACTCCGGAAGAGATATTTAACGAAAGTTATACTATTTTAGGCGAAATAGGTTCCGGAGAAGGAACTGCCTATAAGGCCATGGATCGCAGAAACAGCCGCCAGGTTGTTATTAAGAGAGTTCATTCGCAGATACAGAACCTTTTTGAAATGCAGAGTGATATTGAAAAGCTCAAACAGCTGGATCATCCTGCACTTCCCAAGGTATATGATTATGTGATGTATAACGGATATGTTTACTCAGTCATGGAGTATATTGAGGGCAGATCGCTTTTCAGGCACATTTCTGACGGTACGAGATACAGCGAAAAACAGGTTAAAAGCTGGGCCATAAGAATTGCTGATGCGCTGAGAGCCTTACATCAAGCTTCACCGAGAGTAATCCATGGTGATATAAAGCCCTCCAATATTATCCTGGCTTCAGGCGATAAAGTATATCTGGTTGATTTTAATATAGGTATTTCGGAAGAGGCCGGGACGCATACTATTGGTTTTTCTGATGGCTATGCTCCTCCGGAACAGTACGATTTTGTTTCAGCAAACCAGTATTCCGCTACAGGCAGATATGATGACAGATACGCAAAGACAATTGTTACAAATCCTGACGGCATCTATTCTGTGCAAAGCGGATTTACTTACGATGCTTCATCGCGTGCGTATGCGATAATAGACGAAAAATCCGATATTTATTCGTTTGGAGCGACATTCTATTTTATCCTTACCGGAAAAATGCCCGGGTCTTCGGCGGAGCAGGTTACTCCTATTTCGGATACGGGAGTAAGGATAAGCAGGAAGTTCAGAAAGATAATTTCCAAATGTATGGAACGTTCGCCTAAGAAAAGGTACCAATCGGCAAGAGCATTAATGGATGCATTGCGGAAAAATGTTATTTCAATGCCTGTAACTATAGGTGCTGTATTGGCAGTACTGTTGGCTGTAGCAGGTATTGTTTTCGGACCTAAACTTTTTGAAAAAAAGAAGATCAAGCCTGAAATGCGTCCACCTGAAGAAGTGACACAGTTGCCGCCGGAAGATTCATCCGCTTTTGTCACTACTGTTCCTACGGAGACGGTTGTTCCTACTGCCACACCTGAGCCTACGGCCATACCGACTCCTACAGCAACGCCCATGCCTACAGCTACGCCTGAACCTACAGCAACCCCTGTACCCACGGCAACGCCTGAGCCTATTGCCACACCATTGCCTACAGCAACACCAACTCCTTCTCCTTTGCCGGATATAGCTTATTCTCAAAACAGCCTGAGTTTAGTTTTGAAGGACGGAACAATGATATACGGAGAAACAGGCGGTATATCGGATGTTGATACAGAGGCGGTTGAATGGGTATATTTCGGAGGATATCCTTCTGAACTGGTTGAAGATGATGCTGTAATTAATGCTTTATCATCAGAAAAATTTGGGTCAGATTCAATGGCCGAACTGGACGGCGTGCGATATAACCGTGTGAATTATACCAATGCAGATGGCAGTTCGGAAGTAATATACTATAAGAATAACAGTATCAGATGGAAGGTGATAGGCCTCGAAGATGGCATATTGACACTTATTTCTGAGAATATTCTTGATTTTGAACCTGTTAAGAAGGAAGCATCTGAGTCAGACTGGGCAGAAAGTAAGTTGAGAAGTTTCCTGAAAAACGGGTTTGTAAATGTATCTTTTTCGGATAAAGAGAAAAGGATGCTTGTCGGTGAGCCTTTCCTGCTTAAAAATTCTGAGCTTACAGATGAAATAAAGAAAATCGGAACGGAATGTACCGACTATGCGAGAATGGGACATAATTACGGAACTGCTTCATACAGAGATCCTGCAGATGCCACCTGGTGGCTTATGCCGGAGGATGATAAAAAATATAGTGAATTCTGCTATATGAAAGCTGTCTCGGATGATTCATTTGAGATAATTTCATCTGCAGTTTCGGATACGGAAAGACATGGCATGCGTCCGGTTATCCGCATTAGTCTGAAATAGTGAAGAGTTTAAAATAATAGTTTACTTTGCAGGCATAACATGATATAATTAATATTGTGTTATGCTTTGCTTTTTTGCAGTAACATGTAATATGAAGAAGAATGGTGATGAAATGTTAAACTTCTATTTGCCGGATTTGTTTAATAATGCTCCTTTAATCTGTTTTTTGGACGATCTTGTAAAACATATACCTGATTGGTTTTACGAAGATGTAAGGATTGGAGCAGCTTATGGATCATTCCCCGGAGCAATCTGGAACGGAGGACGTGTTGTTCTGGGAAGTATAAAGAAAAAAGAGATGGAGTCCATGATCAAAGAGTATAATGACAGGGATATAGCTGTCAGATATACTTTCACAAATCCACTCATTGAGGAAAAACATCTCGGAGATACTTATTGTAATCTTTGTCTTGAACGGGCAAATAACGGGAAGAATGAAGTAATTGTTAATTCACCGGTCCTTGAAGCATATATAAGGGATAAATATCCGGGGATGAAGCTGATATCCTCTACTACAAAATGTATGGAAGATCTCGATACGATACGGGAAGAACTCAAGAAGGATTATTACCTTGTCGTGACTGATTCATCTCTAAATAATACGGACGAACTGTTTAGTCTTGAACCGAAAGAAAAAATTGAAGTGATAGTAAACCATTACTGCCAAGACCATTGTCCGAGGAGAAGGGCTCATTATAATGCAATAGGTAAAGCTCAGCTGGAATTTGCAGATCTTGATTTCCCGGAATGCAAATATACCGCAAGATCTTTTTACCAGATAATGGATAACCACTCTTTTATCACCACGGATATGATATTCGGAAAATACAGAGAAGCTGGATTCAGACACTTTAAGGTTGACGGAAGGGCACACGGTGTAAGAAATGTAGTAGACAGTTTTTTGTATTATTTGGCAAAACCGGAACACAGAGATAAAGTAAGGTTGATCATTTATAAAGAAATATACAAACTATAATATTTTCGGAGGCAGGATAGAATGAGAAATCTTAAGATGAGAACCATCGTTATTTCCATTGTTGCAATAACTGTTGTAGTTGGGGTTATGTTACTTTGTATAATAGCAGCTATTAATTCAAATACGATGCTAAGGGATAAGATAAACGACAATATGTCTACTTATCTTGGTGCTCAGGAAAAGTCTATTGAGAAGTTCGTGGAGGAGTCCGAGCAAAAGCTTATTCTGTTTTCAAAGGCTAAATGTATTGAGGATATCCTTCTTGAAGATGAGAAAGACAGAAGCACCAATGCGAACAGAACTCCCGAAAATGAAAATGCGGAATATTTCGGGAATAATCTGAAAACTTATTCCGAAGCACAGGACTATACGTTGAATTATTTTGGTTCGCTTGAGAACTGGGAAGGCCTTTATGTGGGCAATATGAACAGTACTGTGTTAACCTATAATGCAGTACCCGTTATCGGAAGAACGTTAAGAAACGGAGGCGCATTGGAAGAACTTATCGGATATCTGCAAGCTAACAAGAACGGAGTTTATGATGCCGGAATCATGGTATCAAAGGGATCAGGGCAGCTTTGCCTCTCCATGTACGCTCCTGTTGTGAAGGATGATAAGATTATAGGTTATGTAGGAGCCGGCGTATTTAACACGCAACTTGAGAGCATCCTTGAAGAAAATAAGATTTCAGGTATAAATGACAGCTATTTTTACATGATAAACAGTTCAAACGGAACAACCTTTATGGCTACCGATGAGGCTGAAAAAGAATTTATCGCTCTTGAAACAGAAAACCCGCTTTTGCGCGAAGTCATGGCAAAGATTGCAGGGGGAGAAGAGAAGGGGCATTTCGAATATACCAATAAAGATTATAAGAACGGAGAGACCATTGTAGTAAATTATGAGTCTGTTCCCGGTCGTGAATGGGCAGTAATACTTACAGCAGCCAAAAGTGCATTATATGAAGCTTCTAACAAGAATCTTCGGAATATGATAATTATCGGAGCTGTAGCAATAATCCTTATCATCGCATTTGCCGCAGTTTCTATCACATTACTTACGAATCCTTTGGGTAAGATAACTTCAGCCGTTAAGGAACTTGGAAAATTAAATCTTGAGAAGAATGAAGAAGTTATCAGAAGATCCAAAGACAAAAATGAGGTTGGTGTAATAGCCCATGAGATAGAGGAACTCAGAAAATCGCTCAGTGGGATCGTAGATACTCTGAAAGGCTGTTCAAGAAGTCTTGATACATCTGCAGATGTTATGGCCGTTAACTCAAAGGATCTTGTTGGTTATGTTGCGGGCAATACGGCAACTACAGAAGAACTTGCTACAAGCCTTACATCTACAGGCTCTATAGTTGACAGAGTTAATAACAATATAAAGCAGATGAACGCTCTTGTTGAGAATGTTGCTAATTCTGTAAAGGAAGGATCTGAGCAGAGTGGAAATATTCTTGCGGCAGCTGAATCTATGGAAAAGAAATCAGCACAGACACTTGTTGAATCAAAGAAGAATATTGAAGAAAACAAGACTGCTGTTCAGGATGTTATGGTTAAGCTGAGAACATTAAGCAAGATCAATACATTCGTAAATGATATTCTTTCGATAGCTACCCAGACAAAACTTCTATCATTGAATGCTTCTATCGAAGCTGCCCGTGCAGGTGAACAGGGTAAGGGCTTTGCGGTTGTAGCTACTGAGATCGGAACACTTGCTTCAAATACATCTTCAGCAGCACAAAAAATTCAGGATATTACAAGACTTACAAATGAGAGTGTTGATGAGACCGTTAAGTGCTTCGATGAGCTGAATGAGTATCTTGAAAACGATATCATGGCAAAATTCGAAGAATTCAATATTGAAGCACAGAACAACAACAGAATTACCAATGGGCTGATAAACAATATTAATGATGTCAGCAAGAGCGTATCTGAGTTTAAGAAATTTGTTAATGATCTTGTTTCCCAGATGGATGATATCAGAATGCTTTCAGAACAGAACAGTGCAGGTATAGATAATATCGTTGATAAGAATGAGCATACGAGTCGTATCGCTGAAGATATGGCCGGATCGGTAGATAATAATAAAGAAAATGCGAAAGCATTAAGCGATATCATATCCAAGTTTACCTTGAACTGATGATTTATTATATATAGTTTTAAACTGTCAGATTGAAAGGGGTTACTCTTTAATGAAATTATGTAAAATTTGTGGGGAAATGAATAGTGATTCAGCCATTTTCTGTGAGGCATGCGGCGCCAGAATGGATGTAAAAACAGAATCTTCGGAGAATGTTGTTTCAGAGGATAATATATCCGAAAATATTGAGAATCCTGAAGCCGCTGCAATCACCGAACCGGTATTTAACGAGCCTGAATATACAGAGCCTACATATACCGAATCTACATACTCCGCACACGAATATGCAGAATCAACATACACCGAGCCGACGTATACTGAACCTGAATATACAGAACCTACGTACACAGAACCGGAGTACACGGAACCGGCATACACCGAGCCGACATACACTGAGCAGGCATACACCGAATCCGCATATACCGAACCTGAATATACAGAGCCGACATACACTGAGCCTGTAAATACTGAGTCGACATATGAAGAACCAACATATGAAAATACTGTATATGAGGGGCCTGCAAATGAGACACCGGCAGAACCGGAGTACACAGAACCGGCATACACTGAGCCGACATACACCGAACCCGTATATACCGAACCTGAATATACAGAGCCGACATACACCGAGCCTGTAAATACAGAGTCGACATATGAAGAACCAACATATGAAAATACTGTATATGAGGAGCCTGCAAATGAAGTACCGGCAGAACCGGAGTACACAGAACCGGCATACACTGAGCCGACATACACCGAACCCGTATATACCGAACCTGAATATACAGAGCCGACATACACCGAGCCCACATTTTCAGATGATGATGAAATTCCGTTAACACCTCAGGAGCTTTTCGGCGATAATTATTCCGGTATAATTCCTATAGGCGGGAGAGATGGTATGGCTTATAAAGCCTTCAGCAAGTCCGCCAATATGAATGTAGTTATAAAAAAGATACATTCACAGATAGAAAACCTTGCAAATATTACGGATACCATTAACCGTATGAAGCGGGTAAAACATAAGAACCTTCCTCAGGTAGTTGATTATATCCAGGTGGGTGGAAATATATATTCTGTAATGGAATATGTTGAGGGAAAATCACTTTACCAGTATATTTCCGAAGGAAAAAGATTCCCTGAGAAAAAAATTGCTGCATGGGCTGATCAGGTCAGCAGTGCGATGGAATATCTGCATGAATTTGAACCAAAGGTTATACATGCTGATATAAAGCCTTCAAATATCATCATTAAGTCAGATGACAGTGTTGTATTGACAGATTATAATCCTGAGAATATTGATCAGCATGGTGCACACGTAATCGGTTATTCCGATGGATATGCACCTCCTGAACAGTATGAATTCAGATCGGCAAATACATATTCATCAACGACATATGATGAGAAGTATGCAAAAACACTGTCAACAGGAGCTGACGGTATCTATACTGCTCAACAGGGTACTACCTGCGAGGCCGCTTCACGTGCTTTTGCAAGTGTTGATGAACGTTCGGATATATATAATTTCGGTGCTACATTGTATTTCGCAGTTACCGGAAAGAGGCCTGAATCTTCTATCGGAGATGTTACATCCGTTAATAAGGCTGGTGGTAAAGTTAGCGTTTCTCTTGCATCCATCATTAGTAAATGTATGGAGAAGGATCCCAAAAAGAGGTATCAGAAAGCAAGCGAACTTGTTGCAGCTATTAAGAGATATAAGAGAAGACCGATTATAATAGTATCTGCATTTGCACTGATACTTATATTGGCATTACTTATAATACTTGTGCCGGCATTGAATAAAAAATCAAAGGGTCCTATGAATGCTCCTGACGGAGGTTTACCGGCACCTACTTCGGGCACATCTCCGGGTAATAATACTGAGGTTACTCCTGAACCGACAGCAGAAGTTACTGTTACAGATACTCCTGTTACCGAACCTCCTGTAACTGATACTCCTATTCCTACAGATGAACCTGAAATTACGGATGATCCATCAGTTACCGATACTTTAACAGATACTCCTTCACCTACGAAGGAAATTACACCGACTGAAGAGATTACGCCTACAGAGACGCCGGTACCCACTGAGACACCGATTCCGACCGAAACGCCTACACCTACAGAAGACATTTCGGCATCACCGACACCTGTTGCCACTGTGACACCTACACCTACAACAGTAGCAACGCCTACAGTAACACCGGTTCCTTCACCTACTGAAAAGCCTACGCCGAAGCCTACAAAGGCACCTAAGGCAACAGCAACTCCTACTCCCAAGCCTACGGCAACACAGAAACCGGATGCTACACCGACACCTGCATTAAGTAAGATTACATATTATTCTAATCTTATAGGATTTGAACTTTCAGATGGTACTCTGAAGAATTATAATCTTGCAAAGAGTACTTCGTTTGACGGTCTCAAACCGAATCAGGTTCAATATGTATACTTTGGCGGATATCCTTCTTCAAGAGTTACTTCTGTTGCTACAGTAAGTAATCTTGATAAACAGACCGCAGATAGTAAAGGCATTATAGAATTTGGCGGAACTAAATATATGAGGGTTGATTATATGCAGTCAAGTACTCAGACCGCTACGCTTTACTATAGATTTGCGCCTGTTAAATGGCTTGTGCTTAAGGCATCAAAGAGTGAGATGATACTGATTTCCGATCAGGTTATAGATTTTTATGAATATAACGGCTTAAGTGACTGGCTTTCATCTACATTTAAGAATAGCGTTATGAGCGGAACGGAAAAGAAGATAGTGTCGGGAAGCATTACATTCCTTACGTCACAGGAAATTTCATCATATACTAAACTAAATATGAAGACTACCGTAACTGATTATGCTTCTATGAGAAAGAATTTCGGAAAGAACAGCTTTGATACATACGTAGTTGGTATGTGGTGGGTTAATTCCGGTTCATCTAAAGCAGCATATGTTGATGGCAGCGGAACATTGATGAGTGGTGGAATTGATGCAAGTAACCGACAGGGTGTCAGACCGGTAATAAAGATTACCATTCAGTAATCATTTGATATATTTATTTGAAATGATTTATTATCAATGCATACTTTTAAGCCCTGCAGAGCTGAAATTAATGCTTCTGCAGGGCATAAGTGTGTAAACAGAAACAGAGAAAGGAAAACGCGATTTGCGAAGGAATCTATATGGAAAAATATTTATTTACTTCAGAGTCAGTAACAGAAGGACATCCCGATAAAATTTGCGATCAGATAAGTGATGCAATTCTTGATGCAATGCTTGAAAACGATCCTTTTAGCAGAGTTGCCTGTGAAACATGTTGTACGACAGGACTTGTGCTGGTTATGGGAGAAGTAACGACGAATGGTTATGTAGATATACAGAAAATAGTAAGAGATACTGTACGTGAGATAGGCTATACAAGAGCAAAATATGGATTTGATGCTGATACTTGCGGCGTTATGGTAGCTTTGGATGAACAATCTGCTGATATTGCTATGGGTGTAAACATGGCATTGGAAGCAAAAAGCGGAAAAGCAATGACTATTGAGGAAGAAGAGGAACAGAACAAGAAATATGTTGAAGCAAATCAGGATAATGTTGGAGCCGGAGATCAGGGAATGATGTTCGGATATGCCTCGAATGAAACTCCTGAATTTATGCCATATGCTATAGCTATGGCTCATAAGCTTACAAAAAAGCTCGCAGAGGTAAGAAAAAACGGAACACTACAATATCTTCGTCCTGATGGGAAATCTCAGGTTACCGTTGAATATGGAGAGGATGGAAAACCTGAAAGACTGGAGGCAATTGTTGTTTCTACACAGCATGACCCGGAAGTTACACAGGAAAAAATACACGAAGACATAAGGAAATATGTTATTGACGCGGTAATACCTTCGGAAATGATTGATGATAATACAAAGATATTTATCAATCCTACCGGAAGATTTGTTATCGGAGGTCCTTCAGGTGATAGCGGACTTACCGGAAGAAAGATAATAGTTGATACATACGGCGGTGCTGCACCGCACGGCGGTGGAGCTTTCTCAGGAAAAGATCCCACAAAGGTTGACCGCTCAGCATGTTATGCAGCTCGTTATGTAGCTAAGAATATAGTGGCAGCAGGACTGGCTGACAGATGTCAGATCCAGTTATCTTATGCTATAGGAGTTGCTGAACCGACCTCGATAAATGTTGAGACATTTGGTACCGGAAAGCTTTCTAATACAAGACTGCTGGAAATAATTCGTGAGAATTTTGATCTGAGGCCTGTGGGTATAATAAAGATGCTTGATCTTCGCAGACCGATATATAAGCAGACCGCAAGTTACGGTCATTTCGGAAGAACAGACCTTGACCTTCCGTGGGAAAAGACTGATAAAGCTGATATTTTGAAAAAATATCTATAAAGAGGATTATTCAAGGAGAAATAAAAATGGCTGAAGAAAAGAAGATGGTAGAGGCAATAACCTCGATACAGGAGGATTTTGCTCAATGGTATACAGATATTGTCACCAAGGCAGAACTTATCGACTATTCAAGTGTAAAGGGATGTCTTGTTATCAAGCCGGCGGGATATGCTATATGGGAGCTCATACAGAAGCAGCTGGACGAGAAATTTAAGGAAACCGGTGTTGAGAATGTTTATATGCCTATGTTTATTCCGGAATCCCTGCTTGAAAAAGAGAAAGATCATGTTGAAGGCTTTGCCCCTGAAGTAGCATGGGTTACACAGGGAGGACTGGAGCCGTTACAGGAAAAACTCTGTGTACGTCCTACGTCTGAAACCCTCTTCTGCGATCTGTATGCCAATATAGTTCATTCATACAGAGACCTGCCTAAGGTATATAACCAATGGTGCAGTGTTGTCCGTTGGGAAAAAACCACACGTCCTTTCTTACGTTCCAGAGAGTTCCTCTGGCAGGAAGGGCATACTGCTCATGCAACAGCGGAAGATGCCGAAGCACGTACAAAACAGATGCTAAATCTTTATGCAGAATTTTGCGAAGAAGTATTGGCTATCCCTGTAATTAAAGGAAGAAAAACTGATAAAGAAAAGTTTGCAGGAGCAGAAGCTACATATACTATTGAAGCACTTATGCATGATGGTAAAGCACTGCAGTCAGGAACAAGCCACAATTTCGGAAATGGATTTGCAAAAGCATTTAACATCCAGTATACTGACAAAGATAATAAACTGCAATATGTATATCAGACATCATGGGGTATGTCAACACGTCTCATAGGAGGAGTTATAATGGTTCACGGAGATGATTCCGGACTTAAGCTTCCTCCGAGAGTCGCACCCGTTCAGACGGTTATTATTCCCATTATGCAGAATAAACCGGGAGTAATAGATGCTGCAAAACAAATCTGTGAACAGCTTAAAAACAAGGGAATACGTGTAAAACTTGACGAATCCGACAAGAGACCCGGATTTAAGTTTTCTGAACAGGAGATGAGAGGATTCCCTACACGTATTGAAATAGGACCTAAAGATATCGAAGCGGGTACATGTATTATCTGCCGCAGGGATACCGGAGAAAAGATTACTGTTTCTATTTCTGAAATAGCTGTCAAAATACCGGAAATACTTGACGCTATTCAGAAAAATATGCTTGAGACCGCCAGAAAACACCGTGATGTTCATACTTACTCTGCAACGGATTATGATGAATTTAAGGATATCATAGATAATAAACCCGGCTTTGTTAAGGCTATGTGGTGCGGAGATGTTGAATGTGAGAACAAGATAAAAGAAGATACTACTGCAACATCCAGATGTATGCCGTTTGAACAGGAAAAGCTTTCCGATAAATGCGTATGCTGCGGAAAAACAGCAAAAGCAATGGTATATTGGGGAAAGGCTTATTAAGAGGTAGGTTATGATAGATTTTGATGAAGAAGTGGAAAAATTCCAGCTCTCTATGGATTTAGACAGAGTGGAAGATAACATAGCAGAAGAAAAACTTAGGGACATAACCGATATAGTTATGAATCTGGCACGCAACTTTCAGGATATGCAATCTGCCCAGATTGCCCGTAAGTTCAGAGAATATCAGGTAAACCAGTCTGCTTCAGATGATTATTGATTTTATAGGGGAAAATGATGATTTGTCCATATTGTGGAAACAATGTGGTTTCTACCAGACTGATATGCGAATGTGGCTTGAATTTAGAACCCTTAAGAGTTCTGCGTGGACGCTCGAATATATTCTACAACAGGGGACTAAGAATGGCTCAGATAAGGAATTTTACTGCGGCCATCCCTGTTCTGGAAAAAAGTCTTGAGCTGAATAAACATAACAGTGATGCGAGAAACCTTCTTGGCCTTATTTATTACGAAACAGGCGATATTGTAAATGCACTTTCTTGTTGGCTTGTGAGCCGCCATCTTGATCCGGAAGATAACGAAGCAGATTATTTTCTGGAAAAGATAAAAAAAGATACCCAGGAGCTTGATTCAATGAATCAGGCAGTAAAAAAGTATAATCTGGCTCTTGGCGAGGCAAGGCAGCATAACTTTGACCTTGCTATTATACAATTGAAACGTGCTCTTACCATAAACAGGAAAATGTTAAAGGCATATCAGCTTTTAGCATTGATATATATTGAGAATGGTGAGAATGTAAAAGCATATAAGCTGATAAATGCGGGGTTAAAAATTGATGTCGGTAACACTGCGCTCTTAAAATACCGTGCGGAGTTAACTGGAAGCACGGTTGAAGGAGAAGGTGAGGAAGAAATAACAGATACCAGCGATGCGGGAGATAAACCTATCGCAGCAAAATTCTCTTATAAAGAGGATAAACCCAGCATACTTCCTTTTGTAAATCTGATTTTGGGAGTAATTCTGGGAATTATATGTTCTCAATGGCTGATAGTTCCTACGGTAAAAAAGAATGCTAAACAGGAATATGAAAGCTCCAAAATAGATTACAGTGCTGAGCTGGCAGCTAAATCTGCCACAATTCAGCAGCTTCAGGAAACTATAACCAATCAGGAAAAGGAAATCTCGAAGCTTGAAGGAATGCTCGGAGGCGACAGTAACAGTGTTTCAGTAAATGTAAACAGTGAAAGTTATACGAATTTCTTTGAAGCCTGGTCTATATACAGAGATCTTACGGCAAGAGAATATACTGATGATGAACTGATCGCTCTTGCATACAAGCTATGGAAGATTGATGAAAAAGAAATAGCTCAGGAATATGCCTCTAATATATTAAAAAGCATGCGTTCCGAAATATATCCTTTAGCTTCAAAAAAGGTATACGAAGCAGGAAAGAATCTGTATGAAAATGAAATGTATGACGAGGCTGTAATGTGGCTTAACGCAGCATGTGATATGGATACAACATACGACAATCCATATTACTATCTTGGAAAAAGCTATCAGGCTATGGGAAAATATGAAGAGGCAATTGAAAGTTATAATAAAGTGACTGAGGTTGTACCTAATTCAACATTAAAAGATATGGTCGCAGAAAAGATTAGTGAGTGCAGGGCAGCTATATCATAAGACAAATAAACCCGGATCAAATGAGTTGTAATGATCCGGGTTTTATATTTTTTATCCAAGCTCTTTATTCCAAAGAATTACTTGATTTCTTCCATTTCGTTTAGCGGAGTATAAGGCCTTATCGGCATGTTCTATTAATTCCACACGTTCCATCTTTGAAGTCCATATGGAGACACCGATGCTGACAGTGATGGAAACAAGTGTGACCTTACTTCCCTCATTAAACGGAACAGAGGTCGTTTCAATAGTCTGACGTATTTTCTCGGCTATGGAAATAGCGGTCTCCGCGTTGTTAGAATCCAGAAGGATTACAAACTCTTCACCACCGTATCGGCAAGCAGTTCCTCTGTTACCGGTAACCTTCTTCATGATGCTTGCAACCTGTTTCAAAACTTCGTCGCCGAACTGATGTCCGTAAGTATCGTTACATTTCTTAAAGAAATCAACATCGAGCATAAGAGCTGAAAGCTTTGCCTTATCAGGATCTGAAGTTTTATCGATGATCAGGTTGTCAAGATAAGAACGACCGTAAAGCTGGGTAAGACCGTCCGTGATAGCCCTGTGATAAAGACGGGCATTCTCAATAGGTGCACCGCTTTGGTTTGCAATGAAGCCTATCGTTTCCATATATTCATTACTGAAAATACCGCGTACAAGTCTTGAATCAAGATAGATTACACCATATAGTTTTCCGCGAACAAACATTGGCATAGCCATAACTGATTTAATACCGTAACGTACCATCTGAGAGTAATTTTTCCTGAATTCATCCGATTGAACATCATTGATCACAACCGGCTGTTTTGTAAGTTCAACATCTTCAAGTATCCAATCATAGGAATAACTGTCGAAATTACCTGTATTGAAAATCGAAGCAACATACAGCTTCTTTTCTCCTGTTTCGGGATACAGGAAAAGAATACCTCTCTCTGCACCTGCAAGTTCTACGGCGTCCTGCAGGACTTTATTCTGAAGTTCTTCAATTTCAAGGGTTGAAGTAAGTCGTTCACCCATTCTTAAAAGTGTATTCACTTTACGATCTACATTCATCCTGTTCTGCTTCGAAGAAATATCAGCCATAAGTGAATTGGATATGAAATTATTTGCATATCTGGTAGTTATAAGCTCTTCACATTTTTTTATATATAATGAGGCGTTAATGCTTGAAAAATTCATATATGCGTCAAATATATTATAACGAGATTCTTCAGTCCTGTGCTGGTCAAGTAAGAACAGACCGTATTCATAATGAATCAGGGCATTATCAAATACATTTTGGGTTTCAGACGCAAGAAGAATACCTTCTTTATAATAATCATCAGCTTTTTTAGGTTTGTTTATCATAGAGGCATACTTGGCCATAGCTCTGTAGGCAGGAAGCAGAAAACAAGGATATGTTTTAGAATCGCTTATAGCCTGTGTACAGAGAGTGCGAAGATAAGCCTCCTGACGGACTCTGAGTTCCTGAAGAAGACTGTTGCGTTCTCCCTGGAAGAGAGAAATCTTGGCAATTGCAAGATGTGAGGTGACGTTCATAAGCGGCACATCAACAAAACGAACAGAGTCTATATAATTCTGGGCGATATTAAGATGTTTCTCAGCATCTTCAAATTTGTTCTGTTCAAGCTTAAGAACTCCGATCATAGCACGATAGAAACATTGTGCAAAAGGAATAGGAAGTTCATCATTAAGTTTGGATGCGGAATCAGCGGCAGCTTCAGCCAAACTGAAATTACCTTTGCATGCCAGGCAGGCGACCATAATGGAAGAAGCGATAAGAAGATTAAACTTATCATTAAGCTTCTGCGAAAGCGCAATGGCTTTTTCACAGGTTTCCCTGCCCTCTTCGAATCTGCCCGACATATAGAATGCCATACACAGATATATGTAAGTATTGTTTATTTCCCACATATCGCCTATCTCATTAAAAACATCAAGTGCTTCATTGAGATATTTTACGGCTTTGACATGTTCGCTTTCCATTATGGAAAAAGCACCGCTCACAAAAAGACTTCTGGCATAGCCGAAACGGTCTCCGATAGATTTTCTTAAAGTCAAGGTCAGCGATTGGGCGAGTTTTGCTTTCTTTTTTTCATTATTTAAACCATAATAAACTACAAGCGCTGATGCGCCAAAACCAAGTTCTGGAGAATTTCCGAACTTTTTAATTGCATAGGTATAGAGACGCAGCAGGGTATAATTAAAACTTGTTTTACTGGTATATGCATAAACCCATATGAGTGTCTGCAGAACAGAAACGATAACCTTATCCTGTTCGCTGATATCGGTATCTCTTCTTGTTGATTCTCCTGTAGAAGCACGATTCTTAGTGATGTCTGAACCGTTGGTAAACATAATCCCTGCTTTTAAGGAGTGAAGCATAAGGGCCATCTCTGCTTCAGAAGAAGGGAATTTGAAATCAAGAGATTTTAACGCAGTCATAAGACTTGTAATACAATCTCTGAAATTTCCCTGACGGAAGTGACCGACGCCTATACTTTTAAATAATTTAGCTTTTTCGAGGTTGTCTTCCATAAGAGGAAGAAGCTCATTTGCTATGGAAAGGGCATCATTAAAGTGACCGGTCACCAAATTCAGATTGATCAGAGATTTCTTCACGGCAATCCAGCTTTGCAGATTGGCAGCCGTTCGATTGCCCATGAGTTCCAGGGATTTCTTATAATAGTTTATGGCCTCTTCGTTTGCATTTGATGATTCTGCAAGGTGCGCAGCGTCAAGGCAATAACGCTTAACGCCCTTATCATCATCGGCCATAAGAAAATGATAAACAAGACGATAAAGATGTTGTGTTGTTTCACCGGAATACTTAGCTTCAATACCTTTGGCTATCCAGTAATGAAGTTCTTTTTCACGGTCAGGAGTGATCCTTGCAAGGAAAAATTCATAGATTTGCTTATGAGCAAATGAAACAAGAGTTTTTCTTGCAGAAGCATAGTTAATAAACTGCATTGATACGGCATGGTCTATAAAAGGCAGCATATCATTCAGCTTTATATCCGTTATATATGAAAGCAGATCAAGGGAAAACTCATATCCGATGACTGCAGCAATCTCTAGTAAGGTAACAGCATCTTCGTCCAATAAGGACATCTTCCGCTTTATGATACTGACAACCTCGTGCTCGGAATTAACTGCTCGGAGCTTGTCCCAGTCATGTTCAAGAGTTCTGTTACTTACGGTTATAACTCCATCCTCGAGCATAGAACGGAGAACATTGATGGTAAAATATGGGTTACCATCAGTCTTTTCTATCATATAGGTTGTGAGAACGTTACATTCCTGTCTTGGAAGATTAAGAATGTCGGCAAGGTACTCACACATACGTGTTTCATTAAAAGGTTTAAGAGGCAGATCCAAAAAGCCTTCACAGCTTCTCAGCCTTGAAATGACAGAAGCAATCAGAGGATTTTCCTCTGTTGAATCAAAGTCTCTCATAGTAACCACGATACATACTTTATGAGAGGATACCCGTTCAGCCATTTCACATATAAGAGCGAGTGAAGAAGAATCCGCATACTGCATATCATCGAATAATATGCAGTAAGGCCTTTCATCTCTTAACAGAGAAAGCATAAAGGTAGAGAGTAACATAAAAGAACGCTGTTGCTCTTTATAATCGTCTAATTGAGGAAGAGATACCGTCTCTGTAAGTACAGAACTCATTATAGGGCTGATACGTGCCACTGTGCTTGTAAGCCCCCCTATTAATTGTGAGAGCCTGTTCTTTTCGGTAATCTGGTGCTTCCTCTCATAAGTACCGTATATATTGGCAAATTCGTTCAAAAGCTGTTGGAAAGCTGAATACGGCGTCATACGAAACTGGGACTTAAAAGAACTTCTGAGGCATACTGTTCCGTGATTACTCAGCTCCGTAAAGAGATTATTCATAAGATCGGTTTTACCGCTTCCGGTAGCTCCGTGAACGAATATGAAATGACCTGAATTCTCAAAAGAATCTTCACAGGTCTCCTTGAGCTGTGTGAGTTCTCTGTGCCTGCTGTAAACTTTGGCTTTTCGGTTAAAACCATGAAGGATATCGTCATCTGTAATAGGAACCCCAAGTTCAGTATTTGACAGAAATCTGTCGATATCACTGATAACCTCATTAGCTGTAGAATACCTTAATTCAGGATCTTTGCTTATAAGTTTGGTTATAATATTTGAAACATCAGTCGGAATGTTTGGATTTATATCTTCAGGGGGCTTAACGCGAACAGCAAGATGTTTATATACCATGTTGTCCATGGTGTCGGAATGGAAAGGAAGACACCCTGTTAACATATGGTACATAATGATGCCGAGAGAGTAAAGATCAGACCGCTGATCGACAGGATGGTCAAGCACACCCGTTGTTTCCGGAGCCAGGAAGCCGAAACTGTAATCTATGTCGGTATTGGCAAAACTATTATAGTCAAGAATATAGGCCATAGCAAAATCTATAACCTTGACAAGAATATGTCCGTCTTGTTCTAATACAAGTACTCCGGGAGTTTTCAGTGATCTGTGCAACACATTAAAGCTTTGAGCATAACGCAGACCTGTTGCAATTTGTTCGGTTATGTTTAAAGCTGTCTTTATATCAAGAGTTCTGTTTAGTTCTATATATTTATTTAGAGGCATGCCGTCGAAATATTCAAATACGATACATATAGTATCATCATATTCCCCGGCATCATAAACGCGCAACAATGAGGAATGCTCAAAGTTACGTATAACCTTCATCTCATTAAGGAACCTCGTACGCTCACTCTCAAGCTTAGTAATGGTGTACGGATTCATAATGTGAATGAGAACATATTCACTTGTATGTAGGTGCTCCCCAAGATAAATAGTTACAAAATTATTTTTTTCCAACTGCTGGATAATTCTGTATTTATCGAAAAGAACAGTCTTTTCAAGTAATGCCATACCGGTCTCCGAAAAAATATATTGTAATACCCCGCATTTTACGTATAAAATGCCATCATCTTTCATTATAGCACATTTTCTTCAAGAAAGATAGTAAAATTTATTATTTTTCTGCTTGACTTTTTCTGCTTTTAGTTGCATAATATTACCCGTGCAAACTTGCAGTAAAAATGTTTGTCGAGGTGTGGCTCAGTTTGGTAGAGCGCTACGTTCGGGACGTAGAGGTCGCGTGTTCGAATCACGTCACCTCGATTCAGTAGGAAATGGCGGGAATGCCCATTTTTAGGGCGTTCCCGCCGTTTTTTTCTCCGGAAAATAGGGCGATTTTTGATTGACCTTGATTAACCTATGCTTAAAGTGCTGATAAATACAGGGTTTTATAGGTATGAAGAACAAACGGTCTGTTATTGCATGTTGACATTTATATGGATTTTTGATATTATCACTTTGTGAAACGAGTTTTTTATATCCTGATAACAAGGAGGAGAAACAAAAAATGAAAGCCATGGGAAAACGTTTTTTAGCACTGCTTCTTGTGTGTTTAACTGCCCTGACCATATCAGGAATCGGGTATCTGAAAATAAAGGCAGATGATACTCCCAATATAGTCAGACCTAAGATTTCCGTAGAAGTAAACGGAGATTCGGTTATAGTAACGATCAAGAAAAATACGACAGCGGAAGGCTATCTTATTTATGCAAAAGCTCAGGGAGAAAAGAAGTATAGTTTTATAGGTCAGCTGGACAAAGACGGATTTAAAAAGAGAAAATATACCTTTTACGGTCTTTCAAAAGGGAACTACTACATAAAGGTAAAAGCATATTCAGGTACAGTTGCATCAAAATACAGCAAAGCCAAAAAGGCTGTTATTACTGCCACATCTGAATATAAGTATTCGGATGACTCTTCAGATTTCGTACTTTTAACCGATGTAGTTCCAGATGCGATACTTGAGATACGTTATTATTCAACTTATAATTTTGTCGGTGACAGGATTGACGGATATGAAGAGCCACTCGCTTTTCTTACCAGAGAATCTGCTGAAGCTTTAAAGGAAGTAAGTGACGAGCTTAAGGAGATGGGATACCGTTTAAAGATTTTTGATGCTTATCGTCCTCAGAAGGCAGTTACAAACTTTATGAACTGGGCTCTTGATAGCGAAGATACCCGTATGAAGAAATATTTTTATCCCGAGCTTAAAAAGAGTGTTCTTTTCCCATTGGGATATATTGATGCACATTCTGGACACAGCCGCGGAAGTACTGTAGATCTTACTCTTTTTGATATGAATACCGAAAAAGAAGTTGATATGGGCGGTACCTTCGATTATTTCGGCGAACTGAGCCATCCTGATTATACCGGTATCACAAAGGAACAGTATGATAATCGTATGCTTCTTCGTGAAGTTATGACGAAGCACGGGTTTAGACCTTTAGCAGAGGAATGGTGGCATTTTACTCTTGAGAAGGAACCTTATCCGGATACTTATTTTACTTTCTCAATTAACAGTAAAAATATAGTAAACAGTGCAGATGAAAAGAAAGCAGAGGATTTCTATATTTCAGAAATAACGGATGATATTTTTGATAGGATAAAGGGGAAATCTTTTAAAGATGACTGTACGCTTCCGAGAGAGGATCTGAGATATCTTCATGTTTTACATAAGGATCTTGAAGGAAATACTTTAGAAGGCGAGATGATAGTAAATTATCACATAGCTGAAGATGTTCTTGATATTTTAAAGAAACTTTACGAGGCCGATTATCCTATAGAAAAAATGGTTCTTATTGATGAATATGATGCGGACGATGAAGCGTCTATGGAAGACAACAATTCTTCATCTTTTAATTTCCGTTTCATATCACATACTACCAGAGTTTCAAAACATGGTTTAGGATTGGCGGTAGATATAAACACTTTATATAATCCTTATACAAAGATTGTTGATGGTGTAAGGATCATAGAGCCTATAACCGGCGAGCCTTACCTTGACAGAGATGCGGATTTCCCTTATAAAATAGATGAAAACGATCTGTGTTACAAGCTTTTTATAGAAAAAGGTTTTGAGTGGGGCGGATCATGGGAAGACAGAAAAGACTACCAGCATTTTGAAATACCGACAGCTAAAATAGCGGAGTGGTATCCGGAAAGCGCTTGATAAAACAGACTGGGGCTGTGAAAATTTTCACAGCCCCTTAAATTTTCTTAAAGATAGATGATGAGATTTGTTAACTTATAGGATTCTCCATCTGCTATTGTAGCTGTCAAGTCTGCGCAGATCTTCACAGTCACTGCCATAGCGTGCCTGTATTTCTCTGTACAGTCTTTCAAGAGATTCTTTTTCTCCATTCTTACAGATGCTTTCAACCATTTCCCTGTACTTGTAATATTCGTTTGTAGGTATACTTGCCATGATTTTGTTCCTCCTTGTGTTTTTGTTATAATATCGGATTTTGTAAAATAAATCCGAGATAGTTCTCTACATAATTGGTTCGATCTATTAGATATTGATTATAGGCGGATTTTTGAATTACTTTTGATAGTGTATATATTTCATCTTTAACTGCTGCATGATAAATGTTTCCTTGTTCGATTCCTTTTGTTACATTTTCTCCGATGGTATTGATTTTGTTTACCATTGAAGAAAAGCTACTATTCAGGTCGTTTTGAAGCTTAGTAAAATTATTATTAACAGAAACCAGTTCGTTATATAAGCCTTTTTGATTTTCCAGAACTTGGGAAAACCCTTTTTCAACAGATAATCTAAGTTTCTCAATAGATCCTGTAATACGATTAGCTCGTAATTCTTCCATGTAGAATCGACAGGCTCCTCGTTCGCCTGTTAAATTTTTAGCGATCCCCATTTCAAGATACTTTTTAAGCTGAAAAACTGCTTCTGCATGTTGAAAATCATGATGAAGGATATTTCTGCCGTATAAAGTTTCAAGTGCATTATTAAATGTTGTTTCCTGTGATGTGAATTTTTGTTTTTCAGATTCCAAAGAATCTAATGCTGCGTCAACCATAGATGAAAAATGCAGTTTAAATTCTGCATTTCTGGTTGCCCATTCGGCATATGCTTTTTCATTTCTTATTTTTCTGGCTTCGTTTTCTGCGTCACGAGCAGATTTACCGGAAATTTCCTCAACTATTAATTCTTCATAATATTGGAGTTCTGCTTTGAGCGTCTTTATTTCTTTGAAATTCAATTTGAGGTATGCATCTGTAAGTCTTTTTTTCCTGTTATTTATAATATTTTCATAGGATGTTCTTGCTTCTCCAAGCATTTCTTCTTTTTTTGGAGGATCTGATATATTAGGTATTGTACCGCTTAGATATTTTTTTTCTATTTCCAGTATTTTTTCTCCTAAAAATGAAATCATTTTAGTACTGGTATAAAGACCTTGTTCTGCTTCAAAACAGGCCTCTAGGTATTGAATCTGTTCTTGAGTAGTCATATTCTTAATCCTTATTTTGAGATATAACTATTTGGTTTTTCAGTATCCCGGCTTTTACAGAAACAATATATGAGACATCTTCTGTTCCCGGAGGTATTTCCAAAGAGCCTCTTTGAGCGGATGATCTCGGCACTGAAATCTCCAAAAAATGATGATCTTCATCTACGTAAAACTCAATAAATTCACCGCTTTTAATAATATTAAACGGTTTATGATCTATTATAATAGTCATATCAACTACGTATCCTATGAAATTTCTTTTTCTTGTAATTGTAATTTTCCGTTTCATAATATATCTCCTTAAATATTTTTATAATTGCCGTAAACTTCTGTCAGAATATTCTCTTAAATCTTCAGTATAATGCAGGTAAAAATCTGGCCACGGTTTAAATGGTACACCATGATGATCACACCCATATACTACGAGCAATCGATATGGTCCTTGTTCATCGCGCCAAATTTGATTAGCTATATGAAATTCATAATCAGGGGTATCAGAATAGTGTATAACAAATGCCCATTTTTCACAGACAGCATTTGTTAATTCCCTAAGTTCACTTTAAGATGATAACGGTTTGTTAAGGGTACAGACTAAAGATTCTTTTTCATTGTGGAACATAGATACAGTATTCATCCTAAAACGTACAAATCCAAATTCTGTATCTATTTTAGATACACTACTTCCTACGGCATTAAATACTTCCGGATAGAGTTTTTGATAGTCTTTTTTCTTTGAAGTTCCATAACCTGAAGATTTATAACTGTTGTGCCCGGTATTATCTTTAAAATGTTCTATTATAATTGTTGGTAAAAACATAGAAAGGAATGCTATAACCAGAGAGACCGGCATATTTATAAAAAATACTATAAATGCAATAAGCTCACCTACAATATGTGCGAGATAGTATGCATCTTTCTTAAAAAATAACCTTGGGGTAAGAACCCCCAAAAAACCTACATATAACACAAAAAATTCTAGATATATCCACCAAGGCATTATTTTTCTCTCCCTTATATTTTTTAAGAATCAAAAAGGGCATCAGATGTTTTCCACACCTGATGCCCTCGTATATATACGTAAAGGAATACAAAAGAAACCGCAGACAACTTGTAAAAATGTATAACAAAACAATAGCCGTATATAGCAAAATGCTCTTTTTCAAGGAAAAACACTTGCCAAAAGACTTTTATAATGATATACTTCTGATTGTGTATCGCAGTTTTTCTGTATTGTGTGGCAATTGGTCTGCCAACCTTGCTTCCGGGTGTTACCAGCACCCGGAAGTGGTACACACTACATGCCCTTCATTTTGATCCTAGAAATTATATAATCATAGGATTGGTTTAAAATCAATGTAATTTTGTGGTTTTTTGGGACTTAAATGCAAGATTTTTATGGAGGGTTTTCGACAAAACAGATGATGTTAGCATCATGCTAAAGCTTGGTTGCAAAGTTTTGGCATGGTGCTTTTTTTGAGAAGGAGGTGGTCTTGGCGATTGAAAAGCATGATATGATAGCTATTTTGACTTTCTTTGGCCAATTTGCTATAATAACAGCAATATTTTTATGATAAATGACATAACAAAAGCGTAGGCGCAGTAAAACTATAGTAGTTTTCTTAAAGAGAGAAGTTGAACTCTCATGACGATCAGGAGGCTTGAATGAAAGGATTTAGCGAAAAAAAATTCTTTTCTATGCTTATATCGGGCACATTCACCAAGGCTGTTATGTACCTGATGCTGCTAAGTGACAGTATTATCGCCGGGTACTTTATAGGAGAATCAGGAGTAGCCGGGATTAATGCTATTACACCAGTGACCGCGGTGGTAACCTTCTTTGGTGATCTGGTATCTACAGGTGTCGGAATTGTTTTTACACGTGAAATCGGGGCTATGAGGAAACGCAGAGCGGATGAAATATACAGCCAGGGACTCATTATCAGTATCGGGATAGGATTGATCTCAGCACTTCTGATCTTCGTATTTCAAGATGTTTATTTCAGTGTTAGCGGTATCACCGGCGACATCCTAGAAAAAGCTCTCGAATATTATCGTTTAGTACCGATCAATGCCTTCCTGACTATTGTAATTTTCTATCTTGAACAGATGGTCTACAGTGACGGAGATGAACTATGCAATAATATCTGTTATGGATTTCAGATCGGCGGGAACATTATCTGTTCCATCATACTGACCAAATATCTGGGAATGACAGGTATCATCCTGGGATCCGTGATAGGAAACAGTCTCGGTATATTTACATGTTTCTGGCATTATTTCCGTAAGGGAAATACACTACACTTTGTATGGCATCTTTCTTTTAAAGATTTCCTACTGACTTCAAGATACAGTATCGTGGATTCTTCAGTATATATCTGCTGGGGAATAATGGATTATGTGATGATAGGATTTGTTTCCGGACACTATGGTGAATCCGGACTGATAACCCTTGCTGTGGTTGTCAGCCTTATCGAGTTCGGAGTTGTAATGGACGGTGTGGGCATGGCAATGCAGCCATTAATAGGGACTTATTTCGGAGAGAAAAACCATCAGTTGATCAAGCGTGTAACTAAAGCCGGAATCAAAGCAGCGATCATAGAAGGTTTGGTGGCAACAATACTCATATGGATCTTTACCAAACAGTTTTGTGGTCTGTTTGGAATTAGGGATGGAGCAGCGCTTTCTCCGTCTATAACCGCACTCCGAATCGTGTCGCTTGGTTTTATGTTCTGCAGTACTGTATCACTCACAACTTCGTATTATATGCTGATCGACCGAATAAGAATGGCTACATGTATAGCATGTTTCCAGAATGGTCTACTTTATATTCTTCTGCCGATGCTTGGATCATGGATCTTCGGTATAAATGGTATGTGGGCAGGTTTTGCTGTGGCACCGGTACTGACACTTATCAGTGCTTTTACGTTCGTGTATCTGAAATTCGGGAAGGACAATTTCCCGTTTGTGTTGAAGAACATGGATTCAGAAATAGAGGTATTGGACGATACATTAACTCCCGAAACTGCTGCTAAGCTTTCCGAACGTGTCAGCAGCAGTCTGATCGCACATAAATATTCGAAAGAGGTTGCCAATCATGCCGCCTTGTTTGTAGAGGAGATAAGTCTCACTATTCTCGAAAGGAACAAGAAAGCAAAGAAATCTGTTTTAATTGAATTATCACTTTTCTTTGAATCAGATTCAGTGCTTATTATACAGCGTGATTCGGGGGAATTGTTTGATATTACTGATCCTGATCTTCAGATTAATGGGTTAAGCAGTTTTGTACTTAGCGGTCTTATAAATGCTCATCAGGAAAAAGCATATCTTATGACTACCGGTTATAACCGGAATATGATCCGGTTTTCGCAAACTTAAAAAAATCAATGAAATAGATGAAATCGAGGTCCATTACAAGGCGGAAAGCAAAGAACATCAGACCCTGAGGATTTTAAGAAAAGATGCTGGAAATACAGTATATATCAGGATCAAAGAGGCTGAACGATGTGTGTCGGATGTAAAAATCGTTTTTACATACATCTGACTTAAAGGCTGAAACAATAAAAATCATAGGTTAGGTAGAACAATGGAAGCATATAAACATACAGTACAATATTATGAAACAGATAAAATGGGGATCACTCACCACTCAAATTATGTGAGACGGATGGAAGAGGCAAGAATAGACTTCCTTAAACAGATGGGATGGGATTATGCCAGGCTTGAAAAAGAGGGGATTATTTCACCTACGGTAGAAATATCATGTAAGTATAAAAGAAGCACTACCTTTTCAGATGATGTTTTTATCCTCGTCACAATAAAAGATTTTAAAGGTGTTAAGCTTATCCTTGGTTATTCCATGAAGAATGCCGATGGTACTGTCCTAGCAGAGTGTGAGTCGATACACTGTTTTATCAACAAAGATGGAAAGCCGATACGCCTAGCCAAAGAATACCCTGAATTTAACAAAGCAATCATGGATAATATACCGATTAGTAGCGGTTCATAATGAATTTAATAGAATATGTGGCTACAATTAAATCCTAAAGTGCTAATTAAACAACAGCCTCCAGCCTAAATGTAGCATATACTACATATCAACCCTGTTCTGAATATTGAATTATAAGTCTTTCGGACATATACTAAAGTCACAACAAAGAGAACAAAACAAACGAAAGGCAAGGTACAGAACATGGAAGATATTTATGAATACGATGCAGAACAGCAGGCAGAATATGATATGATGAGAAAAGATGAGGAAACACATTGTCTATATCAGGATGATACATACTTGACATTCTGAGAAATATAAACCAGCAAATGCGAATGAATAAAGGAGGCAAATATGTTATTTGGATGTATATTATTAGGAGCAATAGTAGCACTTGAGGGATCATGTATAGCGGTCGGTGTTATACTGAGCAATAAGTAATGATGAAAAACAAAGATTTAGACTGCAAAAAGGGATATGCATTGAAATGAAAACGCATATCCCTTTTTTATAGTCTGAAGAGTGTGTGAAAGATTTATTTTTTTAATTTTTTAGATATTGCTTTTCTAATATATTTGTAGTACAATACAAATAAATACAAAAATAAACATTTTACATTCATTTTTATAAGGAGGGACATATATGGCAGAGCAGGTTCTTATTCAATTCAGAGCAGATAAAACATTAAAACAGGAAGTCTCAGAAATATATGAACAGTTGGGAATGGATTTACCGACGGCATTTCGTATGTTTATGAAACGTAGCAAGATGGTACATGGATTGCCTTTTGAAGCAGTGTTACCGGAGAAGAAGGGTAAAAGAGAAGACTTTAAAAATGCTTTCGATGCATTGCGTTTAGAAGCATCTTCATTACCCGAGATGTCCTTGGATGAGATAAATATGGAGATATCTGCGGCTAGGGCTAAGAGGAAGAGAGGATAGACAAAGAGTATGGTCTATGCAGTTATAGATACAAATGTTCTGGTTGCAGCTTTGCTTACGAAAACTAGCGATAGTGCAACGGTAAAGGTGTTTGACGCGATAGTTGATGGAAGGATTACTCCACTTTACCATAAAGATAGTCTAATGGAGTATGAAGAAGTTCTAAAAAGACCTAAGTTTCGTTTCAGTTCTGAGAAGATAGAAGTGGTATTGGAAATGATAGTCAAGTATGGTGTAGAAATATTTCCACAACCTACAGGAGAGATACTTGTTGATATGGATGACCTTATATTCTATGAAGTTGCTTTGGAGAAAAGGGAAGATGATTCTTATCTTGTTACTGGAAATAAAAAACACTATCCCGTTAAAGATTTTATTGTTACCCCAGCAGAGATGATTGAAATACTAAAAGGAATAGACTAAGGAATGAAGGGTTTTAAGATTCCGGTGATGAAATTTGGATGTAGAGGCACTCATATCTATCCTTTCTTTATTATTTTGATTACTTTTAAGTTACTTTTTTTCCGAGTCATAAAAACACATTATTTTATCAGAAAAATGAGGCCTAGGTGAAAAATCGAATCACGTCACCTCGATTGAGGTAAATCAAGGGTTTTGAGAGTTCTCAGAACCCTTTTTTATTCTAAAAAACGAAATTAATTCTTGAAAAAATGATTTAAGTTTAGAACAGGAGTCCCCCTATCTATAATAGTTTTTAAAACATCCGCATTTGCATCTCAAACGGAACGGTTTTTCTTGACTTTTTACTCTGCTTTTGCTATAATGATAACATTACGATATCAAAACCATAAAATAGGATTGAAAGCACAGATAACAAAGGGAGAAAGTGGTGCATGAACAGAAAACCTTATTCATCGGCTATAAAGAAAACCCCGTTCAAGTATCCAATAGCTAAGAAAATAGCGAAACTTATGCTGGACGGGTTGGATTATGATGAGATATACGATAAATGTTTTGATGAAAATTACGTAGAGATAGAATCTGCTGAGCGTAGGCGAGAGGTCACAAATGTTTTATATAATCGACTTTCGTCACTGGACGGATTCTTGCTTAAAGAGTTCTATAACGGAGATGTTGCTACCTCTAAGTTTATACTTGTGTATGCCATAGCAAAAACAGATACGCTTTTCTTTGATTTTTTATTTGAAAAGTACAGGGATGCACTTATGAATCCAGAGAGAAACTACCTTTCCATAGATGACTTTGACAGGTTCTTTGAAGCGAAAAGCCAGACAGACTTGATTGTAGCAAAATGGGGCAAGTTTACTCTTGAATGCCTTACAAAAGGGTATCGTAATATATTGGTAGAATCCGGATTGGGCAGAAGAGAACGGAAAAACATCATAGCTGAAAAAATGATGATACATCCGGCAGTAGAAGAACATATAAAGCTGATAGGCGATAATGATTGCCTGAAAGCGATGTTAGGCGGTGATTAATATGGCAGATAGACCATTAAACGAAAGATTTATAGATCTTGAAGACAGACTGATTAGTGTAGAAGCGCTTACACGATACGGCACTGCAAACGATCTACGGTTCTATATATTTGATTATTCTCCGGCAGATGAGCTGCTTGTAAGGAAAGAGATAAAGAAACTTAAAGACAGAAATCCGGCTATAGCAGAATTTGACTTATATGAGATGATGCTTCAGATTATAGAAGATGAGGGCTATATGGAAGATGTGTTGAGGATGGAAAAGGATTATGATAAAGACCTTCTCTTGAGGGAAGTATTCCAGACTCTGCTTTCTGTAGAAGAAAAGGAGAATGCGTTCCTGGAAAAGTTCAAGGATGGATTGGCAGATGACGGTAACAGCATCGTGCTGATAACCGGTGTTGGAAAGGTCTTCCCCATTGTGAGAAGCCATACCATCTTAAATAACCTCCAGAGTATTTTCAGAAGGAATCCGGTGGTTATGATGTATCCTGGAAGATATGAGACTAAAGAGAAAATGACACTTAGGCTGTTTGAACGCCTTGACGATGATGATTATTACAGAGCATTTCCGCTGGTTGGAAGGAGGATGGAGAATGATTATTAAGGATCTCTTTAAAAAGGACATAACCCGTTCAATACAGGGTGTTGTAACGATAGGAAATGAAAGTGAAGAGCAGAAGTGGCAGGAGCTTGAGGAATATGTCTGTACTGATGAGATCACGAAATCATTCCGTACATTCTTCCGTAGATACCGCGAGTCGATAAATAATCCAACAGGAAAAATGGGAGTATGGATTACAGGCTTCTTTGGATCCGGTAAATCACATTTCTTAAAAATCCTTGGATATATACTTGAAAACGAAGAAGTGGCCGGCTGGGAGGCAGTAAAGTATTTTGAGAATAAGATAAAGGATGAGATGGTCCTGGCTGATATAAGGACATGTGCTAAGGCAAAGACTAAAGTCGTACTTTTTAATATTGATAGTAAGGCAAAGTCTGATTCAAAGAATAGGAATGAGGCGATTATGGATATCATGCTTCGTTCCTTTAATGAGTCTGTGGGATATTGCGGGATAAGCCCATGGGTTGCAGATATGGAGAGAACCCTTGATGAAGAAGGCAAATTGCAGGATTTTATAGCTAAGTTTGAAGAATATTCTGGACGTAACTGGGTTCAGACCAGAGCTAAGGCACTCCTTAACAGAGATTATATTATTCGTGCACTTGTAGCATCTCGTGATATGAGTGAGGAAAGTGCCAAGACTTTTATCGAGGACCAGACTAGGAACTATACCAATACAACGGAAGAGTTTGCAAAGATTGTAGACGAATACTGCAAAAAGAATAAAACGCGTGTTATATTCCTGATGGACGAGGTAGGGCAGTTTATTGGCGATAATACCCAGCTTATGCTTAATCTGCAGACTTGCGTTGAGGATCTTGGAAAATACTGTAAAGGGCAGGCCTGGGTAGTAATCACATCCCAGCAGGAACTTAAGGCCATGATAGACAGCACCAAGGATAAGCAGCAGGATTTCTCGAAGATTCAGGGTAGATTTGATACACGTCTGCTTCTTAGCGGTGCTAATGCGGATGAGGTTATAAAGAGACGTATTTTAGAGAAGAAAGAGATAGCGGAGACACCACTGCGTGCACTTTATGATGCAAACAGCAGCAAGCTTTCAAATCTCATTCTATTCCAGGCAAAACCGACATGGTCAGGATATAAGGATGCTGAAGACTTTAAGAATGTATACCCTTTTGTATCCTATCAGTTTGAGCTTTTGCAGAAGGTATTTGAGGCAATACGTGAGCATGGCATGAGCGAAGGCAGACATCTCTCTCAAAATGAGAGATCGCTACTATCGGCTTTCCAGAACTCAGCAAAGAAAATCGCTGATAGTGATTCAGGCATATTGGTTCCGTTTGACAGTTTTTATTCAACTATTGAAGAATTTATTGATTATGATATCAAGACCGTATTTTCAAATGCAGAGAGAAGAGCAGGCCTTGACGAGTTCGCTATACGTGTGCTCAGAGTTCTTTTCATGATAAAACATGTGAAAGAGATGCCTAAGACTATAGATCGCTTAGCTACTTTGATGGTAGATAATATAAATGCTGACAAGGCAGCTATCAAGAATATGATCTTTGATGCCCTTCAGAAGTTAGAAGAGGAAACACTGATACAGAAGAATGGCGAGGAATATGATTTCCTTACGAATGCTGAGCAGGATGTTAATAAGCAGATTATCAACTCGGCATACAATGAAGGCGAGGTTCAGAGGACTATCTTTGACATCGTATATGATAAAGTCCTTGAAGGAAACAAATATAGGTATGAAGGACGTTATGATTTCGGTCTGAACCGTTATGTGGATTCTGAGATAAAAGGGGCATTAGGGCAGGATAATATAACCATAAAAGTGATTACCCAATTCTCCGGAATGCATAAGGACACGGAATTTCAGGCAGAGTCGGTACGATCAAATTCAGTGGTAGTTGACCTTACTGAAGGTAATTACGTAGACGAGCTTATCAGGGCAAACAAGATAGCTACATTTAAACGGAATAACAGTGCATCTATGTCAGCTGACCTGACAGAGATTATGAGCAAGAAATCTGCAGAACTGTCAGACAGGATAAAGCGAGCAGAAGATATCATAAGGGTATCTTTAAAAAGTGCACCCATATATTTTATGGGAATAAAGCTCGATATAAAGCAGAAAGATGGCAAAGACAGACTTCTTGATGCTCTTAAAGAATCTGTAAAGCATGACTATTATAAACTTGGGCTTGTAGAATTCTTTTATCAAGATCAAAGGAGCATTCTTTCGTCCTTAAATGATACAGAACCTACATTTGCCGGGGATGACATTTCAAATGCTCCGAATAAGGGTGCTTATGATGAGATTTTTACCAAGCTTAAAGATGATTCAGATCTCCAGAAAAAAACAACTGTAAAGAGCCTTTTGGAACACTTTTCAAAAAAACCGTTTGGATGGCGTGATCTGGATGTTCAGGGAATGTTGGGAGCATTATGGAAACATCATAAAATCCAGATATTCATACATGATAATGAGGTAGCTGAAAATAATAGTTCATTCAAAAATGACCTGGCCCGTAAGAATAATACAGATATTATGGTTGTCCGCATGCAAGAAAAGGTCGATGAACAGCTCCTTTATTCTGTAAAGCGTATCATGTCGGATATTTATTCGGAAACTCTTCCTCTTGAGGAAGTAAAGTTAAGAGATGGAGTTGTTTCGTTCTTTGATAGAAAGAAGAACTTCTTAAGCGGACTTAAGGAAAAATATGGGTCCTCTTATGCTGGGTGTAGTGCTGCCGCCGATATATATAAAGACTTTGATTCTATCCTGCAGGCATCAGATATGGCTTCAATCTTTAATGAAGTCGTGAACAAGAAGGATAACCTGGAAGAAAAGGCGGAGACACTGGAACAGTTAGAAGCCTTCTATAAGGAAGGCAGCAATCAGCAAAAGAACTATCAGGATGCAAAGGATATATGTAGCTGGTATGACCAGAATTATTCACTTCAGAATCTGTCCAGTATGGAAGATGTAGTGACTAAGATGAATGCCATTATTTCCTTGGATATGCCATTTACAAAAATGAATGAACTGGCAAATCTGGTATTCCAAGCCAGTACGGCTAAGGAAAAGATACTTGAAGATAAGCTGGCTGCAACGAAAAAGCTTATAGAAGCAGACAGAGATGCAATAAGCAGGGAATTGACAGAAGTCCTTGGTGCTAATCTGAAAGAAGAACAGAAGGAAAAAATACAAGAAAAGGCTGATGAACTATTTGAACAGTATGATGGATGGTTAGGTTCGATTACCAGCTCTTCTTCAAATATGGATTCCTATGTTACAGCCAGTGCTGCCAATTTATCAGGCTTTAAGGAGTTTATTTCTTCTGTTATGAATGAACAGGAAGAAAAACAGATCAGGATAAAGCGGGTGCGTATAATAGATTGTGTTCCTGCTGCCAGCAAGAAGGTAACAAGCGAACAGGATGTTGAGAAGGTTGTCAATACCTTACGCAAAAAACTTCTGGAAGAACTGAAAGATAATGATGAGGTCAATCTGGAATAAGGAGCTTATATGGATAAAAAGAATAATAAAAAAATAGATGATCTTCATAAAGATCCTTTTGAGGAGTACTTGAAAATAGGGGAACCTGAAAAGGTTGACAAGGCGTACGCGTGGCAGACAGCAGTCGGACTTCAGGATGTAGATAAACTTAGTACTTCAGATTATCTTATGAATACGGCAAGAGAGAATATCGAAGGCGAGATCAGTATAGACGAGGCTAAACGTCGTATAGACAGCTATTATAAGGAATCTGCAGAACATAAGCCTGAGAGAACTGAAGAAGCAGACAAGGTTTCGGTAAGAATTGCTGAAATCTTATCAGAAAAATCATTCGTTTTTTCGCCTACGCAATATATCTCTATTCATAGGCGTCTGTTTTTGGGAATCTATTCTCATGCCGGAAAGATAAGGGACTATGACATCTCGAAGAGGGAGTGGGTGTTAGACGGAGCCTCCGTAATGTACGGAGGAGCTAACGAGCTTAGGGAGACGCTGGAATATGACTTTAATACCGAACGGGAATTTGACTATTCCGGCAGGACCATGAGTGAGATTATTAGCCATTTGACCCGTTTTGTATCAAATCTGTGGCAGATACATATATTTGGAGAAGGAAATACCCGCACTACTGCAGTATTTTTTATAAAATATCTCAGGTCTCTTGGATTTAATGTGACAAACGATGTATTTGCAAAGAATGCATGGTATTTCAGAAATTCTCTTGTAAGGGCAAATTATACCAATATACAAAAGGGTATCCATGAAGACAGATCCTTTCTGGAGGTTTTCTTGAAAAATCTCCTTATGGGTGAAAATAATGAACTGAAGAACAGATACATGCATATAGCTTGGAAGGAAACGACACATTCAGATGGCAAACAACACATTGAACAACACATTGAACGACACATTGAGCACCACATTCAGGAAAAAAATGACCTTTTGAGTATTCTTAATGAGCAGGCAGTTTCACCTAAGGCAAAGGCAAACATTCTTAAATTGTATGAGAGTTTCGGTCTGGAAAAGATATTTGGAAGAACAGATGTAGTCGAGGTCCTCAGCATAACAGAGAAACCGGCAACTACGCTTTTAGGAAAGATGTATTCTTTGAAATTGACTGAAAAGATTATCGGAGCAGGAAAAGGTAAATATCGCTTTATAGTGTAAAGGAGCAAAGGAATGGATAAAGGTATATTGCAGAGATATTCGACATGGGCAAAAGTAAACCTTGAAAATCAGATCGAGGTATCTTTGAAATCATTAGGAATAAATGGTGATGACGATATAAAGAAAGCAAAATTGGTTGGAGATGTCATGACCATAGAAGGTGATCCTACATCGTATCCTGCCGGAATGTTTGGCAAAAGAAAAGACATTATTGACCTTGTAACAAGAAATGGATACCGCAATGTCATTGAAGAATTTGCATATACCTGGTTTAACAGGTTTGTGGCACTTCGATTCATGGAAGTACATGGATTCCTTGATCATGGCTTTAGGGTCCTTTCAAATACTTCCGGTGGAATAGAGCCGGAGATACTGAAAAACCTTAATCATGTAAAGAATGAACTACGTCTTGACATTGACCTGTGCAATGAATATAAGCAGCAGGGTAAGATTGAAGAATTATTCCGTCATGTACTTATCAAGCAGTGTAATGTACTTTCTGGAATACTTCCTATGCTTTTTAGCTCAGACCTTGGATATTTGGAATTGTTGCTGCCCAAAACACTTCTCAAAGGGGAGACTGTAATTACAAGGCTGGTTGAGATACCTGAAGATGTCTTCTTGGAAGATATAGAGATAATAGGCTGGATGTACCAGTTTTATATCTCTTCTAAGAAGGATGAGGTATATGCATCAAAGAAGACTATAACAAAAGATACACTCCCGGCAGTAACTCAGCTCTTTACACCCGATTGGATAGTGCGGTATATGGCAGAAAACACTGTAGGTCGGTTATGGCTGGAAAGCTATCCGGATTCTTCACTTCATTTTGAAATGAAGTACTATGTGGAAGATGCAGAGCAGACAGAAGATGTTCGGAAGAAGATAGATGAGATAAAATATAAGAATGTGAATCCGGAAGAAATCAGGATTATTGAGCCGTGCTGTGGTTCTGGGCATATTTTAGTTTATGTGTTTGATTTGCTTTATAAAATGTATGAAGAACGTGGATATCAAAAGCGAGATATCCCTACATTGATACTGAAGAACAACCTTGTGGGTCTAGATGTAGATAAGCGTGCAGCACAGCTGGCATCTTTCTCTCTGATTATGAAGGCCAGAAGTGTAAACAACAGGTTCTTCAATGATCAGTATTATGTGATGCCACTAGTCTATGAAATTCAAGATTCCAAGTTACTTGAGGAATTGGAGTACCGTAAACATCTGAAAGATCTGAATCTCTTGAATGATGAAGAAACCAAGCTGATACACTATCTTGTAGATACATTTGAAAATGGAAAGACAATTGGATCACTTCTTAAAGTGAAGCCAATAGATTTCGCCTGCGTGGACGGAGCATTTGGTAAAATATCAAAAGCTGCTGTTACAAATCTGTTCAATATAGATTTTTTGAATATAGGAATGAAGAGACTGAGAGAGCTTTCTGATTTGGCGAAGGTTCTGTCGACTAAGTATGATGTGATGATTACGAATCCGCCCTATATTAATCCATCATCGATGGAAGCTATCGTGAAAGAATACGCAACAAAGGAATATCCGGATAGTAAAACGGATATGTTTGCCATGTTTATGGAGACGGGATTTGTAAAGCCCAATGGATATATAGCGATGATTAATATGCATAGCTGGATGTTTTTAGCTAGCTATGAAAAATTAAGAAAGGGTGTTGCTAATTCAAAATCAATTATTAATATGGTTCATCTTGGAGCTAGGGCGTTCGAGGCAATAGCTGGGGAAGTAGTTCAGACTACATCCTTTGTATTTAGAAATGAATATTTGTGTGGATTCAAGGGAACATTTTGTCGATTAGTAGATGCCCCTACACAACAGGATAAGGAGGCAATGTTCTTATCTGATAAGAATCGATACATTGTAGGACAGGATGTTTTTGCAAAAATTCCTGGAAATCCAATAGCATACTGGTTGAGCAATCAGGTGGTACGTAATTTTGATACTATGAAAACCATAGGCGATTATGGAAACGGCAGAATTGGTTTGGTAACAGGGGACGCTGGGCGTTTTATTCGCTTTTGGCATGAGGTTGCAGAAAACCGAATAGGATTTGGCATTAAAAACAATGATGAATCTATTGCATCGAAAAAGAGATGGTTCCCGATTCATAATGGCGGTGAGTTCAGGAAATGGTTTGGTAATCTGGATAGTGTTGTTAATTGGGAAAATGACGGATACGAAATGAAATTCGACAATTATATGGGAAAACGAGTAAGATCCCATAACTATAATGGAGAATATGCTTTTGCAAGAGCATTAAGTTGGACGACTATCTCTACGGGAGATTTTTGTTGCCGTTATGCGGATAATGGTTTCATTTTTGATACGGCTGGACCATTTTATGTATCTAATAAGCAATCGGACTTATTATGCATTATGGCTTTTTTGGAATCTAAGGTCGCTAGTATGTATTTGCGGGTTTTGAATCCTACCATAAATTATCCACCTGGATATATTCAAGCGGTTCCTTTTGATGATGCATGTATATCAAAAAACATAGATACTCTTGCAGAAAAAAATATTGCTACTTCAAGAGATGATTGGAATTCATTTGAGACAGCGTGGGATTTTAAGATGCATCCTTTGATTGGTATGAAGGCCCATTCGGGGCTAATTTCAGAAATATTTACTATTTGGTCAGAAAAATGCCAGGAAAGATTTACTTGTCTAAAACAAAATGAAATAGAGCTAAACCGTATGTTTATTGATATCTATGGATTGCAAGATGAGCTAACACCTGAGGTTGATGATAAGGATGTTACAGTTCGTCTTGCAGATAAAGAACGCGATATTCGTTCTCTGATTTCCTATTTTGTTGGTGTTGCCATGGGTAGATATTCTCTCGATGTTCCTGGTCTTGCCTATGCAGGTGGTGAATGGGATGTTTCCAAATATGTTTCATATCAGCCGGATGATGATGGCATCATCCCGATTTATAATGGAATCGGAATGCAAACAGATATACGGCGAAGATACTTACAAACAAAATATAGATTTCATTGCTGAGGCTCTTGGCAAGAATAATAATGAATCATCCGAAGAGACGTTGAACCGCTATTTAAATGACGGGTTTTATGTAGACCATCTGAAAATATACCAGAAGAGACCTATATATT
The DNA here is from genome assembly GCA_017542245.1 of Lachnospiraceae bacterium. Classification (GTDB taxonomy): domain Bacteria; phylum Bacillota; class Clostridia; order Lachnospirales; family Lachnospiraceae; genus RUG11977. The sequence goes on from JAFXXN010000198.1 coordinate 64,785, forward strand.
GGCTGTTTTCCAGTGGTAAGAAAGATGGATTCAAGTGTTTAATTTATATGCATCGATATAATAGTGATACACTCGCTAGAATCAATGCAAAGTATTTTCTCCCTGAATCAACCAGGATGAAGAATGAGCTTGAAGAGTTAAATGGAAAGGTTGCTCATTCAGAAGGATGCGAAAAACTGAAATATGAGAAAGAACGTCAGAATCTGGTAGCTGCATATAATGAGGCTATTGAATATGGTCAGGTGCTGGATCATATGGCAAATCGCTACATTTCAATTGATCTGGATGATGGCGTAAAAGAGAACTATGCCAAGTTCCAGGGCATTGAAATCGTTACTGATGGCGGAAGTAAGGTAAAGAAGGATCTGCTTGCTCCACTGAAGTGAGGTGCTTATGAAGATTGATAAAGTCGATGTGATAAATGCTGGGCATGAGGATGCATGGAAATATTTCACAAGTGCTTATAATGGGTATGAAGCGATGCGGGCTTATCGTCACATGATAAAAGATTGTATTGACAGGAAGAAAGCCAACTTTGAAAGTATTCGAAAGGGAGAGGCAGAAATCTCGGAAAAAGAGAAGTATTCATTTCCAACGGGAGACTTTATCAAAATTGATGGAATCAATATGAGTTTAAGCTTTCTCGTGAGTGTTTATACACAGAGCTTCTTTCAATTTGGAAGGAACTTTTTTGACTACATAGCACAGATTATTACTGCGTTTTACTGTCAGGGCATTAATTTCTATCATGTAGACTTCGGTACGGTGGCAAATAAAAAGGATAGCATAACAGATGAACATGTCCCGAAATATATTGAGGATATTATAACGTCTGAAGAGTATAAAGACCTTTGTGATTATAAAAATACTGTGAAGCATAGTTATGCTCTCTATGTTTCCATTTATATGAAAGTGGGTAATATGGACCTGATAGGGAAGATACCTTCGTTTGAAAAAGATTTGAGCCTATATAATGTTGCGGATATAGATGAGAAGTTGAAGAAGGATCATCAATTTTTGTTGATAAATATGGGAATTTGCTAAAAGTGATATGGCCAGAAAAGGCTGATGAGGATACAGAGAAGCGAAAATTTGTTATTAGGAGAGTGAAAAAAATGGCTACTATTATTGCACAGGAATTAAAAAAATGGAAAGATACCTTAAACATAGATGAATTGAATCCATTTGACATTACCGTAGTGAATATTATACTTCAAAGTTATGAAGCATTGATTGAAGCAGGTGGAACTGCGGGAGGAAAACGCATAAAGAAATTTGCAGAATTAGTATCGGCAAAGCAGGGAAAATGTGATTCAAAGTTACTAGATATGCTGATTAGAGGGAGTGCTACTAAAAATAGGATAAAACGTGTAATTTCTTTGGAAGTCAATTCATTTAGAGGATTTGCTACAAGTAGAACTTTTAATCTTGGAAGGCAATATGTCCTTTTATATGGACCAAATGGATCAGGCAAAACAAGTTTCAGCGAAGCATTGGAATATGGTCTTCTTGGAAACATTGAAGAGGCTGAAGCTGATCATATTAAACTATCAACATATATCAAGAATACTTCAACCAATAAGGGTGTAGCTCCGATTATTCGGTGTTTATTTGAGAATGAAGAGGAAACTGAAGCAAGTGAAGATTACGAAACTTATAGATTTGCTTTTATAGAAAAAAATCGTATAACTGATTTCTCACATATAAGTGGTCTAAATGCAAAAAACCAGAATGAGCGAATGGCAGCATTATTTGGATTGTCGGAGTTCTCAAGTTTTGTGCAGGAATTTACAAAAAATTTTGATGATAGATATCTTTTGACTAAATCTGTTACGGAAGAGTCGTTTAAGGAGCAGCAGGCTGTTATAGATGGGAAAAAGAAAGAATTATCTGAACTGGAAAACGAATTGGAAAAGATAAATGGGGAGATAAATAAAGTTATTGAGGATTTGAACAAAAAACATGAGGGGATAGGAGATATCCAACAGGCCATAGATTACTATGATAACGCTGATAATGGTTTACTAACTAAGAAAATTCAGAATAAGAATATTGAGACAGTCAAGCCTATTGAGAATGAAAAGTATAAATTAATCAAGACTAGCTGCAATGAAATAATTAGTGCTCTCAACTTGATAATTTATAAAAGAAATGAGCTCGCAAATAAGGCTATGGAGTTGAATTATAAGCAGCTGTATGAATCAATTACAAAACTGGGTGAAACGGAAGAATGTCCTGCTTGTGGAACGCCTATTAGTAAAGCTGAAAGAAATCCATATTTATTTGCAAAAGAAAAACTTGAAGAATACAAGGAAATTGACAGTATTAAGAGATTTATAATGGAAAAAGCATCTGAGTGCAGAAAGAGCATTGATGAGTTGAAACTGCTGTTTGAGACAAATAAAGAACTGCTTGATTTATTAGAAATTTCAACTTTTGGTCTTGTTAAAGTAGCTGCTACTGATATTGAGAAATATGAAAAGTCTGTTGAACAGTGGTTTGCTCTTTGCAAGAATATTGCTGCTCTTAATGATGTGGATGTGGAAACTAAGATTAAAGCTTATAATGCTGATGCAGAGAAAAAGAATAATGTTTATTCGCAGGAACTGGAAAAACTTAGAGGAGAGGAAAAGGAACTGGTTACATTATCCGCACAGCTATCTGAAAAAGGAAAAAAAGTTGAGAGAAATAGAGTATTTATAACTAATTTTGATAATAATAGTGCCGTTACTTTAAAAAAGATTGAAGAAGAAAGGAAACAGGCAGAATATAACATAAAAATCATGAAGGCATATCAAAAGATTGTTTTAAATCTATATGAATATACCGGAAAATTACCGGAATTGATTGCGCAAGATTTAGAAAGTAAAATTGTTGATTACTACAATGTTATAAATAAAGGAGATGCTGACTTTGAGATGCTGTCGGATATCTTTCTTCCTTCGGACAATTGTAATAGATTAACCATTACTTTTAGAGATGGAAACATATCTGATGCTTTGCAGGTATTAAGTGAGGGACATATAAAGATTCTTGGTTTATCTATACTTTTAGCAAAAGCAATAAAGAATAATCTTAACTTTATCATTTTTGATGATATTGTAAACGCCATTGATGATGAACATAGGAATGGGGTGGCTAATCTCATTATGTGTCATGAGGATTTTCAGAATAAACAAATTATTCTATCTACTCACGGAGAACAATTCATTTTGAAATTAAAAGATAGACTTGGAACGTCAAGAATTAGCAAGGATGCGATTGTTTACAAGTTTCTTCCAGCGGAGGCTTTACAAGAAAGAGGAGTTGTAGTAGAGTATTCGGATGCTAAAACGCCTATTGAAGCTGCAAAAAAGAAGTATGAAGATAATGAGTTGAAGGATGCGGCATCTAAATGCCGACAGGCTATGGAAAGTGTTTCCTATAATTTGTGGAATAAGATTTCAGACACTTCAAATGGAGAAATATTGGTTGCTATGCGATCTCCAAAGTCACAACCTGATTTGGCTTCTATTGTAAATGCACTTATAAAAAAGTCGAAGAAAATACAAGGTATGGAGAGTATTACAGAAAAGTTAGAAGCGATAAAAGAACAAGATAATTGGCGAGTTCTTAACAAAGGAACGCATTTTGAAAATGAACAACCAGAATTTGAAAGACTGGACGTTAAAAATGTTTTGGATATTCTTACGGCCTTAGATGAAAGTGTGAGAAAACTAAAAATACAAGAATCAGCCTTTCCGTGAGAGATTAATAGAAAATGGTTGGGATATAGTAAGCGTATGCCTAACTCTACGACCATAAATATATAGACTTCATAAAAAACATATTTTAAGTTTGATAAGGGGGGAATGTGTAGTATGGCCTATGTAAATATTGGCAAAGAGAACGAAAAGGTTGAATTCAAAAAGAGTACGGGCGAATTAAGAGAAGGCGTTATATCCATTGCTTCAATCTTGAATAAACATGATAGCGGAGACCTTTATTTTGGTGTAAAGAATAATGGGGATGTTATAGGTCAGGATATGAGTGACTCTACTATCAGAGATGTCAGTCAGGCTATACGGGCAAATATCAAACCCCCTATATATCCTGTAATTGAGGAACAACGGTATGGTGATAGGGATGTGATTCATGTCCAGTTCAGTGGTACACGCCGACCTTATCTTGCATATGGCATACCTCGGATCCGCGTGGCGGATGAAGATGCTCAGATGGATCAGGAAACATATCGTGAGATGCTGAATGCAAGGGAAAACCGTATAGATTCATGGGAGACAAAGAAATCCAAATATCAGGTCAAAGATATCAACAAGGCTGTATTTGATGAGTATATTAAAAAGGCTAAAGAGGTTGGAAGGATTTCATTTGAGAATGAAGATCCGACAGAGGTTTTAAATAAGCTTGAATTGTTGGAAGGCGACTATTTGCTCAATGCCGGGGCGGCTTTATTTGTTGACAGCGGAATGAACGACCTTCAGATGGCAAAGTTTGCTACTGATGAAAAGATAAAATTTACTGATATACGTAGAAGTACTGGCCCAATATTCAAGTTAATAGATGTGGCAATGCGATATTTGATAGATGCCATGGATTGGCGGGTTGAGTTTAACGGGAAAAGAGAAAGGGATGAAATCCCAGAGGTTCCTATAGATGCTCTTCGTGAAGCTGTTATAAATGCTTTTGCTCATCGCCTGGTGGAATCGAGACAAAGCATTCAGATTATGATATTTAAAAACAGGATCGAGATATATAGCCCCGGTACTTTCCCGGATAAAATTACTCCGGAGGAGTTTGCTGCTGGAAATAAGAAAGCTATTCGTCGTAATTGGTTGATAACTCAAACATTATACTATTCTAAAGATATGGAGACTTTTGCTACAGGACTTATGAAAATAAAGAATCTCTGTATGGAATATGGTGTGAAATATGAGTTCCAAAAAGAGGAATATGGTTTTACAGTTATATTCTACCGGCATTGTGGTGAAGGCTGGGGATGGAGCGGAGATACTGATACAGAAAGTTCAAAAACTAATACAGAAATTTTAAAAACTAATACAGAAAGTTCAAAAACTAATACGGAAAACGGAAAAACTAATATAGAAAACCAGAATTCTAATACAGAAAATAATGACACTGGTATAAAAATAAAGTTAACGGAAACAGAGTCAAAAATATTAGATTTTGTTAAGAGTAATCCTAAAGTTACATTGAATGTAATGGCTGAAAAATGTGGCCTTTCTCGAAGTGGTATCCAATATGCTGTTAATAGCTTAAAAAGAAAGGGAAAGATACAGCGAGAAGGTTCTCAAAAAAACGGAAATTGGATTATAAGAGGTTAAATATATGGCAAGTATAGACTATCAGGAAGCCAGAAAAGAAATAATAAGGATGTTCAGCCAAAAGGAGGCAAGCGGTCGTAAGATTATTTTCTGGTATGATCCTCCGGCAAACTTTAAGGATGATATTGAAGCGGACAGCTATGATTGTTGCAAGGTTCTGTACTGCGACAGGAACGAGTTTGCTATCAAGAAGACGATAGAACACGATGATGTAGAATCTAACTACCTGGTGTATATTCCTTCAGAGAAACCGGCAGATAACGAAAACTGGCTGTTAGATATCCTTATGTACAGCGATGAATACTATGCGGATACTGTTGCACTCACTATGCGCCGTATGGGTCTAACAAATACAGAACTCAGGAGAGTTATCGAGCTTCATGCCAAATTCTTTGATGCGGACAGCAGAACAAAGAAACTAAGCAGTTATGTGACGGTAGATGATGAAATGAAACCGGCAGACTTTCTCATGGCAATGATGTGTGTGCTGGTTAAGGCGGCATCACGTTCTATAGAAAGTGTGCTTACAGAGCTCATTTTTGATTTGAATGGCGGAACGAAGTACGCTGAACTTAAAAAGTTCGGATTTGAGGAGTATCTTTGGGATGAAATATGCAGATATTATAATTATGAGGGTGATCTTAAGATAGAGATACTCATTAAACGCTTTATGTTTACGACTTTGCTGGAACAAAAAGCCGAATTTGATTCGATGCCATCTTTTTATAATCAGTTTATCATACAGGGTGCCGGTAGGATGGATGCCAAGTTTTTTGTTGATAGAATAAAGACTGATAAAAGATATGAAGATCTTCAAGCTGATATAGGGACTGAGTTGAAGGTAGAAGGCCTTTTAGTATCAAGAGATATCACATGTGTACAGACAGCAGATATTTTTGAATGCATAGACACCGATATAATCAGGAAAATATCAGCAAGCCTTATAAATGGCAGCCTTGATTATTCCACTTTTGAGAGGGTTATCTCTGACCGTTTAAACTCAATGTGGTATGATAAGCATCTGGCAGAATATGCTATGCTAGGCTCGGCCATGGCTTTCTTTAAGAAATTGGATATACCGATATCGGCTGGACTTAACGCCATTGATTACATAAATGAGTATACGGAAAGTTATTATCTTGTAGATACTTACTATCGCCGGATATGTGCAAATTATAATAAACTTGAGAATCCGATAACAGAACTTGAAGATCTTATGAAACTTGTAGAATCTGGTTATCAGTACAAGTATCTGGATCCTTTGGGCAAGGCATTTAGTGATTCACTTAACGGCAAGGCAGATTGGGAATTTCCTGGAATCACTATGTCGAAGGATTTCTATCAAAATGTTCAGAAAAAGAATTATAAGAAGTGTTTTGTTATAATATCAGATGGTTTCCGCTATGAGATTGGGCGTGAATTGTTTGAAAAGATAAAATCGGACAGCGTTTTGAAAGGCACCGAGGAGATTAATTATGCGATTTCCACGATGCCTTCAGAGACGCGTTTTGGAATGGCATCCCTCCTTCCGCATAGGATAATGTCATATGCAAACAAACTTGTGAAAGTGGATTCAATGTCTACGGTTGATATTGATGCAAGGGATGCGGTACTGAAGAATAAAAAGTCTTCTTATGCGGCTGTACGATTTGAAAAAATCAATTCAATGACCAGAAGTGAACTTAGATCATATATGGCAGACAAATCTATGGTGTATATTTATCACAATGTAATGGATGATACCGGTGAACATAATGAAAGCAAGGTGTTTGATGTTGCAGAGACTGCCGTTGAGGAAATACTTGTTCTTATTAGAAAATTATATAACAATCTTCAGATATCAAACTTTTATGTGACCGCTGATCATGGTTTTATTTATAGACGTAATGAAATAGAAGAGTCTCAGAAGTATGGCGATATCATGACTCTTAGGATTGATGACCAGTCGAAACGTTACATATTTACGGATGATGAGTCGGTTAACATACCTTATACGCTTGAATTCGAGATGGAGACAGTATCTAATGGTGCCTATAGGGCTATTACTCCCTACGGGTACGATCTTTTCAAAACATCGGGCGGTGGATTAAAGTATGTACATGGGGGAGCTTCTCTTCAGGAGGTTGTTGTTCCTATCATCCATATAAGTGAGCTTAGAGCATCCGGTAACAAGGAGGCATTGTCACCGGTAGGAGTAAGGCTTAAGAGTATAACAAGAAAAATTACTAACAGAAGCTTTACTTTAGAGTTTGAGCAATATGAAAAAGTAGAGGAAAGAAAACAGGCTATTAACTGCGAGACATTCCTTATAGATGAAGAAGGAAATAAGGTTTCGGGTGAATATCGTTTTGTAGCGGCATCAGAGAGTGACGATGTTGATTCAAGAAGTACTAAGATCCGATTTAATTTAATGAATATTGAATTTGATCGGAATAAACGGTATTATCTGATACTCAGGAATGTTGATAAGCCGGATGAATACATTGAGCGTGAACAGTTTATTATTGATATTTTACAATTCAAGATGCTTTGATTAGGAGGCATGTATTATGGACCAGTTGGACAAAAAGGTGTTTGAGGTGTTTTCGGGACGCGTTGTGCCGAAGGGAGCCACAAAAAAAATAAAAGATAGTGCAAATGTACCTACTTATGTTCTTGAATATTTATTGGGCAATTACTGTACTTCGGATGATGATAAAGAGGTAGCTGAAGGAATTGAGCAGGTAAAGCGTATTTTGGCAGATAATTATGTACGTCCGGACGAGGCAGAGCAGGTGAAGGCCAGGATAAAGGAGGAAGGCAACCATACTGTCATTGATAAAGTGAGCGTTAAACTTAATGAAAGAACGGACCAGTATGAGGCGGAGTTCCTATTTTTAGGCATAAGGGGCGTGTACGTAAAGTCAAAGTATGTACGGTCCTATGAGAAGTTATTGGCTGGAGGTATATGGTGCATAGTTGACCTTTCATATTTTTATGATGAGGATGAAAAATTCAACAGTCCTTTTGTGATCAACGAGATCACCCCTATACAGATGCCTAATCTTGACAAGAATGAAATAATAGATGCGAGGGAGAGCTTCACGAAGGAAGAGTGGATAGACTTTCTTTTGCGCTCATGTGGAATGGAACCTTCTCAGTTTGATTACAGGGTTAAGTGGCATCTGCTGACCAGACTTGTTCCGTTGGTTGAAAATAACGTGAATATCTGTGAATTGGGTCCTAGAGGAACAGGAAAGTCACATATATATAAGGAACTTTCTCCGAATTCGATACTTATTTCTGGTGGACAGACAACTGTGGCAAATCTTTTCTATAACATGGGCAGACATCAGGTTGGCTTGGTTGGAATATGGGATTGTGTTGCCTTTGATGAGGTTGCAGGCATCAACTTTAAAGATAAAGATGGTGTTCAGATAATGAAAGATTATATGGCATCTGGATCTTTTGCAAGAGGCAAGGATGCCATCCAGGCAAATGCATCTATGGTCTTTGTAGGAAATGTCAACCAAAGTGTTGACTATCTGTTAAAGACTTCTCATCTGTTTGAACCTTTCCCTGATGCTATGATAGACAGCGCATTCTTTGACAGGATGCATTGCTATATTCCCGGATGGGAGATACCTAAGATGCGTCCGGAATTCTTTACAGATAATTATGGCTTTATTTCTGATTATTTGGCAGAGTTTATGCGTGAGATGCGTAAAGTTCCGCAAACGGATGCTTATGACAAGTATTTTAAGCTTGGCAGATGCTTGAATCAGAGAGATACCATTGCTGTACGTAAGATGGTTTCCGGCTTTACGAAATTGTTGTACCCTAACGGGAAGTATACTGAAGATGAGATGGAAGAAATCTTGAAGTATGCCATCGAGGGACGCCGAAGAGTAAAAGAGCAGCTGAAGAAGATTGGTGGCATGGAGTTCTATGATGTACAGTTCACATATATCAGAAACTCTGATATGGAAGAAGTATCGGTACCTGTACTTGAACAGGGTGGTGGTAAGCTTATCCCTGAGGGTGTAGGTAAACCCGGTCATGTATATACGGTTGCGGATGGTTTGAATGGCATGATGGGACTTTTCAAGTTCGAGAGTACCATGACAAATGGTAGTGGCAAGTTTGACGTTACAGGAATGCAGAATGCTAAAGAAACAAAGGAATCGGTAAAGACTGCACAGAATTATTTCAAGTCTAATGCAAAGCATATAAGTGCGTCTATATCTACTACAAGCAAGGATTATTTAATGCACATCCAAGATTGTCAGGGGGTTGGGCTAAACAGTAACATCTCGCTGCCAGCTTTAGTATCATATTGTAGTGTGGCATTGGATAAATCTGTCAGCTCTCAACTTTGCGTGTTAGGGTCCATTAGTATAGGCGGTACGGTAAATAAAGTAGATGAGTTGGCTTCTGCACTTCAGGTTGCCTTTGATGCCGGAGCTAAAAGGGTGTTATTACCTATGAGTAGTGCTGCGGATATCCCTACAGTACCATCAGAACTGTTTGCAAAGTTTCAGATATCATTCTATAGCAGCCCGGAGGATGCTGTGGTAAAGGCATTAGGGATGGAAGTTTAATAATTTTCTGAATTTGAAAGAAAATAGTTTGGAAACACCATTATGGAGTAAAAGAGTATGCTTAAACCTATTGATAATTGTATAAAGAAAACTATGAGAAGAATATATGCTGATATAGAAAAAAATGGCGGAGAACTATCGATATCATCGCCAGAGTATAAGCAGACAGAAGTGGATGAACTTGTTAGCAAGGGGCTTGTGGCAAAAATTGATATAAGTGCATTAGATGGTTGGGCATACATTTTGAAACCAACATATCATGGGGAAAGCGTTATTGCTGAAGAAAAGACTATAAGAAACAAGATAGATGAATTGCTTAAAAGAGGTGCTGAAATTGGAAATGAAGAATCTCATGTATCAGGGGGACCATATCATATTTTTTCTGTTAGCGGACCAATGTACGACCAATGGATGAATGAAATTAATATTTTTAATGAACGATATCTAATGAATCATCCATTACATGACAGTATTTATACGACTTATATTCATAGAAAGAATCGAAGTTCCACATTTAATGATATGATGGGATATCTTAAAGCTTTATTAGCTGATGAAGATCTAGTTGGGGCGTCGATAGAGAACAATAAGGGAGAAGGTAACATGGTTAATAAAACTATAGCACATATGATATCGGAAGACATTGATAGATGTAAAGTGTATTTGGAAAATCCACTAGATGACTCGGTGGGTATAGATATTTATGTTGATATAACTGGCAAATATGATTCAGTTATACCTAATTTTGGAGATGGACTTTATCAGTTTTATAAAGAGCAGCATTTTTACGATCCGGAAATATCAGGAGAATCTTTGATACATAACTTGAAAAAACTGATGAATAAAATGAAAGCTTTTCTAGCTATGGAATATCCTGAGTACGAAAAAAAGACAGAAGGACCTACTATTTCAATAAAGGGTAAGAATGAAGGTCCTGAGTGCAAAAGTAACCGTATTTTTATTGTGCATGGACACAATAATGAGGCAAAGCAGGAAATGGCTAGAACATTGGAAAAAGCAGGGTTTGAAGCAGTAGTACTTCACGAACAGCCAGATGCGGGACTTACTATTATAGAAAAAATTGAAAAGTATACAGATGTTGCATTTGCCGTGGTACTATATACTGAATGCGATTTAGGAAGACCTAAAGGATTATCTGTTGATTCTGAAAAATATCGAGCAAGACAAAATGTAGTATTTGAACATGGATATCTTATGTGTAAACTTGGAAGAAGTAAAGTATGCGCTTTGGTTAAGGGAGATGTTGAAACTCCTGGTGATATTAGCGGTGTAGTATATATTAAGATGGATTCTGCAGGAGCTTGGAAAATACAACTTGCAAACAATTTGAAAGCTGCAGGCTTGGAGGTTGATTTGAATAAGTTTTGCATATAGTACATTATGCTAAAAAGAATAGGTTTCAGATTTGTATTGATATTAATGCGATAGAAGAATGGTGAATTTGATGCAGTGTATTTATATCATAATAGTGATTCCTTTACTTGATTTTATATAGGTATTATGGTACTATAAAATAGTATTGATAATAGTCTTGCTTTTACTGAACTTTTGAATTTTCGGGCAAGTCAGAAAAATTATCATGATAATAAGGAGGAAATTAAAAATGAAGCGGATTCTCAAAAACACAATGATATTATTCTTGACAATAGTAATGTTTAGCGGACTGCTAGAATGCATACAAGTTAAAGCTAAAGAAATATCATTAGCTGTTCCTAAAATCAAGGTTAAGGCTGTAAATAGTGGTACAGGAATAAAGATAACTATCTCTAAGACAAAAAACGCGGAAGGCTATGAGGTGTATGTTTCCGGTAAAGCGATTTCATACGTTGACTATAGAAATGTAGACAGTTTTCAGAAGATAGCTGAAGTTCAGAAAGATGGAAAAGCTAAGAGAACGATTACAATTAATTCCCTTCCATCTGGTAATTATAAAATCAAGATTCGCTCTTATAACAGCAAAACATATGGAACTATGAAATATAGTGATTTTTGCAAAGAAAAATCTGTAAAGATAAAAAAAGTTGTTAATGGATATAATAGTTCTTATGATTTTTCAACAGCCCAAAAAGGAGATATTATAAAGTTCGGTGCTTATGAGCAGGACGGAGATTTTACTAATGGTAGAGAGCCAATAGAATGGATAGTGCTTGAAAAAAACAAAAAACAAATATTTTTAGTTAGTAAATATGCCCTTGACACTGTCCCATACAATAAAGATTTAGTAGAATCACTTACATGGGAGAATTGTACCTTAAGGAAATGGCTTAATGAAATGTTTTATGTAAATGCATTTAATGATGCAGAGAAAAAAATGATTAAGACTACAAAAGTTGAAAACTATGATAACGCAGTATATGGTACACCGGGAGGTAATGATACCAAAGATAAGGTGTTTTTATTGTCACAGCTTGATTCGATCAATCCGGATTATGGTTTTTCGGAAGAATATGATCCATTGGAACATGATGTAAATCGTTTATGCGTACCGACTGCATATGCAATTATGCAGGGCGTTTATACAGATAAAAATATTCTGATTTTTTTAAATCATGCCATTGAAGAATCGTCGTGTGACTGGTGGTTACGTACACCTGGTGGGTCAAATTGGAATGAAAAAGGTCTCGCTTGTTACGTTGATATGTTAGCTAGAGTCGGTAGCGCTTATGTTAATAATGATACTAATGGGGTATGTAATAGTAGCAAGGGTGTTCGGCCTGCTTTATGTATTAGTTTGAAATCAGAATGACAAAATCTTTGTATATCGTGTAGTTGATGGGAAAAAATACAGTAGTGAGTAAAATATATCTTATACATTTGATGACTTAGCAAAGTGATTCTGTAATAAAAAATTATATAAACCGGGATAAAAGTCTTATCTCGGTTTATTGTTTTTTGACTTTTTGATAGAGATAGCCGGTTTGGGAGTGAGGAGGGAGAGTGATTTATTCAGCTTCTTGAAAAATAAAAAACAATATATTTCATTGCGTGCAAGATAATAAATGATACAATTGTTTTATCAACTAAACATCATCAAACGGAGGGGTATAACACATGAAAAGAGAAGCGCTTTTTATCGGTGGGACAGGAACTATAAGCATGGCAATAACAAGGAACCTGGCCAAAAATGACGGGTGGCATTTGACACTTCTTAACCGTGGTAATCGTAAGACAGAAATACCGGATGGGGTCGATGTTATAAATGTGGATATCAACGATGAAGAAGCAGCAGCTAAGGTTCTCGAGGGGAAAAACTTTGATACTGTCTGCGATTTTATCGGATTTGTGCCTTCTCAGCTGGAGAGAGACTACAGACTGTTTAAAGGAAAAGTAAAGCAGTTTATGTTTATTAGTTCTGCATCGGCTTACGGAAAGCCTGTATCAGATTATCGTATAACAGAAGGCACTGCACTGGCTAATCCGTATTGGGAGTACTCTAGAAATAAGATAGCCTGTGAGGAATTTCTGATGAAAAAGTTTAGGGAAGAGGGATTCCCTGTAACCATCATCAGACCGAGCCATACATATGATGAACGCTCGATACCCATGGGTGTACATGGAAGCAAAGGAAGTTTCCAGGTCATCAAGCGTATGATGGAAGGTAAGCCCGTGATCGTTCATGGTGACGGTACATCGCTTTGGACCATGACATTTAATGAGGACTTCGCAAAGGGCTTTATCGGGCTTATGGGCAACCCTCATACCATCGGTGAGGCATTTCAGATAACAAATGATGAGAGCCTGACATGGAATCAGATATTTAAGACAATAGCTGATGCTTTGGGCGTAGAATATAAGCCTTATTATGTATCTTCATATTTCCTTGCAAAAGTTGGCAAAAAATATGATTTGGAAGGCGGTCTTATCGGAGATAAAGCCAATACCGTAGTTTTTGATAACACAAAGTTAAAGAAGGCTGTACCCGGATTTGCTCCTTCAATACGTTTTGAAGAGGGTGTGAGACGATGCCTTGACTATATCTTTTCTCATCATGAGTGCCAGGTTGAGGACCCGGAGTTCGACGAATGGTGTGACAACATAATTAAAGCCATGGACAAGGCAGCAGATAGTATAGAATAATGGAATGGTGACAAATACCCCCTGTCGCCAATAAATTATATCACCTTTGGTTACTTGTTTTTTGGCATTAAATTATTTATAATTTTGTCTGTGATTAATAAAATCATGAAAATTTAAACAAAAAAGGAGAACAGTGCTATGAGTGAGTACAATTACAGACATGATTTAAGTGTTGAAGAGAGGCTTGATCTTTTATTCGAGTGTGTTCAGGATATGAACGAGGCTATCTCTAGTCTGGGCGAGGGCCTGACGAGCTTACAGGAAGAAATAGATACCATTGTAGAACACATTGACAGCCAGGAATAAAAAAGTAGACGACAGGGGGTAGGTTCTCTGTCGTCATTTTTTTCATTTAGAAAAATAGGCGTCAGAGAACCATCCCATGTCGTCTATAAAAGAGAGGAAGGTATATAATGAGAGTTATTGTACTTAATAAAGCACTTGGTTCAAAGCAGAGGGATATGATCAGGAAAACTGCGGCAGAGGTAAAAGCAGAAGTGTATTTTTTTGATAGTGAAAAAGACATACCTGAAAATCTGCTGGATACAGATGTTGTATATGGATTCGGTGTGGGGCTGGCACAAAAGAGCAAAAGCCTGAAGTGGCTGTGTGTGCCGTCTGCAGGTGTAGATTTTATGATGAGACCTGGGGCATTTGCCAATGAAAACTGTCTTTTTACTAATTCTGCAGGGGCATACGGTGTGACCATAGCAGAACATATTATAGCGGTTTCGCTTATGATGATGAGGAGACTGACGGATTTTTATGCAGGTTCATTAAAGGGAGAGTGGGGGAGCCCGCTGCCACAGAAATCACTTAAAGACTGCAAGATAACTGTTTTGGGTACCGGAGACATAGGCTGCTGTTTTGCAAATCGAGTTAAAGCTTTTGAACCTAAACAGCTAATCGGTGTATGCAGGAGCGGAAAGTGTGACTGCAATGCATTTGACAAAATCCTGAAGGTGAGTGAGCTGGATGCAGTTTTACCCGAAAGTGAACTTTTGGTTATGTGCTTACCTTCAACACCTGAAACAAATGGCATTTTATCAAGAGAACGGATGGAGCTTCTTACGGATGGAGCCTATGTGGTAAATGTTGGAAGAGGATCTGCCATAAATGAGGATGCACTAAAAGAAAAGCTTGATTCAGGGAAGCTTGCGGGTGCGGCACTGGATGTGTTCATAAATGAACCGCTCCCGACTGATAGCAGCTTGTGGACTACCAAAAATCTTCTGATAACACCTCATGTGGCAGGTAACCTTACAGTGGAGTACACGATGAACCGAAATGTTGAAATGTTCTGTGAGGATCTTATAAACTTTGCAAACGGGCGTCCTTTGGTTCATCTGGTTGACCGAAAGTTAGGGTATTGAGTCAGTAACCGTAAATATCTGACTGAAAAATGGGAAGGAGTATAATATGCAGGGGAAGACAGCGATAGTTACAGGAGCTAATTCAGGTATGGGAATGGCTACCGTAAAAGCATTAAGCGATATGGGGATTACCGTGGTTATGCTTTGCCGAAGTGAAGAACGCGGAAGGAAAGCATATGATCAGTTGATGAAGAATAAAGAGCGTAAACTGGATTTGATGCTATGTGATCTCGGAAATCTGGCTTCGATAAGGGATTTTGTAAGTCTGGTGAAGGAAAAGTACGAGAAAATAGATATTTTGGTGAACAATGCAGGTTTTATCTCACTGGACAGGCAGGAAACAAAGGATGGTTTTGAAAGGCAGTTTGGAGTTAACCACATCGGACACTTTATGCTGACTACAGGGCTTCTTGACATTATGGGAAAGGGGTCAAAAATAGTAAATGTGGCTTCGGGAGCTCATAAAACGGGTAAAATCCATTTTGATGATATCAATCTTCATAAAGGTTTTAACGTGATAAAGGCTTATTCCCAGAGCAAACTGGCCAATGTACTTTTTACAAGGGAGCTTTCCAGACGTTTGGCAGACAAAGGGATTACAGTTAACTGCTGTCATCCCGGAGCCGTGGCCACCAATATCGGCATAGACAGGGATACCGGTTTCGGAAAAAAGGTTACCGGTGTGTTAAAGCCGGTATTTCAGACTCCTGAACAGGGTGCGGCTACTGCCATATATCTTGCGACCAGCGATGAGGTAAGTAATATTACCGGTGGATATTTTTATAAATGTAAACCTGTTAAATCCTCCAAACAGTCTAAGAGCAGAAAATTGGCTGCGAAACTGTACAGGTTTACAGAAAAGCTTATAGATGAAAAGGGTTTTTCGGGCAGCGTATATGTCCCTGAACGGGTGATAGATATGAGAAATGCATGGGAAGAGAGTGATGCTAAGAGGGATGCGGGGCTTACGGAACCTGAGAATATGGAAAAGAATAAAGATATACCCTACGGTCCTTACGGAAAATGGAACCTGTTGGATTTATACAGACCTATAGATAAAAAGAAAGAGATGCTTCCGGTAATAGTCAGCATCCACGGCGGCGGTTACTTTTATGGGGATAAGGAACTTTACAGGTTCTATACTATGCATCTAGCAGAATATGGTTTTGCAGTGATAAATTTTAATTACCGTTTATCTCCCGAAAATAAGTTCCCAGCACCATTAGAGGATACTTTGGCTATATTTAACTGGATATCGCGGCATGCGGCAGAATACGGACTGGATAAGTCCAATGTGTTCATGGTGGGAGATTCTGCTGGTGCCCAGCTGGTGAGCCAGTTTGCCTGTATATGTTCAAATGACAGCTATGCGGAAACCTTCAGATTTAAAGTACCAAAGGATGTTGAGTTAAAGGGTATCTCGTTAGCATGTGGCATGTATAGGATAAGGGACAGAATAAGAGAAGAAGAAGACAATGAGATGATGTTGGATTATTTCGGTTCGAAGAGCCTAGTAGATGATCCAAGGACTGAAGTACTGGAAAACATTACATCTGCATACCCTCCGGCCTATGTTTTCTCAGCGGAGAACGATTTCTTAAGAGATGAGTGCCGGCCTATGGCAGAATACCTTGCCACCAAAGGCATCCGGACAGAGTATAAGATATACGGAACCGAAGAGGATAAGGAAATCGCTCATGTTTTCCATTGCAATATGCGTCTTGCAGAAGGAGAGAGCGCAAATAAAGCTCAGACGGATTTCTTTAAATCACTTATAAGATAATAAGATAGGCGACAGAGAATGAACTGTCGCCTATCTTTTACGTCTGTCTTTGCCGGAGATTTTATAATAGAGCTTCTTATCTTCATAAAGCATAGCATCGGCAGTTCGATAGAGATCGTCTATGGATTCGTTAGCAGATTTTAAGGCGTAACCTATCGAACAGGAATAAGATGTAGCGGAAACTTTTGATGAAAGACGAATATGTAAATCACGAAAAAACTTGCAAATCTAATTTTTTTTGGTATATTTAAATAATAGGTAAGTGGTATCGCGAGAGGGATAAGATATGTCTTTTGGTGAAATATTCGGTAAATATTATACTTTTATATTCATACTTGTAATTCTTGGTTATACAATTGGAATAAATAAAAAAAGCTACAACAAGGTAAGGGGCAGATTTTTGATCCTTATCGTTCTTGTTGTGCTTGAGACGATTCTCTCCGGAGTAGAAGTCTGGTTTGCAAATCAGGCTTACAGGAGTATTTGGAGAAGTGTCCTTTCTACATTGTGCTATATTTTAAGACCGGCTATTATGTATACGCTGCTTTTGCTTGTAGTGCGAAATGACTCAAAGAAGTGGAAGTTTTTTTATGGTCTTCCGCTGATTGCCGCATCTCTGGTACTGCTTGCAGATATTCCGTATGCATATAATCTTGTTTTCTCATATGATGAGGGGAATAATTTTAAGCAAGGTCCGTTATTTTTTATAACATATGGTATACTTATTGTTTATCTTGTGTTCATACTTTTATTGACATTTATAAAATGTAATTTTAGTGTTGGAATAAGCGAATTCCTTGCTATAATCATAGGTATAGGATTTGTGATACTTAACATTATCGGTGAAAGGTTTATCAGCGGTTTTTCAGGTAACTCAGACAATGCTATGGTACTGGCCGTGCTTATTTATGCTATACACTTTAAGAGCATGGAAGATTTGAGGGCACGGAAGATACTTGAAACTACTGAGCAAAAAACCGGTCTGCTAAATGAAAGCACATGTATTATAAAACTAAATGAGCTTCTTGGTTCTTCGAATAAGACAGATTATGCGGTTGTTTATTTTGACCTTGAAAGATTTGGGCTTATTAATGACAAATACGGGATGGACATAGGAAACAGGGTACTTGCGGAATATGCAGGGGTTCTCGGCAATATGATAAGACATGATGAAATACTCTGCAGACAGGCTGGAGACAGATTTATTGCCATAGTTTTAAAGAGAAACCTGGATGTATTCCTTGCCCAGCTTTCATTGACCAAACTTAAATTTTCTGAGGCTAATGATGATTATGATATTGATATAAGCGCCTATGTCGGAATACATAACATAGACCGGGATGATACAAGTGCAGAGGAGATAATCTCAAACGCATATGAGGCTTTAAACTACGGAAAACATGCCGGAAATAAGGTTACATACATGAATTCCGAACTTATAGCTATGATAAAGGATGATAAAAAGTTCTCTTCTGATATTCCTATCGCTATGGCAAACGAGGAGTTTGTGGCATTTTATCAACCCAAGGTTAACAGCAGGACAAATAATCTTTGCGGTGCAGAGGCACTTGTAAGATGGATCAGAAACGGCAAACTTATACCTCCCGGAAAGTTTATCCCTATAATGGAGACAAAGGATCTTATGTGTGATATGGATTTCTACATGTTACGCCATGTATGTGCCGACATCTCCAAGTGGATAGAACAGGGACTGGTACCTCCGACTGTCTCGGTCAATTTTTCAAGGAGAAATCTTTCAAATCAGCATCTGGCAGCAGATATCGATGCAGTTGTACAGTCCTATCATGTCCCGAAGAAAATGATAGAAATTGAGATTACGGAAACTATAGATGAATTTCCTATAAGTGTGCTAAAAAGCTTTGTTGATGATCTGCATAAGCTTGGATATAAGGTGGCGGTAGACGATTTCGGTAGCGGCAGCTCTTCATTAAGCCTGTTACGGGAGGTTACCTTTGACACACTAAAGATTGACAAAGGATTTGTAGATAATGCTTATGCAAAGGATCTCGCAATTTTGAGTTATATGATCAAGCTTGCCAAGGCAATCGGAGCTGAGACACTCGCAGAAGGTGTTGAGCAGAGAGAGCAGGTCGACACGTTGCTTTCGCTGGGCTGCGAGATCATTCAGGGATATTATTTTGACAAACCTCTTTCAAAGGATATTTTTGAAAAGAGAATCATAAATAGGAGATACAAAGTTGAACAGAGTTGATAATGTAAAAAAGGCAATAAAGTATGTCATGTTTTCATTGATCGCTTTAACTGCTATTGTCGGAGTTTTGTTTTTAATTCATGTGGTTAATGTTAACAACTTTAATAATGAATGGAATACGGTTACTCCGAACTCATCTGCCACTTCGGTATTGGTTAATATCCACCCGAGAGGCGGTGTAACAGATTCCTGGGAAAAGATCAATACCGGACTTGATACCAATCTAAACGCGAAGATATATGAGATGACCGTAACGAATAATGCTAAAACTTATGTTGAAGATTGGTTTCTGCGTATTAATGTTCGGGGGACTTGTTATCTTAACAACGGTTGGTGCGGTAAATTTGAGGTTCATCAATTCGAAGAGGACGGAAAAGAGCTTTCTCAGACTATAGATTTAAGAGATTATAAGATTGAAGATATTTTTGTTAAATATCTTTTGATAGATCAGGATCTTTTGATCATATTAAAAAAAGGAGATTACATAATCTATCATCCTGATTCGAATGAATCTTCAGGTGAAGTGCCGATAAAGGGAACGGAGGAGTATTCCGGAAGCTGTGCTTGTGGTATTATTATGTACAGCGTTACCGGAGATATTGATTTTTCGGATTATGAAATGTCTTATCGTCTTAGAATGTCCGTATGGGAAGGTACGAAAGGCAGACTTTTCATTATAGGTTTTTCACTGATCGTAATTTCATTCCTTATAATCGGGACTGTTTTCCTGGTTTCAGTGCATTTTGAAGGGAGACTTGAGAATAAAGATAAGATACTTGCAGATACATTTAAGATTTGCTGCAGTGTTTCTGATTCAAGAGATTATTATTCTAAAGGTCATTCTGAAAGAGTAGCTGAGTATTCACGTATGATAGCCGAAAAAATGGGAATGGATAAGGGTGATTGTGATATAGTATATAATGCAGCTCTCCTTCATAATATCGGAAATGTTTTTGTTGACGAAAAGATTCTTAGAAAAAGCGGTAAATTGACCGGGACGGAGTTTGCAGAGGTCAAAACTCATACAACTCATGGGGCGGAGATACTTAAAGAGCTTGAAAATATTCCTATGGCTGTTGAAGCGGCTCTTTGTCATCATGAGAGGTATGATGGAAAAGGGTATCCAAAAGGATTGAAAGAGGGAGATATCCCTTTGGTGGCACGGATTATTGCTGTCGCAGATGCCTATGATGCTATGAACAATGACAGACCTTATAGGAATAAACTCTTACGTGATAATATAAGAGAAGAATTTATAAATAACAGAGGGTTGCAGTTTGATCCGACGATAGTAACTACTTTCCTTGATATTATGGGTGAGAGAAATTTATAAGAAAATAATCATTTCCGGGTGATGATAAGTGGATAGACTTAAAAAACGTATTTTAATTGTTTTAATTGCCATAATACTGAATGTTGCAGGGAGATATCTTGCATTCTCTTATGAATGGCCCATGTATTTTAACCTGTGCGGGACAATTCTTGCCGCATATGTAGAAGGGCCTGTTATAGGTACTGTATCGGCAGTGCTTGGGTGCGCTTTTTGCATGATATTCAGTTTTAATGACTGGTATTTTCTTATAGCTGATATATTTGTTGCTGTAGCGGTGGGAATTATTACAAAGAAAAACAGATTTTTTAAAAAGTTTTCTTTAATATATAGTGCCACTGCCTTTTTTACTATTGTAAGAGCAATTATTCTTTTAATGATAAACTTAAACGTAAATGCAGGCAAAAGCGGTCTTTATATAGTCGATGCCATTTTTGATTATCTTGACAGTATTTCATTACCGATGTGGCTTGGGTATATGCTTGTCGCATTATTTGTAAGCTTTGCCGATGTCCTTGCTGCAATGCTCCTTAACTTCTTTGTACTGCGTATCTATAAAGGTTTCGGTAAAAAGAAAAAAGCTAATGAACTTAAGAAGGAACTCATGAAAAAGGTTTCATTCGGGCTTGTTTTTATGTTTATATTTGCGGGAGTTAAAGAGTATACTTCCGCCTTCGCAGATAATTCCATAAGTTTTATAGAAAAATTATATAACAGTGACAATGGCCTTACAGGAGGCTGCGTAAATGATGTAGCAATGACAAAGGACGGATCTATGTGGATTGCTACATATGGTGGTCTTTTACGTTTTAACGGTTACAGATTTGTATTGATCGATAATCTTAACAGTGTCAGATCGGTACAGACTTTATTTGTTGACGGTGATGACAGGTTATGGGCAGGTACACAGGATTCGGGTGTAACATTACTGAATATCGATATGTCATGGGTGACATTGGATATGGATATGGGTCTTCCGTCAAATTCCGTAAAATGTATTTCAAGAGACAGTAACGGTCTCTATTATTTCGGAACCACGGGTGGTATAGTAACTGCAGAATATGATAACGGAAATGTAAATATAGTTAAAGTAGATACAAAAGCCGGGAATATCAGAGATCTTTCACCTGATTCTAAAGGGCATATGATCGTAATGAATAATCTTGGTGACATAAGCTGTTATGAAAATGGTGAAGCTGTTGCAACTCTTGAAATTGAACATGCTTATGCTAAAGGTATAAATCATGATGCCAAAGATAAACTCTATATTGGTGCAGACTCCGGAAAAATACTGATATATTATTATGATTCCGATGGCTTTCATGCCGGCGAAACAATTATGGCGGAAGGCTTGAAAACTATAAGGGATTTTTACTTTGACGATAATGATACTATATATGTTGCTGCAGATAATGCAATAGGATATCTTGATAAAAACAGACATCTTACATTAATTGAAAGCGGTGAATTCAACAATTCAATAGATCATATTTTCAAGGATTATCAGGGAAATCTCTGGTTTACCTCTTCCAGATGCGGACTTTTATGCCTCGGTAAGTCCTGTTTTACTGATGTTTTTAGGCTTTGCAATGAAAAAAGTATTGTTTGTAATGCAATAAAACAATGGAACGGATATTTATATGTCGGCAGTAACGATGGACTTAAGATTCTTGACGTAAAAAATGGAAAGAGCATTAAGAATGCAACAACCGATGAATTTGAAGGAATAAGAATCAGAAGCTTAGATATCGATCTGTCGGGCAATCTTCTTGTTGCTACATATGATAAAGGGATTATGGAACTTACGCTTAGCGGAGAAGCATCTTCATATGTAAGTACTGATGAGACTGAAAGAATGATCCGAGTGGTAAAGGTATTATCAGATGGTACCGTTGTTTCATCGAGTGATGCAGGGCTGGTATTTATGAAGGATCATAAAGTATTGGGCAAACTTAATCTTGGAGCCGATCTTGCCGGCGGTTCAATTCTTAATATTCTTGAAACTAATGATCATACTCTTTTTTGTGGAACTGATGGAGATGGTATTGCAATCATAAAAGAAGGAAAATTTGACCGGTATATAACTCGTGAAAACGGACTTCCTTCAGGAGTTATATTACGAATTGTTAAAGATAAAAATGGTGAGGGATATTTTGTTTTGACCGGCAGTGGACTCTGCTATTTGGACGCAAACCTTAATATTTCTGATATTGGTATGCCGTATTACAATAATTTTGATATTGCGGTAAACAGTGAGGGAGAACTTTTTGTTCTCGGCGGAGCGGGTATATATATCTGTGAATATGATACTCTCATGAAAGAGAGAAAGATGGTAAACTATACTCTGCTTGATACAAAGGCCGGACTTCCGGGAAGCATTACAAGTAACGCATGGAATTATGTGACTGATGATGAATTCATTTATATTTGCGGGTCCAGTGGTGTATATCAGCTTAATTTACGTAATTATGAAATGAAAGTTGAAGATTTTAAGACTAAGATCACATCCATAACAAGGAATGGAGTTTATGAGGATGTAACACAGGTGGGTACTATATTTATCCCTAAAGATACCGAGCGTATAGAGTTAAGCCTTGAAATCAATAACTATACTACTGCCGATCCGTTAGTAAGCTTTTATATGAGCGGTGTTGATTATGAAAAAGTAACTGTTTCTGCCAGCAAGCTGAGCAGTGTAACATATTATGACATCCCATACGGAAACCATGACTTTGTAATAAGTGTTCTTGATGAGAAAGGCAGAGAATTATCAAAGCAGACGTATATCTTTTCAAAGGAAAGAGAACTCTTTGAAACACTCGGCTTTTCATTATATTTTTATTTAATGCTGTTTGCATTTATTGTGTGTATTGTAATTTCAATTGTTCAGGGAGCTCTATGGTCACAGAGAAAAAGAGAGACCGGCAGACACGAACTGGTTATTTCACAGCTGGAACGTGAAAAGACTGAGGCTCTTGAACGGGCACTTCATATGGAGGAAAATGCTAATAAGAGCAAATCCGAATTCCTTGCCAATATGTCTCATGAAATTAAAACTCCTATAAATGCTATTATCGGTATGGATACAATGATAATGAGGGAGTCAAACGAAGAAAATATCAGAAATTATGCCCGGGATATAGATCTCGCAGGAAAGAAACTGATAACACTTATCAACAATATACATGAATTCTCAATGTCAGGCAAAACGGAGAATATGACTGAAATTAAGGTTGAAGAGAAAGAGCCGGAAGAAGAAAAAATTGAAAAAGAAAATACGACTGTCCGTTCTGAGCTGTTCCATGCGCCTGATGCCAAAATTATGGTAGTTGATGATGTGGAAATGAACCTTACTGTTGCCAAAAATCTTTTGAAACGTATTAAGGTTCAGGTTGATACAGCTCGAAACGGAGAAGAAGCAATAAGTCTTGCTCTGGATAATCAGTATGATTTAATTCTGCTTGATTCCACTATACAGGGGTTGAATGGCGAAGATACTATGCAGAATATAAGAAAACAGTGTTCAGCTAATTCTGATACTCCGATAATCGTTCTGGCTTCAAATGCTGTAGAAGGTGCAAGAGAGGAATATTTAAATCTCGGATATTCAAATTATCTTTCAAAACCCATTGACGGTATAAAGCTTGAAGCCATGATCCAAAGTTATCTCCCTGACGAAAAGATTATTTTTGTTGATGAGGATCAGGCTGATAAAGACATTAATTCCGAAAGAGAAAGAATGATCTCGCTTATTTCAAAAATAGAAGGAATAGATGTAACTGCAGGAATTGAGACTGCAGGAGGTGAAGATTCTTATATTGTTATATGCCGCAGTTTCCATGATATGGCAAAAAAACGGATAAAACATATAAAAGAAGCTTTTGAAAAAGAAAAGTACGATGATTATTCTTCTGTAGTTTATGAGTTGGTTAACTCGGCAAGACTGATAGGTGCATCAGAACTTTCAAAACAGGCACACGAGCTTGAAAATGCAGGAAGAGAGGGTGACATCGCTCTGATAAAAGAAAAGACGGACGATATCTTGAAAAAATACCAATACTTTTATGACAGATTTGACCGTTTATTCAAAAAATAAATATTTGACCCAAAGGGGATAGAAATGAACGATAATTATGCTAAATTATGGCTGGATTATAAGCCGAGAAATATACACCAGGAGTACAAAAGGCTCACATACTTTTGTATAGAGGGGTTTGATCGTTCGGATATAATAATCTGTAACGCGATAAAGGAACTTTCCTTCGGACTTAGAAAGATGCTGGGGATTAGTCTTAAGGAGATTGATGAAAATGACAGTACTCCTGAGGCATACATATTAATCAGAAAAACAAATAAAATTTCGGAGAAAAAATCTGCTGATAAGCTTTCTTCAAATAAAGAGATTCTCGACAGAGAAGAGTTTGAGATTTCAATTCGCGGTAATAATCTTTGCATAGAAGCTTTAGGCAGTGTCGGGATCCTTTACGGAGTATTTGATTTTCTGCGTACAATAGCGTGCGATAGAAATATTCCTGACACGTATTCAAAAGGCAGAAAAATCCGCCCGACAAATCCTTTGAGAATGCTTGATCATTGGGACAATATGGATGGAAACATAGAGAGAGGATATTCGGGAAAGTCATTTTTCTATGAGAATAATGAGATAATCATAAATGAGCGTACATATGATTATGCCAGACTTATTGCAAGTGTTGGCATAAATGCGGTTGTGATAAACAATGTAAATGTAAAAGCTGCTGCTTCATATATGATAACTGACAGATATTTTGATAAATTAAATAAACTTGGAGAGATATTTGCAGGATATGGCATAGGACTCTTTATAAGCTTAAACTATGCTTCCACTATAGAAATTGGAGGTCTTGACAGTGCCGATCCTCTTGATGAGAATGTCAGGGCGTGGTGGAAAGAAAAGATGGCCGAAGTTTTCAGAAGGATTCCTTCTTTAAAGGGCTTTTTGGTTAAAGCGGATTCAGAAGGACGCCCGGGACCTTTTACTTATGGCAGGACGCAGGCTGACGGAGCAAATATGCTGGCGGATATTGTAAAAGAATACGGAGCGATCATCATCTGGAGATGCTTTGTTTATAACTGCAGACAGGATTGGCGTGATACAAAGACTGACCGTGCAAGAGCAGGGTATGATAATTTTATGCCTATGGACGGTGATTACCATGACAATGTGATACTTCAGATAAAGAACGGTCCGATGGATTTTCAGATAAGAGAACCTGTTTCTCCTTTACTTGGAGGTTTAAGAAAAACAAATCAGATGCTTGAAGTTCAGATAGCACAGGAATATACCGGGCAGCAGATAGATGTTTGTTATCTTATTCCTATGTTTAAGGAAATCCTTGGCTTTAAAACCTATTGCGGAAAAGAAAACGATACGGTTGCGGATATTATAAGCGGCGAGACTTTTGGCAGTCGATTTTCGGGTATAGCGGCAGTTACAAATACCGGAAACGACTTTAACTGGACCGGAAATTATCTGGCAGGAGCAAATCTTTTCGGATTTGGAAGGCTTGCATTTGAAAATAATCTTGATGCGGAAACAATTGCTGAAGAGTTTATAAGAATGACTATTTCAGACGATGACAGGGTAGTGAATACAATAAAGGAAATACTTCTTCCTTCCAGAGCCATATATGAAAAATATACCTGCCCGCTTGGAATAGGCTGGATGGTTACTCCGGCTACTCATTACGGCTGCAGCGTGGATGGATATGAGTATGACAGATGGGGAACATATCACAGAGCAGATCACTTGGGCCTTGGAGTTGACAGGAGTGATAAAGGAACCGGATATGCCCTTCAGTATAATGAACCTAATTCTTCTGTATATAATTCAAAAAAGAAATGTCCGGATGAGCTTGTGCTGTTTTTCCATCATTTATCATATGATCATGTTCTCCATAGTGGAAAAACAGTTATCCAGCATATTTATGATTCTCATTTTGAAGGGTTTGACGAGGCAAAGGAGATGGCTGCAAAATGGGAGACGTTAAAAGGTGATGTTTCTAATGAGATTTATACTAATGTCAGTGAACGTTTTAAACGTCAGCTGTTAAACGCACGTGAATGGTGTGATCAGGTAAATTCATATTTTTATCGTAAGAGCGGAATACCTGATAAATACGGAAGACAGATATGGTAAACATGCACTGCGAGAGCTTATGCTTAAAATGACCTATAGCGTTGAGGAGGAGGGAAATATCCCTCCTCCTCTGTTTTTGCGCGATAAGCGAATGCCATTAGTGTAAGCTCGCTTTATGAAAATCTAAAGTATAATCCGTAACGCTGTTTGTATTGTTTGTAATGAGTAACATAAGTTAGATTTGAATCGGTATCTTTCAGGCTAAACGATAAGGATTCGGAATTGTTTCTAACCATATGTAAGTTTATGTTTTTCATAAATTCTTCTACAGTTCCCGAATTGATTTTTATATCTTCGGTGCCGGAACTGACAAATTTAACGGGGATAATTTTATCCTTGGGTATTGTTACAGCTACACCGGTCATTGTTGTTTCCATATTATCACTGCCCAAAGCTGCAGAAAGAACTACAGGACCATATTTAAAGCCGTAAACATTAGTATCATCAGGGAGATTATATGCTGTTACATTCATTGGCAGGGTTACTTTGATCACGGTTCCATTGCAAAGAGGACCGGGGATTTTGGCAAAATCATCATTGCTAAATGTCAGAAGGCTTGTTGTATTATTGTCTGTTATCTCGATCTTTACTTCTCCGCAAACCCAGTCCGGAATTCTTAACAAAAGATTACTTCCTGATTTTCCGATAACTTTTATTTCGACAGTGTCTTTCTCAGGGATGGAACTATTTACTTCAAGCCTATAGTCCTTTCCGTAAAGGATGGCCGAGAAATACTGGTTAATAATTATATCATCTTTATACTTTATAAAAAAGCTTTCCTGGAGTTTGGAGAAATTTTCCATTCCCGTTCCGGTACAGCACCAGAATTTATCGACAGGATCCCCATATGTTTTGAAATAACCGGTTGCCATAGACTGGAAATATGTTGTCATTCCGGTTTCGGGATTTTGAGAAGAAAGTATCTGATTTATGTATGCATTTTCATACCAATCCAGATATTTCTTATCTTCAGTGGCTTTAAACAGCAGCATAGTAAGTTTAAGCATATTATAAACATTACAGGTCTCACAGTTACAGTTGGTGCGTTCAGCATTTAGGACTCGGTCTAACCCGAAATGTTCCCACTCACTGTTGCCGCCGATTATATATGTATGAAGTTCGGTAACCAGTTTCCAAAAAGCCTTGCCTGAAGTCAGAAGATATTCATCACTGGTAACAAAGTATCCTTGAAGTGCACCTACAAATTTCGGAATTGTAGTGTTGGCGTGAATATTGTTCAATACGTTATCGCCCGGTTTTGCGGATATCATTTTGTCATACAGTTTTCTGTCAACAAAACTCCATGCAGCCGCTAAATGGTTTGGATTTTGAGTCAAGGAATACGTGTCAAAGAGAACATCATTCATTCCTCCGTATTCAATATCAAGTACCTGACGATGAGTTTTTTCATCCCAGCCGGAAGTTCGTTTGTAACTCCAGTCAGCCAGATTTGAAAGTACAGTAAGAGAGGTCTTTTTTACAGTGTCGGATATAGTATCTGACTTAACTACGGCCAGTAATCCTTCAAATATTTTATGAAGAGTATACCACGGTACCCAGGATTCTTTTATTATGTCGGTTTTACCTTGTTCAACGAGGTCGAACTGAAGCTCTATGTTATTCTTGTCCATTATAACAGCTCCGAAAATAAAGCCGGTTCCAAGCGCGTCCTGACATTCTTTAAGCCCTGTGACAATATGTGTAATGCTTGACAAAAGCTTTTCTTTTTGTACTGCGGTTGAATTTACGGAATCAAATGAATGAACACATGCAGCAAGATAGTGGCCTAAAGTGTGCCCCCCGATAAGCATGTTTTCCCAGCCGCCATAACGTTTTAACCCCTCTTTATCTATCCCTGCAGTTTCATAGAAACCGGCAAGAAGTCTTTCGGGATCTAGGGAGGTGAGATATCTGACCTCTTTTTCAAAAGCGTTTAAAAGATATGGATCGGTTATTTGAACAGATGATAGAGGGTATAAAGTATAGTTTGAATTGATCATAGCAGAACCTCCGTTGTTTTTATGAGAAAATTATATATATCTTTTTTATGCAAGTAAAGATTAAAAGGTTGCATTTGGTGTGAAAATGTTATATGATAATTATGCTTTTGTACAGGATGTTACTTGACCGAAATAAAGTATGATTATAACTTATATCTGCGGAGAAGATTATGAATATAGTATTCAATACAGGAAATGGTTTTGATTATCATTGGAGCGGAAGATTTATAGCGCCTAACGGTAACTGGATACATATGACAAGGGAACTGACGGATTTTGAACTTGTTCTTGTAACCGAAGGAGAATTACATATAGAATGTGATGGGACGGAGTATACCGTTTTAAGCGGAGAATATCTTTTAATGCCGCCTGCCGGAATTCAGAAAGGTACTAAACAAGGATATTGTTCCTTTTACTGGGTTCATTTCAATAATAACAATTATACACTTCAGAAAGATACAACGGATATCATTGGAGACGAAGAGATACGGATAAAACAACAGGCTGTATGTAAATCGAAAGAAAGACTTATAATACTTCTAAAGGAACTGCAGGATTCGGATAAGCGTTATCGAGACAGCAAGCTGAACAATTATCTGACCGGTGCATTACTTACTGAGCTGTCTCTTCAGAGTATGGAAATATCAAACAACAGATTCTCCAGATCAAAGGAGCAGTTAAATTCAGATATTAAAACATTTATTTCATGGCATATATCTGAAATGATAAGAATAAATGAAATTGCTGCTTATTTTGAATATAATGAAAAATATCTGACTACATTTTTTAAAAAGATGAACGGTGTTCCACTTAAACGTTACATCTTGCGGGAAAAAATGGAATATGCAAAATCTATACTGACTGAATCAAATACAACCGTTTCAGAAGTAGCATACTCTATCGGGTTCTCTGATGTCCATAATTTTTCGAATGCATTTAAGGAAGTAACCGGAATGGCTCCGGGAGTATACAGAAAGCAGTTTGATAAACATAGTATTTTTGACAGATAGAAGACATTTAAGGCAAAAAAAACTTGAAATTAGTACAGAAATATGCAATAATTCAAATAGTTATTTTTTGGTCGTGCAGCTGCGCGAAATATATTATCTGAAGGCGTAAATTCGGAAGGAAAGAGGGAAATATGAAGCTTGGTATAATTGGTTTAGGAAATATGGCTACTGCCATAATCGGCGGAATAGTAAAAAAAGGTTTGATCGAAGGAAGCGAGATTATTGGTTCATCTCCTGTTGAGGCAGAACGCACAAAGGCTCGTGAAACGTTCGGAATCAATATCACCGGAGATAATAAACAGATAGTCAGGGAGTCTGAGATAGTTATTTTTGCGGTTAAGCCTCAGGTGATTCCCCGCGTGATCGATGAAGTAAAAGATCTGGTAGATGATGACAGACTGTTTATTTCAATTGTGGCAGGAAAGACAATCAAATGGTATGAGGATTCGGTAGGAAAAAGCTTTAAACTGATACGTACTATGCCTAATACTCCCGCTCTTGTTGGAGCAGGTATGACCGCCGTAAGTCCCAACTCTAAGGTTGATGATGCAGATCTTCAGAAGGCTATAGGTATTCTTTCTTCATTTGGTGAAGCAGGTGTTGTTCCTGAATCATTAATGGATGCCGTTGTGGCAGTATCCGGCAGTTCTCCCGCTTATGTATTTATGATGATAGAGGCTATGGCTGACGGTGCGGTAAGACTTGGAATGCCCAGGGCACTGGCTTATAAGTTTGCTGCCCAGGCTGTATATGGAAGTGCTAAGATGATCCTTGATACCGGAAAACATCCCGGTGAACTTAAGGATATGGTCTGCTCACCTGCGGGAACTACAATAGAGGCAGTAAGAGTACTTGAAGAGATGGGCTTTAGAAGCTCATTGATCGAGGCTATGGATGCTTGCGCTGATATTTCAAGAAAACTGTGATATTTTTTAAAATAATTTAACATCCGGAAAAGGAAGGACGTTATGAGCCAAAATTTGGAAAATTCAAAGGATTTTCATACAAATCCTATAATTAAGAACATATATACAGCAGATCCTGCTCCTTTTGTTTACGGTGATACGCTGTATCTTTATACTACTCATGATGAGGATGAGCTTGTTAACAATTTTTATACCATGTACGATTGGCGTTGCTTTTCTACCAAAGATATGGTGAACTGGACCGATCACGGTAAGATTTTTTCTCTGGATGATATCAGCTGGGCTGATGATAGAGCATGGGCGCCCCAGGCTGTTGAGAGGAACGGAAAGTTTTATTTGTATTGTCCGGTACATAAGAAAGATGGCGGCATGGCAATAGCGGTGGGGATTTCGGAGAGCCCCACTGGTCCGTTTAAAGATCTTGGATATCCGCTTGTTGATGAGGGGGATTGGAATGATATCGATCCAACTGTTTTTATAGATGATGACGGTCAGGCGTATCTGTATTTTGGCAACCCCGAGTTAAGATATGTTCTTTTAAATGAAGATATGATATCGTATGATCAAACTGTCGGAGTTGCTAAGATTCCTATGACAGAAGAATCCTTCGCAAAAGGCGGACATATGACAGGAACTACGTACGGAGAAGGTCCCTGGTTCTATAAGAGAAATAATATCTATTACATGGTATATGCCGCATTTGGTGAAGGAAAAGGAAGAAATGAGCATTTTGCTTATTCGACTTCCGAGGGTCCGACCGGTCCGTGGAAATACCGCGGCATACTTATGGAAGAAGGGAAATGCTTTACCAATCATCCGGGTATTTGTGATTTTAAGGGTCATTCTTACCTTTTCTATCATACTGATGAACTGCCGGGAGGAAGCCTTTTCCATAGAAGCGTATGTGTAGCAGAGTTTCACTATAACGATGATGGTTCTATAGATACTATATCAAAATGTGATGGTGTAAAGGCTGTCTGAAATTTTTGAAAGGAGATTAGTCATGAGAATTACTAAAAAGCTATTAGCGTTCCTGCTTTCAGCGGTAATTATGATCAGCGGGAGTCTTGCGTTACCTCTCGGGACAGTTCAGGCACAGGCAAGGAATGGGTCAGGGATTTTAGTTGCCTTGGGAGATTCATATTCTTCAGGTGAAGGCATTGAACCTTTCTTTGGACAGGAAAAATCGGTAGATGAAAAGATAAATGATGAAGACTGGCTTGCACACAGATCCAAACTTGCATGGTCAGGTCTGCTTACCTTGGATGGCGTTTCGGGAACCATGGCAGACAATAAAGATACAAAATGGTTTTTTGTTGCTGCTTCAGGTGCTTTGACAGAGGATTTTTCATCCGGCCAGAAAAAGAACTATAATCAAAAGGGCAAGAAAGGAACTAAAACACTTACTCCTCAGTTTGAAATATTTGATAAGCTCGAAAAAGGAAGTGTAGATATCGTTACATTAACCATCGGTGGAAATGATATCGGATTTTCAGGGATAATAGTCAATACTTTATCCAAAGATGAAAAAGGGCTTAAGAGTTATCTTGAAGAAATATGGAAAAAATTTTACGCTGAGAACGGTACCAGAGACAAAATCAAAGAATCCTATAAACTTATAGCTGAAAAAGCAGGGAGTCAGGCGACAATAATCGTAGCTGGCTATCCGAAGCTTTTAAATCCTGATGGTTTTGAGATAACAGCATTTGGTAACAGTCTTACAATTTCACCGGAAAAAGCGCAGATGATAGATGAAGCCTGTGTTATCTTTAACGATGAACTGGAGAAGATGGTAGATGAATGCTGGAAAGAAGGCATAAATATTGTCTTCGCTGATGTGGAAGGAGAGTTTGAAGGACACGGGGCATACTCTGCAGAACCTTATATAAACGGAATTGTTTTACAGGCTATGCCGGAAGATCTTGATGATACAGCTTTTGCGTCCGCATATTCTGTTCATCCCAATGCTAAAGGGGCTCAAGCCTATGCCAGAGCTGTACAGAAGGTAATAGATGGTTTGAAGAGTGATACAGAGATATCTGTATCGGTAACAAGCAGTGCTATAAAAAAAGCAAAAACCAGTATAAGTCTGTATTTTAATAAAGTACAATTAGGCGAGAATGCATTTAAAGTAAAAGGTAAGATAAACGGGAAAAAACAGAGTGTATACTATATCCCGGCAAAGACAGTTGCAGAAACACTTGGAGGAAAATACTCCGTAAAGAACAATAAAGTAACTGTTAAGCTCGGAACGGTAACCCTCTCGTTTAAAACGGGAAAGAACTCATACACTATATCCTATAAGGACAGTGCAGGAAAGAAAAATAAAATCACCCTGAAATACGGCAGAGCTGCTGAGAAAAATGATCAGGCATATATTCCCGTAGCTATTATAGAGAGTCTTTCTTCGCTTATAGGAAAGAATGTTTCAGTATCAGCTAAAAAGACTGCGCTTAATCTTTCACTCTCTTAACATAATAATGTTTTTGAATGAGGCTGACTGTTAGGAATACGATTTTTTACCGCAAAAAAATTCCGGAAATTTTTAATATCATCTTGACAGCATGCTGTTTGTATGTTAAGGTTAAGAAGGATGAGGGCTCTGACGGATGAGTATTCGTGGATGTAACCACGGTGAGCCTTCCCGGGATATCTGGTAAAGATATTCTGTTTAGCCGACCGTCTGGGCAGTGTTTTCATTTGAAAGCACTGCCTTTTATTTATGCCTTTTAGCAGGTTAAAGCGTTCAAGTAGAAAATCGGAGGTGTATCATGGAAGCATGGAAAGATTTTAAAGGTGAGATTTGGAAGAACGAGATTAATGTAAGGGATTTTATTCAACAGAATTATACCCCTTACGATGGAGATGAAAAGTTCCTGGCTGCGGCTACGGATAGGACAAATGAGCTTATGCATAAGCTGAATGGTCTTTTTGAGCTGGAACAGCGTTTTGGCGGTGTTCTGGATATTGATACTCAGCATGTAACCTCTTTATTGAATTATAAACCCGGATATCTTGATAAGAACAAGGAAATTATTGTTGGACTTCAGACTGACCGTCCGTTAAGACGTGGAGTAAATCCTTTCGGTGGCCTTAATATGACCAGAAAAGCATGTCAGGCGTATGGTTATGAATTATCAGAGAAGGTTGAAGAAGAGTTTCTGTACAGAACTACACATAACGACGGAGTATTCCGTGTATACAATGAAGAAATACGAAAGGCAAGACATGTAGGTATTATTACCGGCCTTCCGGATGCATACGGAAGAGGAAGAATAATAGGGGATTACAGACGTGTTGCTCTTTATGGAGTTGATCGTCTTATCGAGGAAAAGCAGAAGGATAAAGCAAAACTTGGGGCTGAACTGCAGGATGCCGAATCTATACGCCGCCTTGAGGAGCTTTTCCAGCAGATCAATTTCCTTGGAAAACTGAAGGATATGGCGTTACTTTATGGAATAGATATTTCAAAGCCGGCAACTGATTCAAAAGAAGCTGTTCAGTGGCTTTATTTCGGCTATCTCGGAGCCATAAAGGAACAAAACGGCGCCGCCATGAGCTTGGGACGTACATCTACCTTCCTTGATATTTATTTTGAAAGAGATCTTAAAGAGAAAAAGTACACTGAGAGTGAACTTCAGGAAATCCTTGATGA
Source organism: Lachnospiraceae bacterium (assembly GCA_017542245.1). Taxonomy (GTDB): domain Bacteria; phylum Bacillota; class Clostridia; order Lachnospirales; family Lachnospiraceae; genus RUG11977. The sequence continues at coordinate 99,293 of JAFXXN010000198.1, forward strand.
TTTTGTTATGAAACTTCGTATGGCAAGACATCTTCGCACTCCGGAATATAACGAGCTTTTTGCAGGTGATCCTATGTGGATTACCGAGTCTATCGGTGGAATGGGTGAGGACGGAAGGCCTCTTGTAACAAAGAATTCGTTCCGTATCCTTAATACACTTTATACGTTAGGACCTTCAGCCGAACCCAACTTGACGGTACTTTGGTCTAAAAACCTTCCCGCCAATTTTAAACGCTTTACAGCTAAGGTTTCCTGTGATACTCATGCAATCCAGTATGAAAACGATGATCTTATGCGTCCTATCTATGGAGATGACTACGGCATCGCCTGCTGTGTATCAGCTATGAAACTTGGAAAAGATATGCAGTTCTTTGGCGCTCGTGCAAACCTGGCAAAGCTTCTTCTTATGAGCCTTAACGGTGGACGTGATGAAAGATATGACATACAGGTAGGTCCTGAGATGCCGGTGTATGAAGATGAGTATCTTGATTATGCTAAAGTAATGGAAAGAATGAAATTTTATCGGGCATGGCTTGCAAAGACATATGTTACAGCTATGAATATGATACACTATATGCATGATAAGTATGCTTATGAGAAGACACAGATGGCATTACATGATACCAATGTACACAGGTATATGGCATTTGGTATAGCCGGACTTTCGGTACTTACAGATTCTCTTTCAGCAATAAAATATGCAAAAGTAAAAGTTATTCGTGATGAAAACGGTCTTATTAAAGACTTTGAGACCACAGGTGAGTTCCCCTGCTATGGTAATGATGACGACAGAGTCGATCTGATAGCTAAGGAGCAGACTGAACTCTTTCTTGATGAATTAAAGAAAATACCTACATATCGTAATGCAGAACATACATTGTCGATTCTGACTATTACTTCAAATGTAATGTATGGAAAGAAAACGGGAAATACACCTGATGGAAGACGTGCCGGAGAGCCGTTTGCTCCCGGAGCAAACCCTATGCATGGACGGGATAAAAACGGTGCGCTCGCATCACTTAATTCAGTGGCTAAACTTTCATATAAAACATGCAAGGACGGTATAAGCAATACTTTCTCGATTATCCCTCAGGCTCTTGGGCATAATGATGAGGAGAGATACGGAAATCTGATAAATATTCTTGACGGATATTTTGCACAGGATGCTCACCACTTAAATGTTAATGTCCTTAACCGTGAGACTTTGATTGATGCCATGAACAACCCTGAGAAATATCCTACGCTTACGATCAGGGTATCCGGTTATGCCGTTGTATTTAACAAACTTACTTTGGAACAGAAAAAGGAAGTAATCAGCCGTACATTCCATGAGGCTGTTTAAAGTTTCGGTTTATTCCGGAGAAAATAGATGAATTTGAGGAATGGGATAATTATGGGTAGTTCGATCGGCTATATACACTCGCTTCAAAGTATGGGGGCGGTAGACGGACCGGGAATAAGATACTGTGTATTTCTTCAGGGATGTCCTTTAAGATGTATGTACTGTCATAATCCCGATACATGGTTTTACCCTGAAGAAGCCGGAAGTAAAGCTAATGTTTATCATCCGGAAGAACTTGTGAAAAAGATTTTAAGATACCGGACATATTTTACAAACGGAGGCGGAGTGACAGTTTCCGGAGGGGAACCTTTAGTCCAGGCTGAATTTGTAACAGAACTGTTTAAACTGCTTCACGAAGAGGGAATAAATACATGTCTTGATACTTCGGGTAATTATCCGGGTGAAGACTATATTTCTGTTCAAAAGAGCATATCAGACCTGCTATCGGTAACGGACCTGGTCATATGTGATATAAAGTTTACTACGGAAAAAGAGTACAGAGAATATACCGGAGGAAGCCTGAATAAAGTTAAGAACTTTTTGAAGGCAGTTACGGACAAAGCAGTTCCTTTATGGGTAAGACATGTGGTCGTTCCCGGTTTTACCGACTCGGAAAATGAAGTAATGGCCATGGCAGATATTGCTCGTATGTATCCTACTTTGGAAAAGATTGAGCTTTTGCCGTTCCATAAACTCTGTATTCCTAAATATGAAGCATTGGGAATACCTTTCAGATGCAGCGAGATACCATCTTGCAGCGGAGAGATTATAGATTACTTAAATAAAAAAATAAATCGTTAAAAGGACCATGTTATGGATATTGAGTACTTACTGGCACTTCAGGATTTAAGAGAAACTATCGGGAATGGAATAACGTCGGTTATGGTGTTCCTTTCTCATTTTGCAGTTAATTATCTTCTGATTTTTCCGGTTCTGATTTATTGGTGCATAGATAAGAAAAAAGGATTATATGCACTTGTATCCGCCGGGATAAATATTTGTTTAAATTCAGTTATAAAACTTACAGCCTGTGTATATCGCCCATGGATAAAGGATGCAAGGATAATACCGGCGGAAAAGGCACTTAAAGAGTCAACAGGGTATTCATTTCCGAGCGGACATGCAACAACAGCCACTTCTTTATACGGCGGAATGGCAGTCGGCTATGGGAAGAAGTATAAGTGGCTGGCGGCGATTCTTATTTTACTGCTAGTTATTACAGGATTTTCCAGAAATTATCTGGGAGTTCATACTCCACAGGATGTAGTGATAGGACATTTATTGGGAATAGCCGGTTTATTCGGTATTTATATGCTTTTTAAATTCCTTGATAAACATCCTGAAAAAGAGGACATTTTTTTGATCATAGGAATAGCATTTGGTATTGGGGCTCTGTTGTATATTTCATTTAAATCATATCCGATTGATTATGATGCTGAAGGAACTTTACTTGTTGATCCTGTAAAAATGAAGATAGACGGGTATAAGGATATCGGAATGTTTCTTGCTATGTGTATCGGCAGATTCATAGAAAATCATTTTATAAAGTTTTCTTCTGCAGGATTAAATCTCAAGGGCATTCTGTTATCTGTCGCAGGACTTGTTCCCCTGATCATTATCGCAAAAGTACTGCCTTCAATATTAATTAAACTGCTGGGGGACACTGTTGGACCGATGTCCGGACAAATGTTGATAGCACTGTACATAATTGCGGGCTGGCCTATAATTATAAAACTTGTCTGTGGAAAAAATAAAGAAAGCATTGCAAAGGAGACTTTAGGATAATTTAGTCAGGTTATACTTGACAAATCGGGGAAAATTAACATAATTATTAAGTAGAGGTATTATATTTTATTGGGGGTGTAGAGGGTATGAGTGAAAGCTTTAAAAGGTGTATTAAACGTACAGATATGCTGTCATGTGCATTATGCGGCAATGCTCCGTGTTCGGCGGCATGTGAAAAGCTGGATGTTGCAGCTATGTTACGGAGTATATGGTTTGATAATGAGAAGGCAGCTGCAAATCGTTTTCCGGAAGAGAATCCTTGTTTAAATTGTTCTGCACCTTGTGAGAATTCATGTGTCAGGAAAGGGTTGGTTCCGATACGGAAACTGATGACGCTGCTTCATGATGAAGTTAAGCCTCTGCTTGAAGAGGGAATAATCGAGGACGAAAAGCGTCTGGAAGCGGATTTTTGTGGGATAAAACTGGAGAATCCGTTCCTCTTGTCATCTTCTGTTGTAGCAAGTACATATGATATGTGTGCGAGGGCGTTTGAAGCAGGATGGGCAGGAGCAGCTTTTAAAACAATCTGCTCCATTGATATACATGAAGCGTCTCCGAGATTTTCAGCTATTAAGGGCGATAATGGGAGTATAATCGGATTTAAGAATATTGAACAGCTTTCTGATCATAGTGTAGCTGAGAATATGGAAATATTTAGACGCCTAAAGGCAAAATATCCGTCTAAATTCATTCTAGCTTCTATTATGGGACAGAATGATGAAGAATGGGAAGAATTATCAAGACTTTGCGAAGAGAACGGAGCAGATGCCATAGAACTTAATTTTTCATGCCCAAACATGGCTGATGGCGGATTGGGTTCTGATATAGGTCAGGTTCCCGAATTGGTTGAGAGATTTACCGCAGCTGCAAGAAGGGGAACGAAGATTCCTATCCTTGCAAAGCTTACTCCGAATGTAGCAAATATGAGTGTTGCAGCTGAGGCGGCAAAACGTGGCGGGGCTGATGGCATTGCTGCAATTAATACAATAAAGAGCATTATCGGAGTAAATCCGCATACCTATGTTTCTTCACCTTCCGTACGTGGTTCATCCGCTGTCGGAGGTTACAGCGGAAACGCTGTAAAACCGATAGCCCTCAGGTTTATTGCAGAACTTGGGAAAAATCCTGAACTTAAAGGAATGCATATAAGCGGAATGGGCGGTATTGAAAGTTGGACCGACGCCTTGGAATTCATCCTGCTTGGCTCAGGAAGCGTTCAGGTTACAACAGCGGTTATGCAGTACGGATATCGTATTATCGATGATCTGAAATCCGGTCTTATCCAGTATCTTTCCGAAAAAGGATTTGACAGTGTCAAAGATGCGGTAGGACTTGCTCTGGAATCAGTGAGTGAAACAACAGATATTCTTGAAAGGGATACGGTTGTTTTTCCTAAATTCCACAGAGACAAATGTATAGGTTGTGGAAGATGTGAGATTTCATGTGCTGACGGAGGCCATCAGGCCATCAGATTAAATGATGACAGAAATCCTGTACTTGATGCAAAAAAATGTGTAGGATGTCATTTATGTGTATTGGTTTGTCCACAAGACGCGATAACTTCAAGCAGAAAACGTATAAGCAAAAATGGGGGATATACAGGTGAAGGGCATTAGAAGTTTTATTTCGGCTTTATTAGTAGCGGTTATGATATTGGGAGTTACAGGCAATACTGTTAAAGCAGCCGAAGATGAAGATGATAATGTGATACGGCTTTCTGTTGAAAAATGTGTACTGAAACCCGGAAAAAAACTTCGGATCCACGTTGAGAACGCAGAAGATGCTAAGATTACATATACCTCAAGGGATACTGAGGTTGCAACGGTAAGCAAACTGGGCAAGATAACCGCAATAAACGAGGGTACTACCAGCATTATAGTGCTTGTAACGATTAGTGATGATGAAGGAACTGAGACAACCGTAAAACTAAAATGTAAGGTGAAGGTTGAAGAAGAAAAGGTTGTTACTCTGATGGCGGTAGGAGATGCCCTTATCCATGAGAATATTTTGAAATCGGGTAAGACCAAAAAAGGAAAATATAATTACGATGCACTCTTTGAGAATATTACGGATTATATTGCCGATTTTGATGTGAAGATCATTAATCAGGAAACCATCTTTATTAATGACAGCAGTCAATTTGCCGGATATCCCTGCTTTGGGACACCGAAAGAACTTGGTGATTCTATGAGAAAGGCAGGTTTTAACGTTATAACCTGTGCTACTAACCATGCATATGATAAAGGAGCCCGTGGAATAAAAGATACAGGGGCATACTGGAAACAGTATGAGGATTCAGTTATTATGACAGGAATCTATGACAGCCAGGAGAGTTATGATACTCTTTCCATAAGAGAGTATAACGGAATAAAGATAGCTTTTTTGAATTATACCACTCTTGTTAATTCAGGTTCCAAGAGAGAGCCTTATTATATCAGATACTATAAGGAGTCACAGGCATTAAAAGAAATTGCTAAGGCTAAGAAAAAAGCGGATTTTGTAATCGTACTTCCGCATTGGGGAATAGAATATGATCATGATCCCTCTTCTGAACAGAAAACAATGGCAAAGAAAATGGCAGAAGCAGGTGCCGATGCTATAATCGGATGCCATCCTCATGTTGTCCAGCCTATGAAGGTTATTAAAACTTCTGACGGAAGAAGAGTTCCGTGCTTCTACTCACTTGGCAACTTTGTTTCAAATATGTTCTGGTTTAAGACACAGCTTGAGGGGATGGCAGAACTTGAGATAGTTAAATGGAATGGTGAAACTACTGTAAGGAAAGCTAAGCAGACTCCGTTGGTTAATCATGTTAACGGTAATGATACTGAATTTACTGCATATTTGCTTGCAGATTATGATGAGGATGTTTGTAAGAAACACTATATGAATCAAAGGTTTGGATCGGGAGCAGTTACGATTAAAAGGCTTAAAGAACTGTTCAATTCCATAGGAAATGATAAATGGTAAGGGTTGATTTACTTAAAGAGTTAGTGTTAGAATACAAATGTTAAGCTTAAGATGGAGAATATAGAAAAAATAAAGAATAAGAAAGCTGTGATAATCCTTTCGGTAATTATCGTGGTTACACTGCTTTTTATCTGGTTACATTCCTGTATGGATATGGAAACCTCTTCAGAGGAGAGCGGATTTTTCTATAAGCTTTTATGCCCATTTTTTGAGATATTTATGGGCAAGGGAAATGTAACGGAATTATTTATCAGAAAGCTTGCCCATTTCACGGAGTTTCTGGGGTTGGGACTGGAATTAATGCTGTATATGCATCTGCTGATAAATGAGAAAAAGATTATCTTAGTGATAAGCGCATGGGTTATAGGCACGTTTTGTGCAATTATTGATGAGAGTATTCAGTTATTATCTGGGAGAGGTTCGCAGATAGCCGATGTATGGCTGGATTCTTTCGGGTGCATTACAGGCGTTCTTATCATGATGGGGATATATATTATATATAAAAAAAGACATCTTGCGAAGTCTTAGAAGGAGAGAATATAAAAATCGCACGTCCGGTTTTGAATATATACTACCGTCGTTACCTTCACAGTTAACTCGGTCCAGGCACCCTCACGGCACATGAGAGACACTGCTTAGTGCTGCTGTATTCCTACCCTGACACGGTTCACAGGCTGCCATTGCGCGAGACCCAAACGTCAACATCACTTATGAAGGGCAGCCCGACAATATGCTACCCGGGACCGGACATCACCCCTGCTATAGCGGATTGCAGGTACAGGGCACCGCTGACTCCCCGGCTGTGCGACTTTAATAGTATAACTTGTTTTTAGGCTTATGTCAATATAAAAATTTTTACGGATGGTTATATATTATATGAATCCGAAAAAGAAAAAGATTATTGTTGGGATCTTTATCGGGATTGCAGTTATAGTAATAGGTCTTGCATGTTGGTTTATCGGGATCCCGCTGATAAAGCTTGCTGGTTCTCCACAGGAGTTTCGGGATTGGGTTGATCAAAAAGATGTGTGGGGTCCCATAATATATATATTACTTGTGATTTTTCAGATAGTAATAGCATTTATTCCGGGAGAACCGTTGGAAATTGCTGCAGGATACGCATTTGGTGCCTTTAGGGGAACAGTTTTTTGCCTTATCGCTGCCTCAATCGGAAGTATTATGGTGCTGCTTTTAGTAAGAAAATTTGGAAAATCTCTTCTTGAAGTATTTTTTGATAAAGAAAAAATAGAAGGTCTGAAGTTTTTACAGTCTTCTTCTAAAAAAATCCTGATATTTACGATCCTATTCATTATACCCGGGACACCGAAGGATTTACTGTGCTATTATGGAGGGCTGACGGATATCCCGATGCCGCTTTTGATTTTTGTCTGTACTGTATGCAGATTTCCTTCAATAATAACATCTACAATAGGTGGGGATGCTTTAGGAACGGGAGAATACGGATTTGCGGTTATTGTTTTTGTTATAACTGCCATTATCAGCTTAGCCGGAGTCTTTATCTACAACAGATTTGGCAAGAAGGAGTAATTACATGCTTGAATTAAAGAAAGTAACAAAAAAATATAAAGGGATACCTGTTGTTAACGAGGTTTCCTTTACTATAGAGAATGGTCAGGTATTAGGACTTGTTGGTCCGAACGGGGCAGGTAAGTCCACGTGCGTAAGTATGATAGCAACCCTGCAGAAACCTGATTCGGGGGAAATACTTTTTAACGGTACCAATATAGTAAAAAATCCTGATGCTATTAGGAGTAAATTGGGATACGTTCCTCAGGACATAGCTTTGTATGAACAGCTTTCAGGAATGGATAATTTAAAATTCTGGGGGAAAAGCTACGGAGTTCCGTCAGATCAGCTTGGAGACGAGATAAAGCGTGTGTGTGGAATCATCTCGTTTGATGAGACATTATTAAAAAAGAGAGTAAGGGATTATTCCGGAGGAATGAAAAGAAGGCTTAACATAGGAGTTGCCCTTTTACACAGACCTGAACTGGTTATTCTGGATGAACCTACAACCGGGATTGATATACAATCCGGAATGCATATATTAAATGCTATAATGGAATTAAGGCAAAACGGTACTGCAGTTATATATGTAGGTCATTACATGGAGGAAGTTGAGAAGATCAGTACGCATATCTGTTACCTTGAAAACGGTGTATGCAAAGGATTTGGAACAGTTATGGAAGTGCTTTATCAAAATTCAGTCAAATCACTTTCGGAATTAATACTTTCACGATAAATACCATATGTTGAAAAGACAGACTGTTATTTGCGAGTAAATCATTACTGAACCGTATACAGAAAAGCCAAAAGGAAGAAAAACAGATGGATAAATATAGATATTTTGTAGTTATAGAGGAAATTAAAGGATTACTTAAACAGGGTAAATACGAAGAAGCACTGGAACTGACCGAGGGTATAGATCCCAAAAAGATAAAGGATAATTATGACTGCATGATCCTTGGAGAAGTGTTTTTAAATAACGGAATGCTTGGCAAAGCTAAGGAATGTTATACAATCATATATAATCGCAAGAAGAACAGACGTGTTGCACTTGAACTGGTGAATATCTGTATCAGATTAAAGAAAGTCGATGAGGCGGAGAAGTATTTTGATGATTATCGAAAAATGGCTCCGAATGATTATTTTAACTATATATTTAAATATAAGATTGACAGGTTAAAAGGAAAGCCGTTAAAAGAACAGGCAGCATCTTTAGAGAAGTTAAAAAAAGTTGAATTTTTTGATAACTGGGGCTATGAGCTTGCAAAACTTTATCATAAGATGGGGGATTCTGAAAAATGTCTTAAAACCTGTGAAGATATCATCATATGGTTTGGAGACGGTGAAGCGGTAGAAAAGGCTAAAGCTCTAAAGGCATATTATTCCGGTGAGATTACACTTAAGGATTTAAACACACCTAAGACCGCTGTTAAGAAACCGGAAGAAAAAACAACAGAAAATACAGCGGAAAATACAACAGAAAATATAACAGATAATACAACAGACAATAAAACAGATAATACTACGGAAGAAGCAGAGAAGATTTCCGATAGTTCAGATGCTTACGAAAATGTTCCGGAACAGGCGGAAAACAATGAAAATGTACAAAATGCCGCTGATGAAGATGTTCGTTACGAAGAATATTCAGAAGAAGATTTCGAAGATGAAACAATAACAGCTAATGTCGCTGAGGAAGAAAAAAAATATATTCTTGAAGAAAATGATATAGTTACTGAAGAAGGCAGTGACATCATTGCAGAGGACAACAACATTATATCTGAAGAGAGTGACAACAATACAGAAGATAACGAAATCATTTCAGAGGACAGTGGCATCATTTCTGAAGACAGCGATAACGTTGTCGAGGAAGACGACGAAAAAGATATTGAACCTGAAGAATTTGAAGAAGAGTATACTGAAGAAGATCTGTCTGCAGCAGAGGCAGATGTTATAAAAGAATTATCAAATGATGACAGTATATTGAAAAACATTAAGACTGTTGACAGAGAAATAGGCTTGAGCGATGATGAACTTGCAAAACAGGTTGAGGCAGTTCTTAGGGAAGACAGTGCTGCCAGAGAAATCAGGGACAGTATACAAGACACCAGAGATACAAAAGAGCTTACAAAAGTATGGAATAAAGCTGACAGCCAGGAAATGACAAAAGTCTGGAACAAGGCTGACAATAAAGTAAAGAAAACTGAAACTGATGATAAGAAGCAGCCTGAGAATGCTGAAGAAAAAAAGGCTGAAGTGACTAAAGAAGAATCACTCGCAGATGGAAATACACGGGTACTTCCCAAAATAAATGAGACAGACCATTCTGCAGAGGAAAATGATGGGAATTCTGTTGATGCCGACAATATCAAAGAAGATTCTCCTTTGCTTAATGCAGTCGAGAGGGAACTTGGATTTGTAGACAATGAAGAAAAACAGCCGGTTCAGAAAAAAGGCTGGTTCTCAAGATTTAAAGAAAGACATCAGAAATCAGAGAGTCGCAAGAAGGATGAAATAAAAAAAGCTGAAACGGACGAAGAGAAGGAGATTAAAGAAAGGGAAGAATTAGAAAAGTTACGCTTTATTGAAAAAGAGAAGAAGAAGGATAAACAAAAGTTTCTCGATCATCAAAAACAGCTGGCGAAACTTGCCTCAGAAAAAGCCATGAGTATGGCTGAAAATGAAATAAAGACAACTCAAAAGGATGAGAATGGAACCAAAGGAAATAATTCCGGTGATTCACAAAAAGATGTTGTGACTGCTTCCAAGAGGGATAAAAGTGTTTATAACCCCAAAAAGATGAAAACTGTAAATGTACCGGAAGACAGTATTGTAGCTGAATACTTAAAAGAAATGGGAAAATCCCTTGAAGATTATTTTGGATTTTTCGCATGTCAGAAAGATATAGGAGAACAGATTGTCAAGTGCCTTGAACAGATGTTGGATAAGTCTTCGGATACAATGAACTATTGTATTATTGGAGAGAAAGGAACCGGGAAAAAAGCACTTGTACATGGATTTGCCAGATTTATGGCAGACTGTGGTATGATGATTTCTTCGCAGACTGTTTGGACTGAGGCTTCCAAAGTTAATGAGATAAACCTGTCAGAAAAGACCGAAAAACTCAAAGGAAGATGTCTTGTAATAAATCAGGCAGGAACTCTGGAGATTGAGGCTATAGAAGATGTTTCAAAGATAGTTGAGAAGCTTCATAAAAAGATTATGGTAGTAATTACTGATTACAGAAGGAATATTGTCGAGCTGTTCAGAAACAGGGAAGCCTTTGAAGAAATGTTCCGGGCCAGGATAAGCATTCCTGCGTTTAATCAGGATGATCTCTTCGACTATGTAGATTATAAGGTTGAAAAAGCCGGGTTTGTATTTGACGTCGATGCTTACGATCTTATGGTAAAAAGAATAAAGGGGATAATGCGTGCAACTGATGAGGGCGCATTGGCAAGGACTGAGAAATATGTTGTCAAAACTCTGGATAACGCTGAACAGAGGAATGGAGAGGCTTATGTAAAACAGACCTTGGAACATACAAAACATATAAGAAGCAATGTGATCATATCAGAGGATCTGCCTACAGGAATATAACAAAATAGAAGATGCATAACATCGTTTTGTTACCAAGGAAACGCCGAAGGCGTTTTCAAGGTTGCATTTGACCTCAAAAATAAACGGGAATCCATAGGGATTCCCGTTTTAAGTTCGTTAAGAAATGATTTTTACGAAATGCTCTTAAGACGCATCTTCTTGATATATGTGATTTCGTCAACATCGTCAGGGACTTTTTCGATTTCGGCTCCAAGACTTCTCAGCTTAACTTCGAACTCTTCGTAACCGCGTTCGATATACTCAACCTGTTCAACTACACTGAAGTCTTTAGCTACCAGACCGGCCATTACAAGAGCAGCACCGGCTCTAAGGTCGGGAGAACAAATGGTAGCACCTGTAAGCTGTTCAACACCGGTGATAATGGCAACATTACCTTCAACCTTAATGCTGGCACCCATACGGGTAAGTTCATCAACATATTTGAAACGGTTATCGAAAATGTTTTCGGTAACAGTACTGGTACCATTACTTAAGGCAAGAAGAGTAGTCATTTGCGGCTGCATGTCAGTAGGGAAACCGGGATAAGCAAAGGTCTTGATCTGAGCACTGGATAACCGCTCTGTAGCGACTACACGGATAGAATCATCATTCTCTATAACCTCGGCTCCGATTTCCGAAAGTTTAGCGGAAATAGCTTCCATATGCTTGGGAATGACATTCTTTATAAGAACATCTCCTCTTGTAGCAGCGGCTGCTAACATAAAGGTACCTGCTTCAATCTGGTCAGGTATGATGGAATAGGTACTTCCGTGAAGCTTCTCAACACCGCGGATCTTTATAACGTCGGTACCGGCCCCCTTTATATTTGCTCCCATACTGTTAAGGAAGTTCGCAACATCAACTATGTGGGGCTCTTTGGCTACATTCTCCAATATGGTGACACCTGAAGAAAGTGTTGCAGCCAACATGACATTAATAGTAGCACCGACTGAAACTATATCAAAAAATATGTGGCTTCCTTTGAGGCTTTCTGCTTCAGCTGAAAGGATACCTCCATAAGTAATCTCAACTTTTGCACCTAATTGTTTAAAACCTTTTATGTGCTGTTCAACGGGACGGCTACCTATATTACAGCCTCCCGGAAGGGGAACCTGTGCACGTTTATATTTTCCGAGAAGTGCTCCTAAAAGATAGTAGGAACCTCTCATCTTACGCATATTTTCATTATCCACTGCAGAACTGCACATGGAACCGACAATCTTTACGGTATGCCTGTCAACACGGTCAACAATGGCACCCATTTCTTTAATAGCATCAAGAAGAACGTTAATATCCCAAACATCGGGAAGATTTTCGATAGTAACCATGTCATCCGACATGATAGCAGCAGCTACAATACCGAGAGCTGCGTTTTTAGCTCCGTTTATTATTACATCACCGGCAAGAGGTTTTCCGCCTTTGATTATATATTTGCTCATTATGAAACTGGCATTATGCCTAAACGGCATATCCTTTCTTTGATTCTCTTTGTAAATAATCTCCAAAACTATTTTTAATAACATACATTATAACTCTTTGTAACATTTTTGTAAACTATTATTTTTATTTTTTTCAATTTTCCCAAAAAGACTTTGACATTCAGTATTTATACATTATAATACTTGTAAACGGAGAGAATGTGGTTTATGCTATTAATGTAGAAACAGGGAGGTTACATGGAAGTAAAAAGAATAGGAATAAATGAAGCTCAGAGCGGTATGTTAGTGGCTAAGGATGTATATAATGATTCGGGACAGCTTCTTTTCCCGGCTGAAGCCCGCCTTACTGAAAAAGCTGTTACAAGGATGAGATTTCATGCCGTTCCGTTTATAACGATCTATATTGAGGAATCATCGCATGATATAGACGACGGCGTAGATGAACTTTCATTTTTTGAAAAACTGAGAGAGACTGAGGAATTTAATGAGTTCAACGAACAGTTTACAGACGCTGCCACCACTTTTGAACAGGAAATATTAAGAGTTTTAAATGAAGGTGGAGATGCTGACAGCATGACGCTTTCAAACGGAGTAAAAAAAATCCTTGGGAGCTGCAGATCGGGGATTCAGGTATTTGATCTTTTACACTGTACAAGAACGTATGATGAAGTGATTTTTGCACATTCCCTGAATGTAGCCATAATCAGTGCGGTTCTTGGAGGATGGCTTGGTTTCAGTAATGCTGATATAGAGACTCTTATTCTTTGTGGGATATACCATGATATCGGAAAACTTTCAATCCCTAAAGAAATCGTGGACAAGGCAGGACCGCTTAGTCCGGAAGAATATGAGATAATGAAGGGACATACTACAGAGGGGTTTAAGATATTAAAGGATAAGAATCTGGATAAGAGAGTAAAGCTGACAGCTCTTCTGCACCATGAAAGAATGGACGGATCGGGATATCCTCTCGGAGTAAAAGGAGATAAGATAGACAGATTTACCAGAGTGGTTGCTATTGCCGACGTTTATGAGGCAATGACTGCACCGAGAAAGTATAGGAAGGCAGGCTGTCCTTTTGAGGCTGTAAGAATTTTTGAATCAAACGGACTTGCAATGTATGATACCGCTTATCTGCTTACTTTTTTAGAGCACATAACTATGTGTTATATGGGATACAGGGTTAGATTGAATGATGGATCGATAGGAACTATAGTATATATGAATAAACAGGAAGAGTCGCGTCCGATGATAAAGGTAGGATCGGAATATATCAATCTTTTCAAAAATCCGGATTTATATATAGAAGAGATACTGTAAAAAATTCCCCATGCACTAAAGTGCATGGGGAATTATGGTCGTACTTAAAAATTTTATCATACGGCAAATTCTATACTTATTTCATCCTTAAGGCGCTGTCCACCCTTGGATTCTACCAGCTTGTTAACATGGAGAAGATAAGTTTCTCCCTGCACATAAGCATCTTTGGGAGATATCTCAATAGCCTGAAGCTCAGGATTATAAACAATACTGGTTTTAAGTAATTTTCCGCCCGCATCGGTCACAGTTAGATTCTGATTGTTTACCGTGGCAGGATTTAAAGGTATATTAAAGAATATTTTCCATACAAAATTACCGGTTTTAAACTTCAGATCCTGTCTCACCTTTCCGACATATCCGTCCGATATATTCTTAATATCAAGGTAGTTAGCCATAAAAAACTCCGTTTCCGGTACCTGAATATTCAGTGGCACCACTGTTCCTAAACTATAACACTCCATAATTGTTATCGGCTATTTTTTTTGATTTTTAACCTCTAAAATTAAATTTCTAAAGAATTTCTTTGTTTTTATGGTATTTTTTTCTGATTTGTTGTATAATCAGCATAATGATGGGATTAAATAATGTATGATCCCTATATCATATGATATTTTTAGGAGGAAGGATATGAACGAGATTCTAAAAAGAATATCCGAGATAAGGATTGTTCCTGTAGTAGCTATTGAAAAAGCTGAAGATGCAAAAAAGTTAGGGCAAGCGCTTATTAATGGCGGTATCCCGTGTGCCGAAGTTACTTTTAGAACAGACGCTGCTGCAGAAACTATCAGCATTATGACAAAAGAATTTCCTGAAATGCTGATAGGAGCAGGAACTGTTCTTAAAACAGAACAGGTTGACCGTGCTGTTGCGGCAGGGGCAAAATTCTGTGTGAGCCCCGGGTTTAATCCAAGAGTTGTAAAATATTGCGTTGAAAAAAATATTACGATGGTTCCCGGATGTTCAAATCCAAGCGATATTGAAGCTGCTTTGGAGTTTGACCTTGAAGTAGTAAAGATTTTCCCTGCTGAAGCTATAGGAGGTTTACCTCTTATAAAGGCTATGTCAGCACCTTACGGTGACATTAAGTTTATGCCAACGGGCGGCATAAATGCAGGAAATATCTGTAAATATCTCGAGTTTAAAAAGATTATTGCCTGTGGTGGAAGCTGGATGGTTGATAAGAAACTGATCAGTGAAGGCAGATTCGATGAAATAGAAAAACTTTGCAGGGAAGCAGTTGAAATTATAAAGAATATATAAAAATTTATAGGAGAAAAAATATGAAGAGAGTTGTTACATTCGGAGAAATTATGCTCAGGCTTGCTCCTGAAGGCTACTATAGATTTGTACAGGCAGAGAAATACGGAGCAACATTTGGCGGCGGAGAAGCTAATGTGGCTGTATCACTGGCAAACTACGGAGTGGATTCCGTATTTGTAAGTAAGGTTCCGAAACATGAAATCGGACAGGCATGTGTTAACTCACTCAGAAAGTTTGGTGTAGATACCGATGAAATTCTTCGAGGCGGAGACAGAATTGGTATATACTATCTTGAGAAAGGTGCCAGCCAAAGACCTTCAAAGGTTATCTATGACAGAGCCGGTTCAGCAATATCAAAGGCTGCTAAAGAGGAATTTGACTGGGATGATATTCTTGAAGGAGCTGACTGGTTCCACTTTACAGGTATTACTCCCGCACTTGGCGACAATGTTGCAGAAATTTGTCTTGAAGCTGTTAAAGCTGCAAGGGCAAAAGGAATTACGGTCAGCTGTGACCTTAACTATCGTAATAAGCTTTGGTCAAAAGAAAAGGCCGGAGAGGTTATGGGTGAGATCTGTAAATATGTTGATGTATGCATAGCGAATGAGCAGGATGCAGACGACGTATTTGGAATAAAGGCTAAGGATACCGATGTAACTTCAGGTAAGGTTGATCATGAAGGATATAAAGATGTAGCAAGACAATTAGCCGAAAGATTCGGTTTTAAAAAGGTTGCTATCACTTTAAGAAGCTCTATATCGGCAAATGATAATAACTGGGCAGGCATGCTCTATGATGGAAATGAATTCTGCTTCAGCCGCACATATCCGGTTCATATTGTGGATCGTGTCGGCGGTGGAGATTCCTTTGGAGGCGGCTTGATTTATGCATGCTTAAATGACTACAGCAGTCAGGATACTATTGAGTTCGCAGTAGCGGCAAGTTGTCTGAAACACAGCATTGAAGGCGATTACAATATGGTTACCGTTGATGAAGTAAAGAAGCTTGCAGGTGGCGATGCATCCGGCAGAGTACAAAGATAAACGGAGGAACGTTATGTCCGATACAGGTTCAGTAAATATGAAGGCTTCCTTTTCGGGAGACGGAATTGCTTTTATGGATGAGGATTTTTTACTGAAGAGTCCTTACGCAAAAAGACTATATCATGGATATGCGGAAAAACAGCCGATAGTTGATTATCACTGCCATATTAATCCCAGAGAGATATATGAGGACAGACATTTTGAAAATATCACACAGATGTGGCTGGGAGGAGACCACTATAAGTGGAGACTGTTAAGAGCAAATGCAGTAGATGAGAAGTATATCACCGGAAACGCTTCAGATCATGATAAATTTATAGAATTTGCAAAAGTCTTAGAGAAAGCAATAGGAAATCCGGTTCATCAATGGAGTCACCTCGAACTGAAAAAGTATTTTGGGTACAATAAAGCATTAAACAGTAAGACTGCGGAAGAAGTATGGGAGCTTTGCAACAATAAGCTTAGAGAAAATCCTGATCTTATGAGTGCAAGAGGTATAATAAAATCTTCAAATGTAGATGTAATATGTACTACAGACGATCCCATAGATTCTCTTGAATGGCATGAAAAAATAGCAGAAGATAAATCTTTTAAAACAACGGTCCTTCCTGCATGGCGTCCGGATAAAGCTGTAAATATCGATCTTGAGGAATTTACCGGATATATCAAAAAACTGTCAGTAGCAGCAGGGATAAAGATAGAATCGCTTAAAGATTTATATGAAGCTTTGGCTCTGAGACTTAAGTTTTTTGAAAAAAGAGGATGTCTCATAGCCGATCATGGTCTTACAGATCTGCCTGACAGAGTTGTTTTGGATGAGGATGAGGCTGACAGAATTTTGAAAAAGGCTTTATGCGGCGAGAAAATTTCTGCTTCTGAGGCTAATCTATATAAACTGACTCTTCTGAAGTTTTTTGCAAAAAAATACACCGAGATGGGCTGGGTTATGCAGCTTCATTACGGATGTAAGAGAAACAATAACAGGAAGATGTTTAAAAGACTGGGACCGGATACAGGTTATGATGCAATATTAGGTTCTGATAACGGAGAACGTCTGGCTGAGCTGCTGGATCTTTTTTCAGAAGAAGACGGCTTACCCAGGACAATCCTTTACAGTCTTAATCCTAATGATAACGCTGTTATAGAGACTGTTATGGGGTGTTTTCAGGATTCATCGGCACTTTGCAAAATGCAGCATGGTTCGGCATGGTGGTTTAACGATAACAGGGACGGAATGGAAGCTCAGCTTAAATCACTTGCTAACGAAGGCGTTCTTGGAAACTTTGTCGGAATGCTTACGGATTCCAGAAGCTTTTTATCTTATACACGGCATGAGTATTTTAGGCGGATTCTCTGCAATCTTATAGCTAATTTTGTGGAAAACGGAGAATATGAATGGGATGAAGAGATTCTCGGGAAAATGGTAAGCAACATATCTTATTATAATGCATTAGGATATTTCGGATTTAATCTGAAAAATAAAGGTATTATAGATACCTGATAAAGAACTAAAAAATCATTCCGAACATAAACCGAAAGATAAAATCTTTTGTGTATTGTTCGGAATGATTTTTTAATGGTCATAATCCAAAATCTAAAGGCAAGATAAATTATTTAATCTTAACTCCGCTTGCAATAAGCTCATCTTTATACTGTTGAACCTGATCCTCAAGTTCTTCATCGCTGATAAGGGTTACACGCCCTGAAGCATATTCTTCGTCAACCCATTCCTTAATCTTTGCGACTACAGGATTCTTCTTAGAAACTGAGTCATCGCCGTTAAGCTTATATCTTCTGTTTATCCAACATGCGATACCGGCAAGACCTGAAGTATTTGTTACGGAAACAGCAGCCGGACGGTTAAGAATCTTATTTGTATCAAAAATATTATAAATCTCTTCGTCCTTAAGAAGTCCATCGGCATGGATGCCTGCACGGGTAAGGTTAAAGTTTCTTCCTACAAAAGGAGTCATAGGAGGAAGGTCATATCCGGTCTCGTTTACAATGTATTCAGCAATCTCTGTAATTACTCTTGGATCCATTCCATTGAAGTCGCCTTTGAGAGATGCATATTCCATTACCATAGCCTCAAGAGGAACATTTCCTGTACGCTCTCCGATACCCAGCAATGAACAGTTAACGGCTCCGCATCCGTACATCCAGGCAGTAGAAGCATTAACCACGCCTTTGTAAAAATCATTATGTCCATGCCACTCAAGCATATCACTTGTAAAACCTGCATAATGAAGAAGTCCGTAAATGATACCTGATACACTTCTCGGAAGAGCGACTCCGGGATAGGGGACACCATATCCCATGGTGTCACAGGCACGGATCTTGATCGGAATTTTACTTTCATCGGAAAGCTGTCTTAAGGCACTTGCAAAAGGAATAACAAAGCCATAAAAATCAGCACGTGTTATGTCTTCAAAGTGACAGCGCGGACGTAATCCGTGCTCAAGACATTGTTTAACAATTGAAAGATATTTATCAAGAGCCTGTGAACGGGTCAATCCCATTTTTTTGAAAATATGATAATCTGAGCAGCTTACAAGGATACCGGTTTCTTTTATACCGAGATCCTTTGCCAGTTCAAAATCCTGATTTGAAGCCCTGATCCATGTTGTTATCTCAGGATATTCATAATCAAGAGACATACATTCTTCGAGAGCATCCCTATCCTTCTTTGAATAAACAAAAAACTCTGTCTGACGTATCATTCCCTTTTTACCGCCAAGCCGATGAAGCATTTTATAAATGTTTACCATCTGCTTTGTGGTGTAAGGGGTTCTTGACTGCTGACCATCACGGAAAGAAGTGTCTGTGATAAAGATATCTGCAGGCATGTTCATGGGAACACGGCGGTAGTTAAAAGGTATCTTGGGAACTTCGGTATATGGATAGATCTGACGGAAAAGTTCCGGATCCTTAACATCCTGAAGCTGATACGCATATGGATCCTGTTCGAGAAGATTTGTGTTGGGATTAATTGATAATTCTGTAAGCATAATTTTTCCTCTGTGTAAAATATATAAAATTCACAGATATTTGATCATATTTCTATGATGATATCCGTTATGATCTGCGGGCAACACCGGTCTCAATTGCAGCTTTTGCTACAGCCTCAGCTACAGCCTTAGCAACATTGCGGTCCAATGCTGAAGGGATGATGTTTTCGGCTGAAAGCTGATCGTCAGGTATATATCCGGCAATGGCTTTTGCAGCGGCAATCTTCATCTCATCATTTATATCGGAAGCCCTGACATCAAGAGCACCCCTGAATATTCCGGGGAAAGCAAGAACATTATTAATCTGATTTGCAAAATCACTGCGTCCTGTACCTATTACAGCTGCTCCGGCTTCCTTTGCAAGATCAGGCATAATCTCGGGAACAGGATTTGCCATAGGGAAGAGTATGGGATCTTTTGCCATGGATTTTACCATCTCGGGAGTCACACATCCGGGAGCGGAAACACCTATAAAAACATCTGCTCCTTTAAGTACATCTGCAAGACTTCCTTTTCTGAGCTGCAGATTGGTAATGGATGCCATTTCTTCTTTCTCGGGATTAAGACCTTCACGTCCTTTATAAATAGCCCCTTTGCGGTCACAAAGTACGACATCTTTCAACCCCATCTTTATGAGCAGTTTGATGATGGCTATGCCGGCTGCTCCGGCACCGCTTGTTACAATTCTTATATCTTCCAGTTTTTTGCCGGTCAGTTTAAGTGCATTCATCATTGCGGCAAGAACAACTACAGCAGTTCCGTGCTGATCATCATGGAAAATCGGAATATCACATATTTCCTTAAGCCTTCGTTCTATTTCAAAACATCTCGGAGCAGAAATATCCTCAAGATTGATGCCTCCAAAAGAACCTGAAATAAGACTTACGGTCTTTACTATTTCGTCAACATCTTTAGACCTTACACAAAGAGGAATGGCGTCAACATCTCCAAATGACTTAAATAGTGCACATTTCCCTTCCATAACCGGCATGCCGGCTTCGGGTCCTATATCTCCCAAACCAAGGACAGCGGTTCCATCAGTTATGACTGCCACAAGATTGGAACGTCTTGTAAGTTCGTAACTCTTGTCATAATCCTTTTGAATCTCAAGACAAGGCTGAGCAACTCCGGGAGTATATGCCAAAGAAAGATCTTCTTTTGTTTTTAACGGAGCACGGCATATAACCTCAATCTTACCTTTCCATTCATAATGTTTTTTAAGCGATTCTTCTGCATAATTCATAGATTTGAACCCTTCTGCCCGACGGCGTATCCTTTCTTATTAATAAAACTTCATTCGCCATTATAATGCAAAGAAAAAATATATGCAACTACTTTTCGAAAATAATTAGGTAAAATAATAAAAACATCTTGACACCCGTATGTATATAGTGTATAATTCTTTCATACTTTTCAGATGGCGTTTTTTATTTATTTTTTTGTTTTACCGGTACGGAGCTTACCGGATTATATTCAGCTCCGAAATTTTTTGTTCTTAATTCAATTTCCTAATGATCAGGAACCTCCCCTTAGATTTTTGGAAAATGTATTAGTTTTATTTTTGTACTCTTTTTTCGGATTTTTATCTTGTGGGTAATTATTTTTTATGCCCGGAAAGGAAGCTTTTATAGCATTGGAACTTAAAATGAAGAGAATATTAGTTATTCGGACCGGAGACAGAGAGTATGCAGAGGAACTGGCAAAGAGTTTCAATAAAAACGAAGATTCTTTTTTTGAAACGCTGGTTTTTACAGATCAGACAGCTTATAACGATTATATAAAAGGAAATCAGATAGATGTTCTTTTATGTGATGAAGAGTTGATTTCTGAATGTGATTGCAACCGGAATATAAAGCTTATCTGCCGGCTTTCCGAAGTAAGTTATGCAGGAGAAATAACGGATACAGAGCCGGCTATTTTCAAATATCAGTCATCGGAAATAATCATGGAGGAAATCTTGGCGCGTTTTAGAATAGCTATCCAACCGGATCTTTCGGTATCCAAAGTGACAACGGCTGATAAAAAGATATGCTGTATATGTTCTCCTATAGGAGGAAGCTATTCTTCAACTTTCTCGCTTGCACTTGCAAAGTATTATTCTCTTAAAGGAAAAACTCTGTTTATCAGCTTTGATCCCTTTTTTGTATTGCCGGGGACTGAAAAGGATCCTAAGGGTAAGGATCTGACGGATGTAATTTTCTATTTGAATGGCATGCAATCATATCTGACGGATTTTATAAGTAATCTTACCATAAAAAATGGTAATCTTGAATGCATAAACGGAGTTTCACACTGGTTCGACCTTTATGATATGTCCCCTAAAAATATGCATGATCTTTTGGATTCTGTATGCAAAAGCAATTGCTATGAATATTTTGTATTTGATGTTGGAATCATTGGGGCTGCCAGTATGGAAATATTCCTAATATCCGAAAAGATATTTGTTACTGTAAAGAATACTCCTTTGGGCTTAAGAAAACTTAAAGAATGGAAACGTCAGCTTAAGTTTTGCGGACGGGATGATCTGCTTGACAGAATTACAGAAATAAATGTGCCGGAAGAGGAAAATCTTAAAGGAGAGTATGATTATGAGATGCTGCTTATGGGGAAAATGCGCAGATTTATTGAGGGCATTGCAAATTTTTAAAAGGAAAGTGAGGAGATAAGTCATTATAGATAAGGATGAAAGAAAGAGGCTGTGTACAGAGGTAGTACATCGTGCACAGAATAAAGGGGTAACGGATGATGAGGAAATTAATCTTGATATAGCCGATACGGTAATAAAATATTCAGGTGAACATTATCTGTCACTGGAAGAAAAAATACGTTTAAAATCTTATATTTTTGCTTCAATCCGGGGACTCGATGTATTGCAGGAATTACTTGATGATAATTCTATTACAGAGATTATGGTGAATGGCACTGATGATATATTTGTTGAAAGAGCCGGAGCCATAAAACGGCGTGATATATCATTTGATACCCGGGAAAAACTGGATGATGTTGTTCAAAAAATAGCAGCAGGTTCCAACAGAATAATTAACGAGGCGAGTCCGATCGTAGACGCAAGGCTTGCAGACGGTTCGAGAGTAAATATGATACTCCCGCCTATAGCCATAAACGGGCCCGTTATTACAATCAGAAAATTTCCGCAGGAGGTCATGACTATCGATAAATTGATAGCTTACGGATCACTTACAGAAGAAGCTGCGGAATTCTTAGAAAAATTGGTAGTTGCCGGATATAACATTTTTGTTTCGGGTGGTACCGGTTCCGGCAAAACTACATTTCTAAATGCATTATCGCATTATATTCCATCAGATCAAAGAGTTATTACTATAGAAGATTCAGCAGAATTACAGATCAGGAGCATTCCGAACCTTGTAAGTCTTGAAGTGAGAAATGCCAATGTAGAAGGGAAAAATGAAATTACAATCAGAGATCTTATTAAGTGTTCTCTGCGAATGCGCCCGGACAGGATTATTGTCGGGGAAGTAAGAGATGCCGCATGTATTGACATGCTTCAGGCTATGAATACAGGTCATTCGGGTATGTCAACGGGGCATGCCAATTCAACGGTAGATATGCTTTCACGTATGGAAACTATGGTGTTACTTGGAGCGGATATTCCTTTGCTGGCGGTTCGCAGACAGATTGCTTCAGCTATAGATATTATTATACAACTTGGCCGTTTCCGAGACAAGAGCAGAAAAGTGGTTGAGATTACGGAAGTATCAGGTTTTGAAAACAATGAGGTTGTGCTTAATCCCTGCTTCCGTTTTTGTGAGGAGGAAGATAAGAATGGCCGTGTTACCGGTAAACTTCAAAAAATCGGAGAAGGTCTTAAAAACAAAGAAAAGCTTATCAGTGCCGGATTATGATGTCTATGATTTCAGTGGATACGAGCTTGCACGTGTAATCGGAATTCCCTGTATTATTATAGCTTTTTTATCATATCTCTGTTATAACAGCTTGTTATTTGGCATATTGTTATTGCCGTATATTCCCTATTATGTTAAAGAAAAGCGAAATAAACTTAAAGAGGGAAGAAAATGGAAACTGAATTTGCAGTTCAGAGACAGTATAAACTGTATCAGTTCGGCCTTGGAATCCGGTTACTCCATAGAAAATGCCATAAAAGAGGCTTATGATGATATGAAGCTGTCATACCGTGAAGATGACCTGATCATGAGGGAACTCAAAATGATAATCGGAGCCATTTCAAACAACAGGACTATAGAAGAAGTTTTTCTTGAATTTTCCGAAAGAAGCGGAATAGAAGACATAAAAAGCTTTGCAGATATTTTTGCTACAGCAAAACGAACAGGTGGGAATCTGATACTGATCATTAAATCAACTGCTGACGTAATACATACAAGAGTAGAATTAAAAAGAGAGTTACGTACGGTTATTGCTTCAAAAAAATATGAAGCTGATATTATGAAGATTATTCCTTTTGGGATACTTATTTATCTTAGACTGTTTTCACCTGATATGGTTAGGGCGTTATACGGAAATTTATTTGGAATCGTTTTTATGACGGTAATATTGCTGATCTATCTGATACTTTGCAAAATTTCCGATCAGATTGTCAAAATAGAAATGTAGGAGGAGAGAAATGTATATTTCTTTGGTAATACTGGGAATTCTGATAACAGGAATACTTTTAAGCTTAAAGAAAAAAGATGAAACCCTGGAAAGTCTTGATTCAAGTGAACATCCTCTCAAAATAATATATCCGCTGGCTGCAAATATTTACAGAGGAATTTGTAAATTTCAGAAACAGGATCTTTTTGGAAGCCCGGATCAGTTACGTGAGATTTATATGGACGAAAAACCTGAAGTTTCTCAAAAAGTTCAGGGATGTAAATGTATTGCATCTGTTATAGCTGTTTTAGGTATTACCTGCATAATCTGTTTTGCATATGATTATTCCCGTGAAAACCTGATTGTCGGAAAAAACCATCTGAAAAGACCGGCATCGGGAGAAGGAGAGCTTGAATACAGCTTGACACTTAATAATTCTCTTACCAGGGAGAATGATATTAATGTAAGTGTTAGTGAAAGAAAGCTTGAGGGAGAGGAACTTGAGAAGTTGAAAGAAGATACAGCGTATTATATAGATACCCACCTTCTGAATAGTGGAGAAAAGCCGGAATGTGTGCGGGGAAATATTAATCTTATCACGACGATACCCAAAACATCTGTAAAGATAAAATGGAGCGAGGAGAACTCCTGGTTTGTGGGTGTTGACGGAAAACTGAAGAACTCAGAACTGATAGATCCCGTTACAGTTTCCCTGCACGCAGTTCTGACTTATTATGAAGAAGAATGGGAGTATAAAAAGGAACTTACAATTTATCCTCCGCTGGTTACAGAAGAGGAAAGTTTTATGGAAGACCTTAATATAATTCTTGAAGAAAAAGACCGGAGTACTCAGACAGAAGAAATGTTTGAACTTCCGGAAAATGTTGACGGGATTGAACTTGACTGGGGAGAAAAAGAAGATAATAAAGTTACACTGTTCCTATTATTGGGTATTTTCTCTGCCGGGATTATACTTCCTGCCATGAAACAGGACATAAAGAAAAAACAAAAAAAACGAAATGAACAAATGATGCGGGACTATCCTGATATTATAAGTAAATTTGTAATGCTGATTACTGCGGGGATGACCTGTAGGGCAGCATGGGGGAAAATTTGTTCAGACTATATAAAGACAAAAGACAGCAGAGACGGGAAAACAGATGGCGGAAAAAGAAGGAGAGAAAAGCGAAAGGAGGTTAAAAAATTTGCATATGAGGAGATGCTTATTTCCGACAAGGAAATGCAGTTAGGAATACCTGAAATAAAGGTATATGAAAGGTTTGGAAACAGGTGCCAGGTTCCGGTATACAATAGATTCGGAACACTGCTTGCAAGAAACATTAAACGCGGCAGTGCTCAGATAATTGAGATATTGGAGTCGGAATCGAAAGAGAGCATCGCGGAAAGAAGAGAGAATGTTCGGAAAAAAGGTGAAGAGACGGGAACAAAACTGCTCCTTCCGATGTTTGGTATGTTAATCCTTGTGATTGCCATTGTTGTAGTTCCGGCATTCAGTTCATTTAACTTTTAAAGAAAGAAGGAGACAAGAATGGAGAAAAATATTTTAATTGAAAACTGTTTCATAAAAGACATAGAAAATAATAGATGCATATCGGAAAATTCTGATATGGAATACAATATTATAAATGATAACAGAGGTATAGGCGTAGTGGAAATTGTCCTAATTTTGGTGGTCTTGGTTGCACTTGTAATAATATTTAAGGACAAGATAACCGAGATAATCAGTAATGCATTTTCTTCTATAACAAGCGGTGCGGATTCGTTATAAATTTAGGAGAAAAAGGTGAAGAGAAGATATGAAGGAACAATATGCGTTTTCCTGGCATTGATCATATTTTTGATCATTTCCCTAGTGCTTGTATTTCTTGAGAGTGCCCGCAGATCTGCTTCTCAAAGTTATGCAACGATGCTGTTAAAGACTGCAAATGATTCTGTAATGGGAGATTATAACGGACCTCTTTTTGCGGAATACAATATTTTTGCATTGGATAGCGGGTTCGGGAGCAAGACGGGAGACACCGATGAACTTGAACGGAAGCTCAAGCGTTATATGGGAGAGAATGTGTGGGGATTCGAAAATACTGATTTAAAAGTTACGGAAGTCTCAAAACTTATGGACAGTTCAGGGGAAAAGTTTATAGAGCAGGCTACGGCATACGAAAAATATGCCGCTGTCGGAGATGTGGTCGAAGAAATAATCGGACGTGTTAAAAACTTAAGCGACCAGGGAACCATAACAAAGATTATGGAAAAGAAGCTTGGAATAGAAGATGAACTGTCGGTGATAGATAAATATACGCTTGACTTAATGAAATACATAGACGGGGTGAATCTTTCGTTCGGAGCTAAAACTTCATCGCTTTTAGGCTATTCTGTGGCAGACAGTTTTATAAAAAAGTTTTTTATCGGACAGAATGATATGAGCGGTGTTATGATTAATAATCCTTCGGTATATGAGCGATTAAAAGACAAGTATATCAATCCTATCCCAAAAGTAAATGAGTATAGTAAGAAACTAAAAGAACATAAAAAGAAATTAGTTGAGACTCAGGAAGAATTGGATAAGCTGAAAAAAGCTGAGGAAACTGAGACAGCTTTAAAGGAAAGTTTAGAGTTAAAGACTAAAGAATTTGAGGATATAGGAAATGAAGAAAAAGAATTAGAAAACCTTATTTCGGAGTATAAAAGCAAACTTGAAGAAGCTCATAAAATAAAAGATAAAAATGAGAGAAAAGCTGAGGAAGAGAAGTATTCTCAGTTATTAGACGATGCGATAAAAAGACTTGAAGAGGTTAGAACCTTAAAGACAGCTATGCAAACAGAGTTGGAAATGCTCACTCAATCTACTTCTGAAGCAATAGCGACAGCTGATGCCCTTAGGACAAAAACTGAAGGAGACAGGTTAATACTTGATGAACAATATTGTGAAATCACAGAACTTGCTACAGAACTCGATCAGCTGCATTCGTATACAGTACACCTTTTGGAACAGGTATGCCAGACAGTTGATAATGTAGCCAAGAAACAGGCAAAAATAAGACCGATGGTTGAGGAATTCGAAGAATTGATGAAAGTCTTGGGACCGGTGTTAAGTGATGAGATAAAGGATACACTAACCGATTCATTGGATTATATGAGAGCTTACGTAGGAATGGCACAGGGAAAGATAAAGACTACAGATTTTGACAGTATTAACAGAACTGCTGAAGCCGATCTTTCCCTGCTTAGGCGTGTTGATGCAACGGCTTTTGAAGTTATGATCAATGACAATGTTGAAAATACTACAGACAGGTTGAGTAAGGCAGAAAATATAGCTGATATATATGCAGGATTCAGTTATGCCGGATTTTCATTTGATTATTCAGAGATTAAAGAGAGTTTTTTGGAAAATAAACTGGTTGAAGAATTTGAGAATAATGTTTCTGATGGATACTTACAACTATTTCTAAAACCGGATATAAAGCTTTCGGATAATTCCCTGATTTCTGAAGTACTTCCGAGTAAATGGTTCCAGGTTCTGGAAAATGAAGAAGAGGATCTTGAAGGACTTGCAGAAGATGCAGGAGATAAGGGGAGCGGAGAGATGCTTTCGGACGCTGATGAAAGTACCGGAATCTCCGACCTTGCAGATATTATAGGAGACGGAGCGGCAGCTCTCGGGGAAAAATTTCTCTCTGCAATGTATATGCAGCATCATTTCAAGAGCTTTTCGGATAAAAGCGTAACGGGAGATACAGTGCTTGATTATGAGGTTGAATATATTTTATCGGGATTTATGACCGATAAGGCAAACCTGTCAGCTGCCGCTACCAAGATAATGCTTTTGAGACTTATTGTCTGCACTATTTACACCATGACAAATAAAAATACCAAATTACAGGCACAGACTCTGGCCACATCTATCATGGGATTTACCGGACTTCCGTTCTTGATTACTATTGTTAAGTATCTGATCCTTTTTCTTTGGGCAGCCGCACAAGCCGTTATAGAGACGGCGGCAATAATGAGAGGAAAAAAAGTGCCGGTAATTCCAAATGATAAAAGCTTCTGCCTTACTCTGGCCGAATTACCGCTTTTTGCCACGCTGATATCCGAAAAAGCCGATAACATGGCGGAGTCTGAGGTGTATCTTGATTATGATAATTATCTAATGGTTTTGTTGCTGCTACAGGGATCTAAGACTCAGGCGGCTCGGGCTATGGACGTTATACAGGAGAATATTCGTTACAAATATGATGAAGATTTTCTTATGTGCAATGCTCTTACAGGTTTTAGTTCAACTGCTGAGTTTTTTGCGCCGGTAAAATATTCTTCGCTTTTGTCCGGACTGCCTGACAACGGATCTGTTTATTCTGTAAAAGTAGAAGATAAAGTATCATATTAAAGATTATGCTAACTTTGTCAGGCTTCTGTTCTGATGACTAAATATATTTATTTGCTGAAAAATTAGGAAAGGAGTGCTATATATGGGGACGGAACAGATGTCTGACAGGGCTGGCGGCAGAAAGGTTACCGGCTCGGTAACTATAGAAGCCGCTTTTGTTTTTCCATTTTTTTTCTTTGCGTGTTTGGCATTATGTTACCTTTTTGTATTCATGAAAACGGAATATGTCATCCAAAGAGAAATATATTTTACAGCCAGGGACATCAGCGGCTATGGGGCAATAATTGAACCTGTAATAGAAATAAGAAATAAACTGCTCAATGACTCGGAATCTTCGATATATGGCGATCCGGATAACAAAATAGTAGCTGATTTTATCGAAGCGTTAACATCACTTCTTCCCGAAGGAGGCGATGGGATAAGCCTGAAGCATATGCTGACGAATGCTGCGGACAGTATGATCTTTGAAAAGATAATGGCAAACAGGTTGTCTGAAAACATTCTAAGATATATTGACGGAGAGGGTGGCGGCCTTAATTGTGACGGAAGTATATTATATGATATAGATAAATGCATGGTAATAAAATGCAGCTACGATCTTAAACTGCCTCTTGGAATTCTGCCTGATATAAGAATACCTGTATCCCATACCATAAAATACAGATATTTTACCGGTACAGAGGTGAAATCACTGCTCGTAGAAGTTCCTCAGGAGGATGATCCGGAGAATCCGGGAGAAGATGAGGAAGAAGAGGATGATACTGAATATGTTCTGATAGCAGAAACAGGTAAATGTTATCATTATGATTATTCATGCCCGGCGTTAAATGTAAAACCCAGTAAGATAAGATTTTCGGAAGTGGATAAGAAGAGAAACCAGAACGGAGGAAAATACCGTCCATGTGAATTTTGTGCAGGAAAAGGCAAAGAACAGGAAGATTGTTATATAACGCCGGAAGGAGACAGATATCATTTTGATGCCACATGCCAGGGGCTAAAGAGAACAATATCCAAAATACCCATTACTGAGGTGGGAAAAAGAAGGGAATGCAAAAGGTGTCGCGACAAAAAGGGTAAGACAAAACTGTAGACCGGTTACAGAACGGTTAAATATACTGGAGAAAAGACAGGCATGAAAATAGCATTATATATTTTATTTGGTATATATTTGTTGATTCTTTCCGTAGAAGATATAAGAAGCAAGAAAATTCATATTGCACTGCTTTTGTCAGGTGCAGTCCTGATACCGTTTTTTATATTTTTTGTCAAAGAAACTGATATGTGGAACTGTTTACTTGGGATGTTCCCGGGATTAATACTGTTAATTATATCAATAGCAAGCAAAGGCGGGATAGGAATAGCGGATGCAGTTGTTGTATTTATACTTGGAGCGAATTTGGGAATAGGAGCAGTGGTAACGGTTCTTTCTGCAGCATTTATTCTTATTACCATATTTTCTGGAGGACTTCTTATATTTGGAAAACTGAAGATGAAAAGTACACTCCCGTTTATTCCGTTTGTATTTGTGGCTTTTTTGGTCGGAGTGTTTTTTATGGGAATAGTTTGAATTATGTGCCCGAAAATTCCGGCTATGCGGTAAAGGAGAGCAGAATGTTAAGTATAGTGCAGAAAGAAAGACAAAATTATCTTGATGCTTCATTTACAGTTGAAGCGGTGTTTGTTGTCCCAATAATTGTTTTTGGTATTATCGGTATCATCTTACTTGTTTTTTATCTTCATAATCAGGTTCGGGCGACGGCAGATACGGATAATCTTCTATTTGCCGCCGAAAGGGTTAAAACAGAGAGTAAATATGATAAGTTTTCACTTACTTATGATTTTAAAGATCAACTTAAAAGTTATTTTGGAGGGAAGATAGAAGAAGGCATTGTAGAATGCAGTCCTCAAAAAATGAAAGTCAGCCTGAAAATCAGACAGAATGTACCTAAGGATGGACTTATGGGCTTGATAACACGTGAAATATCGCTGATAGATAAGAAAGAAGAAAGGAGCATGCCGGATCGTGAAGAAATTACACGTATTATAAAGGCAGCTTCTGAAATTTTTGACAGTCTTAAAGATATTTTAAAAACCGGTGAAAATAAGGAATAACTTAACTATGATTATTAAGGATAATGAAAGAAATATTCTGAAAATAAGTGATGAAATTACTTTTGAAGAGTCCGGTACCAAAGGCGATTTCAGAGAAAAAATGCTGCTGAACAATCATATTGAAGGACTGCTTGAGTTTAGGATCAATATTATAAATCATGAAAAAGTATATGAGTATAATACCGAAGGGCTTAGCAATCTTAACACTTTGTGTAAAAAGGAAAGTGTTAAGGGAAATAAGCTGGGCATGATACTAACGGAAATAGCATCGATAATACTGCGGGGTGAGAAATATCTTTTGGATGAAGCAAATTTCATACTTGATCCTCAATATATCTTTCTTGACAAGGAGGAAAAACCTGTTCTGGCGTATTATTCCGGGTATAAAAAGCCTTTTGCCGGTCAGCTGACCAATCTTGCAGAATATTTTATGAACCGGATAGATTACCATGATCATGACGGGGTTCTTACTGTATACACGGTTTATATGAAGAGCAGGGAGGAAGGCTTTACGGTAAGGGAACTGTTGGAATTCATGGAGAACGGAGAAGATAGGAACAATGGGCTTTTAATACAGGAAGAAAAGAAAGAAAAAACTGAACCCGATAATGATATTTTGGCAGGAAATTATGAACCAAAACTCTTTGATCCTTTTACGGAAAGTGTGGAAAAAAATACCGGGGAATTTTCGCGTACTGATGAGAAAAAAGAAGAAAAAATATCGGGAGGAAGAGTGGCGATCATTGCAGCTGTTGCCTTCTTTGCTGTCGTTGTGGCAATATCCGTGAAATTCCGATTGATATATGGGAAAGATCAGCGTACGGATGTTCTGCGCTGCTTCTGCGTATTACTTGTTGCCGGAGGCGGAGGTTTTTATCTGTATAGGATTCTTGACAGAAAGATGAATGGGAAGAACAAGAACACAGGAAAAGATTTTCACAAAGAGATAATCCCGGAAAGTGACGATGCTACAGAGCTGCTTTTTGATGCCGATAATGGTCAGAAGAAAAATGATTATATCTCTCTTGTATCGGAGAATGGATCAAAAATAACTATAAAGAGCTTTCCTTTTTATATTGGAAAAGATGAATCGCATATGGATTTCTGTCTGAACGCGCCGGGAATTTCGCGATATCATATGAAAGTTGAAAGTATTTCGGGAAAAACATTCATTTCCGATCTGAATAGTACCAACGGTACATATATTAACGGAAAAAAGCTTGAACCTAATATAAAAGAACAGGCGGTTAAAGGAGATGAGATAAGACTGGGGAAATGTATCTATCATGTTGAATAATGCAATACGTAATAACAGATATCAGTAAACGCTTGCACAAATAATCATAATGTTGTATAATCATAAAGATATGATAGGAAAATGATGGCATTATACATATATTATGTATGAAAGGCAGGGTTTACATGAAGGTAAATATTTATTATGGCGGGAGAGGTCTTATTGAAGACCCGACAATCTACGTTATTAATAAAATACAGGATGTTCTTAAAGAATTACGTGTCAATGTTTCAAGATATAACCTTTATGAGCAGAAAAATGGTATCTCCATGTTACCGAATACTTTCAAAGATGCCGATGCCATTATTTTGGCTGTTAATGTTGAATGGTATGGTTTAGGTGGATTAATGCAGACTTTTCTTGATTCCTGCTGGCTTTACGGAGATAAGTCAAAGATAAAGAGTCTGTATATGTTCCCTGTAATCGTTGCAACCGCTAAGGGAGAACGCAGAGCCTTAGAAGATATGATCAATGCTTGGGAACTTTTGGGAGGACGTGCTTATCCGGGGATGTGCACATATGCCGGGAATTATGTTGAATTTGAAACAAACCAGGAATATGCATCGATTATAGAAAAAAAGGCAGAAGAAATATACAGGATAGTAAGTCATAAAGTAAGTCTCTTACCAAACAGTATTAATGCATGCCATACGGATATACCTTCAGCAGGCATGGAACTGACTCCTCAGGAAAGCGAACAGCTTTCCGTCTATGTAGCAGATGACTCTTTCGTGAGAAAACAGAAAGAGGATGTTGAACAGCTTTCCCAGATGTATAAGTCCATTTTGGGTCAGAGCAATGATGAGGCAAAAGGTTTATTAAAAACTTTTGAGAAGGCTTTCAAGATTACGGATGAAGGTGTCAAAGCCGTCTGCTGTATAAAAATGAAAGATATAAATAAATCCATAGTCCTTGATATTAACCCGAAGGGGTTACAGTGCAGGTATGGGGAAGAAGAAGCTCCTGACCTTCTTGCCACTACAACAAAGGATGTGGTAAATAAAATAACTTCCGGTAAAACTACGTTTCAAGGTGCGTTTATGTCGGGCTTTATCTCGGCAAAAGGGCGTCTTGATTTAATTCGCATGTTTGACCGGATTTTTGCGTTTTAAAATTTGATGAAAAGATTTACTTGTTTTTTATGATAAGTTAGAATATAATGTCTTAAATGTTATATTTTTTTCTATAAATGTTGTACTATGTAATAAAAGAGGAATAAAATGAGCTATTTAGCTTTATATAGAAAATACAGACCTCAAAGCTTTGATGAAGTCAGGGGGCAGGACCATATTGTCACTACGCTGAAGAATCAGATGAAAACCGGACGTATCGGTCATGCCTATCTGTTTTGCGGAACAAGAGGAACAGGAAAGACTTCTGTGGCAAAGCTTTTTGCAAAAGCAGTAAACTGTGAGGCACCGATAGACGGTAGTCCTTGCGGAAAATGCAGTATCTGTAAGAGCATAGATTCGTCTGTTTCTATGAATGTTACCGAGTTGGATGCA
This sequence comes from Lachnospiraceae bacterium, assembly GCA_017542245.1. Lineage (GTDB taxonomy): Bacteria > Bacillota > Clostridia > Lachnospirales > Lachnospiraceae > RUG11977. The sequence continues at coordinate 132,490 of JAFXXN010000198.1, forward strand.
GCTTCAAACAACAGCGTGGAGAACATCCGTGACATTATAGAGAACGCGAAATATTCACCTACCGAAGGAAAGTATAAGGTATTTATTATTGACGAAGTACACATGCTTTCGACAAGTGCTTTCAACGCTCTTTTAAAGACTCTTGAAGAGCCGCCGGGATATGTCATATTCATACTTGCAACTACTGAGGTACATAAGATACCCATTACTATTCTTTCAAGGTGTCAGCGGTATGATTTTAAGAGGATAACAAGCGATACGATAGCAGCATGCCTGTCGGATCTTATGAAATCCGAAGGGATAGAGACCGAAGAAAAAGCCATGAGATATATTGCAAGAGCCGCGGACGGCTCCATGCGCGATGCTCAGAGCCTGCTCGATCAGTGTATAGCTTTTTATATAGGACAGAAGCTGACATATGATAAGGTACTTGAAGTCTTGGGATCGGTTGATGTTGATGTATTTGCCAGACTTTTAAGGCATATTATAGCCGGTCAGGCTGAAGGCTGCATGTCGGTACTTGATGAGGTTCTGGCTACGGGAAGGGAACTTACTCAGTTTGTAAATGATTTTGCCGGGTATCTGAGAAATCTTCTTTTAGCTCAGTCGGTGGATGATCCCTATGAGGTTTTGGAGCTGTCAAAAGAAAATATGGAACTTATAGTTCATGAAGCCAAAACAGTTAAGCCGGAAACTATAATCCGCTATATAAGCATTCTTTCCGAACTGTCAAACCGGATCAGATATGCCTCTCAGAAAAGACTGCTTATAGAAGTTGAACTGATCAAGATGGTAAGGCCTGAAACAGAAACAAATTATGAGGCTATTCTTGACAGAATCCGTGTTTTGGAGGAGAAGCTTGAACATGGCATCATTACTGTCGGAAATTCACAAAATGATGCAGTAAATGATGAAGCTCCCGTGCAGGATGATCTGCCGGATGCCGAGACTATGGCTAAGGCACTTCCTGAAGATATCAGAAATGTAGCCGAAAACTGGAATCTTATAACCGGTAAGGTAGGAGGCAGAGACAAATTGGCTGCGACCATGCTGTCGGATGCAATCCCAAATGAAGAGTCAGGGAAACTAAAGATTCTCTTTAAAGATTCGCTGGATGTCATGACTATGACGGATAAAGCAGAGATAGGCGGAGTTGCACAACCTTCCAGAATTGATATCCTACATGATGAGATAGCCAGATTCCTTGGAAGGGATATGGAAATAAGCGTTGCTGTAAACGATGGAAGTAATGTCGCAAGAAAAAAAGATATAAGAAAACTTGTAAAATTCAATATAAAAAGGACAGATTAATATCAGGAGGATTTTGAAATGGGTAAAAAAGGTGGATTTAATGGGGGAATTCCCGGAAACATGAACAATCTGATGAAGCAGGCTCAGCGTATGCAGCGTCAGATGGAGGAGAAGCAGAAGGAACTTGAGACCAAAGAATGGGAAGCTTCTGCAGGTGGCGGAGCTGTAACAGTTAAAGTATCGGGTAAGAAAGAAATGACTTCTATCACACTTTCACCCGAGGTTGTTGATCCCGATGATATCGAAATGCTTCAGGATCTTATAATAGCAGCAACAAATGAAGCATTAAAGAAGATGGAAGAGGAGCAGGAAGGTGCCCTTAACTCTGTAGCGGGAGGCCTTGGCTCAACTCTTGGAGGATTTGGATTCTAACGGATTTATGATATGGAATACTATAGCGAAAAAATAAGCAGATTGATCGCAGAATTAAGTTCATTGCCGGGCATAGGAAGTAAATCGGCCCAGAGACTGGCGTTTCATTTGCTGGATATGCCGGAAGAAAAAGTAAAAAAGTTCACAGATGCTGTTCTTGATGCAAAAACAAATGTAAAATACTGCAGCCGTTGTTTCTGCCTTACAGACAGAGAGGTATGTCCCATATGTTCGAATACAAACAGGGATAACAGTATCATAATGGTTGTTGAGAGTACCAGAGATATGGCAGCCTATGAGAGAATAGGAAAGTTCAATGGGGTTTATCATGTACTGAACGGAGTTATATCCCCCATGCTCGGAATAGGACCCGGCGATATCAGGATAAAAGAACTGCTTTTGCGGCTTCAGCATGAAGATGTTCAAGAAGTGGTAATAGCAACGAATTCCAGTGTTGAAGGTGAAGCTACCGCTATGTATATAAGTAAACTGTTGAAACCGGCAGGAATAAAAGTCAGCAGGATAGCAAACGGCATTCCTGTAGGCGGAGACCTTGAATATATTGATGAAGTAACATTGCTCAGAGCACTTGAAGGACGTATAATATTATAGTCATTGGCAGGTGAAGGATTTGGACAGACTGGATTATAATGAAAAAACTGAAAAAGGACAGGATCGGGCTGTGAAAAAACACAGCTCTTTAGCTATTACCATTATAATTATATGTGCCATTGGTATAATAGGAATTCTATTGTACAGATACTTCAAAACCAATAAGACATATGATCTGAAAGTTATATCTACAGTTGAGATTTCAAGTCAGGATAAATATGAACGATACGGTGACGGGTATATAAGATACAGTACGGACGGAGCAGAAGCTGTAAAGGATGGAAGAGCTATATGGAATATCAGCTATAACATGAAGAAACCGATAGTCGATGTTTGCGGATCGTACTGCGCATTTGCCGATAAAGGGCAGCAGACTCTGTGCATCACAGATGGCCAGGGCGGAAACTTCCCTATAAACGTACCTGAAAAAATAGTGGATATTTCCGTTGCATCTCAGGGAGTTACGGCAGTATGGACCGATTCTTTGGCGAAAGACCATATTTATGTTTATGATATTAACGGTGTCCTTCTTATCGATATAGAAACCAGTATAGCTACAGACGGATTCCCGATTTCAATAGACTTGTCCGATGACGGACAAAAACTTGTTACTTCCTATATGATGATCGGAGATGAGCTTACTTCATGGGTAACATTTTACAATTTTGGCAATGTAGGGCAAAACTACGCAGGAAAGATTGTAGGAAGCTATTCGTTTAAAGGAAAGATAATACCGGAAGTTAAGTTTGTAACAAATGACAGGGTATGTGCTTTCGGAGAGGATGGATGTATTCTTTACAGGATGAAACAGGTTTCATCTGAACTGGCAGTACAGGAAACCACGAGGCTGGCAGCAGTATGTTCGGATTCGGAAGTTATATGCTTGGCGGAAAGTGAGACTGACGGCACTAATAAGATCATTATATTTGATACTGATGGAAAAGAAAAACCTACTATAGTTACAGGACTCAGCTTTTCGGGTATGTATGTTGAAGGCGAAGAACTGATTCTGTATAACAATTCTTCTATTATAATATATAATCTTGACGGAAAAGAAAAATGCAGGACAAAGCTGGATGGCGGAATAAGAAGCGTATTTCCGGTCGGCAGCGGAAAATACTGTGTTTTTGGCGGCAGTGAAGTCAGAATACTTGAAACAGTGGAAGAAACTGACGAAAATGAGTAGTATAGTTTACTGAAATTCCTTTTATTTGGGAAAGGAGTATGCTATGGAGATAAATGTTTTTTTGATCATTGTACTGATAATCCTTATCGGATGCGTATTGTTAGGATGCAAAAAAGGGTTTGTACATACGGTCTTTACAATGTTCTCGATATTGATAATAACCATTCTTACAGGTCTGCTAAGTCCTTATGTAGGTGATTATGTAACAAATCATACCGATATTCCGAAAAACATTCGAAACAGTGTAGAACAAAAGATAGGCTTAAAGAATAAGGTAAATCTAAATGAAAGCGGGAAGATTGATGAATATATAGATAAGATAGATTTACCTGAACAGCTTAGGGATGTTATAAAGGAAAAAAGCAAAAAAGCCGGTGATGCCGTTTCGGCAACTACTGTCGAAGCGACAAACCGAATGATAGATAATATCTACGACAGGATAACTGAACTGATCATAAGTGCGATAGCTTATCTTTTTACATTTGCGGTAATGGGGGTTGTCGTTCTTGTTACATGGCTGTTACTGGATATTGTATCAAAGCTGCCCGGCATAAAACAGGCCAACACCATACTTGGCGGGATAATGGGATTTGTTCAGGGATACCTCATAGTTTCATTATTATATATAGCAGCCATGGCGTTCGCAGCTACGAAATTGGGTGCTTCAGTAATAGAAATGGTAGATAATAACTCGATCCTGACGTGGTTTTATGAGCATAACATCATAGTAAACATAGTTTTTGGTATGCTGAAATAGGCATACCTTTTTTTATTCTAAAACTATTAAAAAAATATATAAAAATTTTTAAAAAAAGTGTTGACAATCAAAAAATGGGGTGATATAATACCATTTGCTGACGCGCCAAAGAGACGTTAAACGGAGCGTCAAAACCTTGATAACTGAATAGCAAGACAACCTTGAAATTTCCAAAGATTTCATTACCGCCGAAAGGTGGTAAGCCATGAAAATGGCAAGTTGAACGGAAGTAGAAATACTACCCAAAAAAGAC
>JAFXXN010000199.1 GCA_017542245.1 Lachnospiraceae bacterium
ACCAATATTTTTGTAACAGATTTTTAATTTTTTTATAGTTTGAAACACGGTTATTATTTTTTAAGATTTAATTCTTTCAAATTCACTCTTGCTTTTCCCTTTAAGGTTATTTAAGCAGGAGTGACAAAGTACATCTCCTGTAGATAATGATAAGTTTTGTTTGTTTTGGGAGGTGTTGTATAATGAATGTAAAGGATGAGGGCATTCAAAATCCTTTAGCATCTGCAAATTCTTTAAGAATTGCACTAGAGTATATTAATAAAGGTAATGCTGGATTAAATGAACACAGAACTAATCTCTTAAATAGAGTTCCAAATCAATATGAATGGGTTCGATTAGCAAGGAATATGATTTCTTTGGAAGATTTAGCATTCCTTTCTGCGTCTACAGACGATGAATTTGCATTATTTCGTGGAAAAAACGAAGACATTCTTTACCATGGAGATCATATGACATGCCCAATTGAAAAAGATGAAACATTGATGATTCTATGTAAAGAACACAAAGTTAAATTGATTGCTCATACACATAATGATATTGAAAGAATAGTTCCATCACAAGGAGATAAAAGATTTCTTAGAGCGATAGGACAAAAAGAAAGTATTATTGTTTCATATATTACTGGAAAGATACTTAAATATACGTCTGATTTTATTTGATTAAGGAGAGTGATAATTGATGCTGAATATAAAAGAATTAACTGAAATTGGTAAAAAATATTGTAAAAACAAAATTGGAGAAGAAAAGCTTAGGCTATGTGCAGAAAATGGCTTTTTTGGATATGAAGAAAGAGAAAACGGAGTATTCTGCAATTTAGGATGCAGTCTTCAAAGTGATGAGAATGGTTCAATTACTCTTACTGAAGGTAATGACTGGGATTATTACGCCGAATGTTTTGTAAAAACAGATGGTGAAGTTATGGATGAACCTGTTTGAGGTAGCCTGGCTGACAGATAAACAGGTGGAGATGTACACTATAATTTATAAAAATATAAAATAATTTTTTATAAAGATGAAGGGAGAAAAGTATTATGGGTGGTTGTAATGAAGAAAAATCTTCAAAATGCGGGACAAACCGTAAAATACGAGTTCAGAGTTCCTGTAAGAAGGCAGCATTAAGACTGTTTGTCCTAATGCTTTTGGTTGTTTTTACAGTTCCGAATGGAAGGGTAAAGGCAGAAACAGATGATACGGTTTCAGAGATCGAAGAAGAGCTTGCAGTAAATGAAGCTCCGGTAGTCGATTCTCATCCGGCAGGTATTACCTGTTATAACAACGTAACTGTTAAGTTTAGTTTTAAAGTTAGCGGAACCGGTCTTAAATACCGCTGGCAGACAAGTAAGGATAACGGTAATACTTGGTCAGATTCAAGTTTGACCGGTTATAATACCGATACTGTTTCTGTAGCAGCAACCCTATCAAGAAGTGGATATATGTTCAGATGTATTGTATCTGATAAAAATGGAAATACAGTGACTTCAGATGCCGCTAGGCTTAATGTGCTTGAAACAGGTAAGCCGGTATCAATAAATGAGACTAACTTCCCTGATGATATTTTTAGAAACTATGTTTCTGAAAACTATGATATCAATCATAACGGTGTCCTTTCCTTAGATGAAATTTCTGAAGCGAAAGAAATGTACTTAAATGGATACGGATCCGATTTGACATCTGTGGAAGGTATATGTCTGTTAAATAAACTTGAGTATATCGAGTGTAACGATAATGCGGTTAAAAGTATTGATATGTATAACTTCCCTTCACTTGATGTTTTGTTATGCTGGAATAATGATTTGACGCATCTTGAATTAAACGGATGTTCTTCTATAAAGACTCTTAAGTGTTATATGAATGAGTTAACTAGTCTGGATATTTCTGCATTGACTAATATAAAAATATTAGATTGTAAATATAATTCTTTGACCGATCTGAATTTGAGTTCATGTTCAAATTTAATTCAAGTATCGTGTTCAGGAAATAAATTTACCAGTCTTGATTTAAGTGATTTAACAAAGTTAGGAGCAGTAGAATGCTCTTATAGTAACTTAAAAAATCTTTGTTTAAGGAATTTACCCAATTTACTTATCTTATTTTGTCCTGGTTGTAAATTAGAAAATCTTGATTTAACTGAGTGTCCTAGTCTTGAACTTCTTGATTGTTCTTCAAATCAGATATCTGAACTTAATCTTAGCAATTGTCCGGAATTATATCTTGTAGATGTAGTTTACAATTCATTTGAGTATCTTGATATTTCTAAATGTGAATATTTAAGCTATGCTGTTTTTATTTCGGATCGGGGATCAGGAGGCTATTATACTCCAATTCCTTATAAGGATAAAAGAGGAAATGATATTACTGTAAGATTTAAATTAGATAAAAAAGTAGAATTAAAAACTATGTATTTTAAGCCAATAATTGAAAAACAACCCGAAGATATTTTGTCGGATATCGGCCGGAATGTTAATTTCAATGTTAAGGCAAGAGGAGATCAGCTTAAATATCAGTGGCAGACAAGTAAAGACGGTGGAAACACATGGCTTAATTCAAAGATGACCGGATATAACACCGATACCCTGACTGTTTCAGCTATACTTGATAGAAATAATTACAAATTTAGATGTTTAGTAACTGATAGTAAGAATAATTCAGTAACTTCAGATCCGGCTACGCTTAAAGTAAAGAGCAGTGCAACTATTACTTCACATCCTCAGAACGTGACTGCATCAGCAGATTCAACAGTTCAGTTTAAGGTATCAGCTAATGGAGAAAGCCTTAAGTACCAGTGGCAGACAAGTAAGAATAACGGTCAGACATGGGTTAATTCAAGTATGTCCGGATGCAAGACAAATACACTTAATGTAGTGGCTATAGCTGATAGAAACGGATACATGTTCAGATGTGTTATCACAGATAAGAATAACATTTCCGTAGCATCAAATGCAGCTACACTTACAGTTACATCACAGTCAGAGCTTAAGATCACTTCACAGCCTGCGGATGTTACAACACCGGCAAATGCTACAGTTAAGTTTATCGTAACGGCTAGCGGAACGGGCCTTAAGTACCAGTGGCAGACAAGCAAGGACGGTGGAAGTACATGGGTTAACTCCGGTATGAGCGGATATAACACAAATACGCTTAACGTTCTGGCTGTTGCAGCTAGAAACGGTTATAAATTCAGATGTGTAGTAACAGATAAATTCGGAAAGACAGTTACATCAAATGCCGCTACACTTACCATAGGGGCATCTACAGGAACAAAGATCACTTCACA
>JAFXXN010000200.1 GCA_017542245.1 Lachnospiraceae bacterium
AAACAGCTTATGAGATTTTTCGAGGATAATGCTTCTGATCAGCCTCGGGCTAAATACTTTTTAACTGTAGATGACTTTAATCCAAGAGCAAGGAAATTATATGAAAACCTGGGATATAAATGTGTTGGAGAACTTCCTGACTTTTATAAACAGGGGATCAATTGCTATCTGATGATGAAAACCAGAGAATAAAAAATCGACAGGATAAAAGATTAAGACAAATCGAAGTTTGGTGAGGCATATATGGAAAAAGCAACAAGAGAAAAACTAGCCAAGATTGCAAAGGATATGGCGCAGGTTCCGTTTCATGGAGAAGTTGATGGGATGGCGTCCAATCTTGCGCCGATTGTGCGATTGTTTCCGACATGGAATCTCAAGGAAGCTGACGGGTTATGGTGTGCGGCGTTTGTCTATTTTTGCTGCACTACAGCTGGATTCGGAATCCCGTACAGACCCGAGGAATGTAAAACCTGTCATCTGGCTGCATGCCTTGGCTGGGAGGAGTTTGCCGTAGGCGATCGGCGGATCGAATACCATAAAGGGCCGGAAGGCTATGTTCCGGAAGCGGGAGACATCGTACTCTATGACAGGGTATTTGAGAACAAAGAGCACGACCATATAGGGATCGTCCTTGAGAAACGGGAGCGTACGATCCTTTCTGCAGAAGGAAATGTGAACAATATATCCGGAATTATCGAACGATCTATCGACGAACATATTCGTGCGTATATTCGAATTCCGGATGGGTATCGGTATAGAGAAGAGTGACAAATTCTGATTTGTCGGGTTGACTGCTGGAACATAAAATCCTGAATTAAACTGTCTAAGCTCGGATGAAAATCCGAGCTTTTTTTGTGAGTGACAGTAGTTTAAGAAATGCCTGTTATACTATGCATGACAGAGGATGTATACTTGACTATAGAAATTTATATCTGCTAAAGCAGAATAATATAGATTAAATGTTGGTTTATTGAAGTTATGAATAAAAAGTGCAATGCTGCGGAATCTAAATGTGAATCTGTTAAGGGAAAACCCGATGTTCCACCTGGAGCAAGAGTATATATGCGATCTGATGAAGAGATGGCAGTTCTTGATAAGAAGGCTGCAGACGCAGCATTCAAGAAGCAGAAAAAAGAATTCGACAGATTTATGGATAGTAAAGGGTTTTATAAATACAAGACTCATGCCTATGTCAGAGTAAACCGGGTTAATGTTTTGAATTACATAAATCTTCAGAAAGAACAATACGATTCGAAAACGTTTACGGTTAATATCAGCATGATGCCCTTATATATACCTCATGATTATATAGTTTTTGGATTGGGACGAAGAATTAGTTATTTCTTGAATATGGGAAACCTATGGTTTGATTTTGCAGATGAAGAGACTGCAGAAAAGAGTTTTAATAGTGTAAAATCTGCAATTGAACAATATGTGATACCTTGGTTTGATCAGTTTAATGACAATGAGGTCTTGAGGGCGGAACTGTCAGAGAGGGTAGTAAAAGGATTCATGCCTAGATTGGATCAACCATGGCTTGACGCGATAGATTCATATAATTCATCAGATGAAATAATTAAAGACAATATAAAGAGGTTGAAACTTCCAGTGAAAATGTTTAATGATTAAATCCTGAATATTGTTGACAAAGCCTGGGAGTAAATCTCAGGCTTTTTGCTTCCATTGAGAATACTTTCTTCTGAGCAATTCCAGGTCATTTCATTTTTTGTTCTCCTTTAGAGTTCAACTTAAAGGTACTATGTCCCGTTCGATAATTCTTGTCTTAAAATCCGGAGTTTTGTCCTCTGGCAAGGGTTCTTCTCTGATTATGGTAATTATATCAATTCACGCTTGGATTTTTCCCAAAAACAAATTGTTAGGATTCTCATAACGCCTCTGATATATTGAGACTAACGAAGATGCATCCTCGGAATAACAATAGAGAGGTAACTGAAAATGTCACTGGGAAATAACATAAAGAAATACCGTCATGATCTTGGAATGACACAGGAGGAACTGGCAGGAATGCTTTGCATCACCAGTCAGGCGGTAAGCAGATGGGAGAGCGGAGCAGGCCTTCCGGACATCACTCAGGTGATTCCTTTGGCGCAGGCGCTCAACGTGTCGATCGATGCATTATTCGGCTTCAATACTGACAGTTATGATGTAAAGCTTGCGGAAGAAGTAACCAGGAAAGCTAATTCTTTGCGCGACACCGGTGAATCTTCGCAGGGCGCATATAATGCCGTGGAATATCTCGATCAGCAATGTGAAGAGAACATCTTCAACTACGGCATCATGACAAGTTATGTTCAGGCAGTAGGTCATATGAGCCGCTTCGTCAATCCTAAGAATTCATACTACACAGGATTGTTAAAAGATGACAGCAAGCTGTGGAATCAGATCGTAAGAAATGCAGAGAACAGGGCAATGCAGGTCATAAGATATTCGGGAAGCAAGAAGCTTTCTGATGAATGCCATTTCGCCCTTGCGTGGCTCTGCTGGCATACTCAGAGATGGGAGAAAGGCCGTCAGCATGTTGAAGCACTTCCGTCCATCGGCAGCAACATGATCCGGGAATCGCTCCTTCCTTATTACATCGATATATCGACTGATGAGGGAAAAGAAAACTGGAATGCTCAGATAAGGGATAATTATCAGATCCTCTATACAGCCGAGAGCATGATGTGGATCAGTCCTTTGAATGAGATGGAGCAGAACTGTTTATGGGGTATCGCCATCATTGACAGATTCATGGAAAATGAAAAGATGAAGGCACATTGCCAGGGATTCTGCCGTGATACTTATAAGTTTCTGATCGGTGCTTACTTAAGGAATAACGAACCGGAGAAGGCAGCTGAATGCTGGAAGGAACTCATGGCTAAGATCGACGGCTATATTGATTTTTGTGCCGGTATCCGCGAAAGGGATCTGGAAGAAATAAACCGCATTTACGGCCTGAAAGCTGCAAACAATATGAGGAACTATACCAGAGAATGGATAGACACCAAACTGCAGTTTATTCTTGGCCAGCTTAAGAGCTGGAGCAGCGAAGAGGTTTATTCCGAGTTTGAGAAGCTGATTCTTTAAAAGCCCGGATAAATGTGTTCATATGTTGAATGATATAATATGCCTGTCCGTAAGAATAATACGGGCAGGTGTATTAGTATGAAGAATCTATAGATCAGATATGTGACAAGTGAAGGCAAAGCGGTTCTGGTTTGAACTTGATAAGCATTTACCGGAAGCCGAATTTGAGAAGAAAGTCCGCGACAGACAGTATGCTAAAGAAACTAGTATTGTTTACAAGATACGATGGATACTATTCCAGAAGCTTTGACGACAGAAAGTAGTTCAATTAATCATCAGAACAAACGACAAAGTAAGATTGATTGAATATGAACAATACCAAATGGAATGAGAAGAAAAAATGAGAGTGATAATAGAAACAGAAAGATTGATTATTAGAAATCTTAGACCTGGTGATGAACATGCGGTATTTGCTTG
>JAFXXN010000201.1 GCA_017542245.1 Lachnospiraceae bacterium
ATAATCATTCTGTCAAGGAAAACTTTTATTATTTTTCTTTTTATAGCATTATTCATCCCTTTTCCATAAATATTATACTCTGTTAAGGTCTTTAAATCAAGCATTTTTTTGACATCGGGTACCTTCAAGCTAGCACCGGTTTTGAATAAAACGAACGGTTCTGCGATTGACCATGAAAATCAATCGTAGAACCGTCCCTCTGATTGAAAAGACGCAGCTTAACGTAAGCCTTTGTCATACGGTATACCCTCTGCTTTAGGTGCCCTGGACTTCTTTGAAGTGAAGGCAAGAACTATAAGGGATATTACGTATGGAAGCATGTTGTAAACGCCTCCGGGGATATTTAAGTTCTTAAGGAATTCGAATCCATTGTTTACATTTGAAAGGGCTCTGAAGAAACCGAATAAAAGCGCTGCAAGTGCAATTCTCGAAGGTTTCCACTGACCGAATATCATAACGGCGAGTGCAAGGAATCCGAAACCGGCCACACCAACTTCAAATTTCCAGGAACTTACGCCTGCGGTAACATAACAGATTCCGCCTAATCCACCAAGGGCACCGGAAATGAGTACGCCCGCCCAGCGCATTTTGTAAACATTTATACCGACTGAATCAGCTGCCTGAGGATGCTCACCACATGCCATAAGCCTAAGTCCGAACCTGCTCTTATACAGTATTATATAAGATCCTACGAGAGCGATAACTGCCAATATCATAAAAATATTAAACTCATAACCTTCGGCGAAAAGGAGCTTCTTTCTTGCAGGGAACAGAATTTCAGAAGAAGGCTTTGTAGGATCTTCAGCAAGGTTAATAGCTTTAGCAATAACTGTTGCAGCTGCGGTTCCGAGCATATTCATAGCCGTTCCGACCAGTGTCTGATCTGCTTTTAGCTTTATCGCAGCTATACCCAGAAGGGTTGAATATATAACACCTACTATGACACTGACAAGTATAACAGCCAAAACAATAACTATACCCGAAACTTCAGTACCAAGATATTTAAACGCGAGCGCACCGCCCAAGGCGCCCATTACCATGATACCTTCAAGTCCAAGATTTATAACACCGGAATGCTCGGCAAAGCAGCCTCCGAGAGCTACAAGAGAAAGAACTGTCGCAAAAAGAAGGGTATACTGAATTAAAATAATTACCATATTCATTTACGCTTTCCTCCTTTCACAGCTTTGTTTTCCGGCTCTTTTACATCCGCTTTTACACTTTCCTCTGCATTGGCATTTGTTTCCGTTAAATCCTTTTTCCTTAAGATACCTGATTTTAACAGGTATTTAATCAATCCTGTAAAACTGCAAAGGTAAATAATTATAGCTGAGATAAGATCTGATATCTGAGCGCAGTACATTGTAAGATCTACATTTACTCCTCCGTCTGTTATATGCTGTATAAAGAAAGAAGAGAAAATAGACCCTATCGGGTTCAGTCCGCCAAGAAATGCAGCGGCTATGCCGTTGAATCCCATAGCCGGAACCGAAGTCTGGTTAATGTCCCATGGAGTAAAATCTGTGAGGAAAAGCAGGGATGCTCCTATTCCTGCTATCAGGCCTCCGATACCCAAGGTAATGACTACATTCCTTTTTTCAGCCATACCGGCATATTTAGCGGCATTCTTATTATATCCTGTAGCTTTAAGCTCATATCCGAACTTTGTTTTTGATAGCAGAATCCATACAGCAAACGCAAATACCAGAGCGATTATAATTCCAAGCCCTACATATCTATTATTATTGAACAGCTTGTTTAAGCCGATGTTTGGTATTATTGCGTCAGCATAATCCGGATTATTTGCAAGCTCAGGCGTATCTTTCCTTCCCGAGACTACATACCGGGTCAGAATCATATTGGTAGAATAAAGCGCTATCCAATTCAGCATAATACCGGATATAACCTCATTGACATTACAGTATGCTTTCAGAAAACCTGAAATAGCTCCCCAAAGGCTTCCGGCTACTGCTGCAAGGATAATGCAGCCTACCCAATTCCAATGAAGCTCATAAGCTCCGAAAAGTGCAGCACATGCACCGACTACATACTGACCGGCAACGCCGATATTAAACAGGCCGGCCTTGTATGAGAACAGGATGGATAAGGAGCACATAAGAAGCGGTGCAGTTTTTACAAGCGTGCTTCCTAAGGATTCAATCTGCTTTTCACTCCTGTTCCATTTGAAAAAGTTCTGGATGATACGGAGCATAGCTTCCGGCGCACCCTTTGCATTGATAAACAACAGAACAATGAAACCAATCAGCAAACCTAAAAGGATACAGATTATTGAGGCTATAAATGACTGAATACCTTCATTTTTCCAGATACTCTTCTTTTTCATCAATCATTTACCTCCTCTTTGCACCGGCCATGTAAAGACCAAGTTCTTCCTGATTCGTCTTTTTAGGATCGAATTCTCCTACGATTTCTCCTTCATACATAACAAGGATTCTGTCAGGAACATCCATAACTTCATCAAGTTCAAGTGATACCAAAAGAACAGCTTTACCTGCATCTCTTTGTGCCACAAGCTGTTTATGGATATATTCTATGGCTCCTACGTCCAATCCACGGGTAGGCTGTACAGCTACCAAAAGCTCGGGTTTTTTATCTATCTCACGGGCAATGATAGCTTTCTGCTGGTTACCACCTGACATGCTTCTGGTGATAGTTTCTGATCCCTGCCCTGAACGAACATCATACTCCTTTATCAGCCTGTCAGAGTATTCTCTGATATTCTTACGTTTTAAAAAACCTGCTTTATTAGAAAATTGAGGTTCAAAATATCTTTGAAGGATCATATTGTCTTCCAAAGAATAATCAAGTACTAAGCCATGCTTATGTCTGTCTTCAGGTATATGGCTCATACCGGCAACGCTCTTTTCCCTGATAGAGTAATGGGTAATGTCCTTTCCGCAAAGCTCAAGTTTGCCTGAAACCAAAGGCTCCAGACCTGTAAGGCCATACACAAATTCAGTCTGCCCGTTTCCGTCGATACCTGCGATACAGACAATCTCACCGGCTCTGACATTAAAGGAGACATTGTTAACGGCATTCTTTTTATGAACTTTAGAAGCAACGGACATATTCTCAATATTCAGAATAACATCCCCCGGCTTTGTTTCCTTTTTCTCGACATGGAAATTGACATTTCTGCCCACCATCTTAGCTGACAGCTCCTGTGAAGTAGTCTTCGCAGTCTCGATGGTATCTATATACTTACCCTTTCTTAAAATAGTGCATCTGTCGGCAACTTCCATAATTTCAGCCAGTTTATGTGATATGAAAAGAATACTCTTTCCTTCTTTAGCCAGATTCTTCATTATCTGCATAAGTTCTTTGATTTCCTGAGGAGTAAGAACTGCTGTCGGCTCATCAAAAATCAGGATTTCATTATCCCTGTACAGCATTTTAAGGATTTCCGTTCTTTGCTGCATACCAACGGTTATATCCTCAATCAGTGCATCGGGATCGATATTTAAACCATATTTTTCAGAAAGAGCCAAAACCTTTTTCCTTGCCTCATCCTTCTGGATAAGCCCATGTTTTACCGGCTCAATTCCAAGGATAATATTATCCAGTACGGAAAAGCATTCGACAAGTTTAAAATGCTGATGAACCATACCTATGCCTAATGCATTTGCATCATTCGGGTCTTTTATGGTTACTACTTTACCGTCTTTCTTTATAACGCCTTCCTCAGGCTGGTACAATCCGAACAGGACACTCATAAGAGTGGACTTTCCGGCACCGTTCTCTCCAAGCAGTGCATGAATCTCACCTTTTTTCAGCTGTAGGGTTATATTGTCATTAGCAATAATGCCCGGGAATTTCTTGGTGATATTTAGCATTTCGATAGCATATTGTGTTTCCAACTTGAACCTCCTTTTTCAAGAACTTTTAATAATTCTCATATAAGTTAATTTAGTTTACAAACAACATTAACTTATATAAAAACTATTAAAACTCAGAGACAGCTATACACTGTCCCTGAGTTTTTTGCTGTAATTATATAATTACTTCAGATTTCCGAGCCATTCAACTTTAACATTAGTTGTGGAAGGCTCTTTAGATAAATCGTCGGATACTTTGATGGTGCCGTCGAACATGCCTTTTACCACAACCTTATAGTCTTCCTTTGTAAATTTATCGGAGAACTGAGTGGATTCCATAGGTAATGAAACATAGTTTGCATCGGGATCGTCACCGCTTATAAGGCCAAGAGATTTGATCTGTCCCGAATATTCACTCCACTTACCCTTATTTACGATATCATCAAGAGCATCATATGTTGAAGGATATAATCCCTTAAGAGCTGAAGTAACTGTCATGCCGCTTCCATACATGCCGTCTATGATAGATTTCTGGTCTACGTCAACACCGATTACCTTACCCTTGGCTTTTCCTGCTGCTTCAGCTACAGAAGTATAGATACCGGCACCGCAGGCAAATACTATCTCGGTACCTGCACCATACCAGGTATCCATAGCAGCTGTGATATCGGCATCACCGACAAACTTATTAGCATACGCAAATTTCATATCTACATTGATACCAAGTTCCTTTGCAGCAGCATCAGCACCCTGAACATATCCGTAACCATACTTCATAGGACCGGGAACTGCCATACCGCCAAGATAACCAAGCTTAGTGTATCCTAACTTAACAGCTGCATAGCCTGCCATATAGCCGCTGTACTGCTCCTGATAGCATGCAAGATATACATTTTCATAATGATAATAATCTTTTACATTCCAGTTAGCAGGGTTGTAATCATATGTGCCGCCCTTCTTAGGAACACCTGCCTCCAAGATATCTCCTGCGCTAAGGTCAAGTCCGATAAACTTTACATCAGTATACTTTTCTGACAGATCAACAATTGTAGCGCCAAAAGAAAAGCCGGGCATAACCACGATGTTGTAACCTTCATCAATAGCGCTCTCTACAGCTGATGCACGCTCTGCAGTGCTGTCTCCGGCAGGCTTCTTATAGGTAAACTTAATACCGTTCTTATCACAGAATGCCTTACAAGCTTCATATGTTGTCTGGTTAAAGCTTTGATCTGTAATATCACCGCTATCTGTTATCATGGCTACTTTATAGTCGCTTTTACTGCTGCCCGAATCACCGGAACCTCCACTCGAGCCGCTATTGCCTGAACTGCAGGCACACAGTGACAGGACAAGTGATAAAACTAAAACCAAACATATACCTTTCTTCATTTTTTTGCCTCCTATTTTTAAACTGTACCCATAGGGTCCTTCATAAAACAACTCGATTATACCACTTTTCTTAAGTTTTTACAATAACATAATAATCTCCCCTTTTATTCATATTTTTATATATTTTTTCTATATAATACATTTACTTATCTTAAAAATTATAGTATAATTTTTAAGACTGTTAATGTTAGCTTATACAGAAACTTGCACAATATCAGGAGGTCTGTATGGATATTTCTTCCATTTCTGTCAAAGGGACACCTAAAAGCCATATGATATATCACGAAGATCCCCGCAGCCTGCATATAGGCACTGTAGCGGATCACAGTTATTTTATCCCTTTTTCCAAGGATCAGGATCCGTTTCTTCCGCGCGAAGAATCAGATCATTTTCTGCTTTTAAACGGCGAATGGGATTTTAACTACTATGAGAGCATCATCGACCTCGAAGACAATTTCACGGAGGTTGATTTCAAAAATACTATCCCTGTACCTTCAAACTGGCAGCTTCATGGTTTTGACAAACCTCAATATACCAACGTCTTATATCCCATCCCTTTCGACCCTCCGTTTGTACCTGACGATATCCCGGTGGGCGTTTACAGACGTTCATTTAATTACAATCCTGACGGAATGAACCGGTTCCTTTGTTTTGAAGGAGTCGATTCCTGTTTCTATTTATATATTAACGGAAAATTTGCCGGATATTCTCAGGTCTCGCATCACACGAGTGAATTCGATATAACCGGTTATCTTTTCTCCGGAGAAAATACCATCTGTGTAGCGGTTCTTAAATGGTGTGACGGTACTTATCTGGAAGATCAGGACAAGATAAGACTTTCGGGAATTTTCCGTGATGTCTATATCCTCTCACGTCCTGCAGCTCATATTTTTGATTATTCCATAAAAACATCTCTTAATAATGACTGTACTGTCTGTTCCATAGAGTTAAAAGTTTTCGGATGGGACTCTGATATAAGTTTTGCAAATGCTGATGGAGATGTTTTATTTACCGAACATTTGACTAACGGAGTCCCCTTTATAACCGAGATAAAGAATCCCATACTATGGTCGGCAGAAACTCCCTATCTGTACAAACTGACTATTATTTCAGGTAATGAATGCATAGGTGAAGAGGTTGGCTTAAGAGATGTTGTGATCGAAGAAGGTATTTTCAAGATAAATCATCGGCATGCCAAATTCCGCGGAGTTAACCGGCACGACAGTTATCCCGATACCGGATACTATAGCGACACAGCTCATATGGAAAAAGACCTTAAGCTGATGAAAAAGCATAACATCAATGCGATCAGGACCTCTCATTATCCGAATTCACCCTTATTTTATAAGCTCTGTGACAAATATGGATTCTATGTGATCGATGAATGCGATTTTGAAGCACATGGCTGTGTAGATGTCTATAATTCGTTTAAGTGGGAAAAAGGCTATGGCGGCATCTCACTCCTTGCACGTGACCCTGTTTTCAAAGAAGCTATATTTGACAGAGAAAGGCTTCTTGTTACCCGTGACAAAAACCGTCCCTGCGTTATCATGTGGTCTTTAGGAAATGAATCCGGACTTGGGATAAATGTTTATGAAAGCGCCGGTATGATCAAGAAGCTTGATCCTTCAAGACCTGTACACTACGAAAGCGTACATAAGCTTGACGATACCGAGGATGATGTTTTCGATGTGGTTTCACGTATGTATACTGCTCCCCAGGATATGTGGGGCTTCATAGTCAACGACAGCCGGCCTTTCCTTTTATGTGAATACTGCCATGCCATGGGCAACGGCCCCGGTGACCTTGAGGACTATAGAAATATCTTCTATTCAAGTGATCGCTTTATGGGCGGTTTTGTCTGGGAATGGTGCGATCATTCGGTACCCTTGGGTAAAACTGAAGACGGTCGGATTATGTACGGATACGGCGGTGATTACGGAGAGCGTCATAATGACGGTAATTTCTGTATGGATGGGTTGTGCTATCCTGACCGGACTCCGCATACAGGTCTTTTAGAGTTAAAACAGGTTTACCGACCTGTAAGGATGCATAAAACTGAAAATTCGGATACCTTTAAGCTTACAAGTTTTCTTGCCTTTTCAAATGCAGGCTCGCTGCTGAACGGCAGATACGAAGTCAGCGACATTAACGGTATAACCGGAAGCGGAGAATTCAGTTTCAGCGTCGAACCTCTGTCCGAGACCGTTATCACCATACCTGATCTCCCCGCCGGAAACTATATCCGTTTTATATTTTCTCTGAATGCAGATACCTCTTGGGCAGATAAAGGCTACGAAGTATGTTTCGATCAATTGGAGCTTAAACCTATTGAAGAAGCACAGAACATTCCTTCTAAAGAAGATTCTACCGTAAATATTGAAATACTTGAGGATTCTCCTTTTAAGCTGACCTTAAAAGCCGCTGATGTCTGCTATTCATTTAATAAACGAATAGGTTTTATCGATTCTATCAGCGTTAAAGGAAACGAACTTCTTTCAGAACCGATGAAATACAATTTCTTCCGCGCTCCTGTCGATAACGATACTATGAGAAGCGAGTGGTTCAGGTCGCACATGAATGATTACGACACAAAGGTCCATTCCATGGAAATTCTTACTCCCTATACCGTTATTCCTTCGTCAGACGGTAAGCAAGAGAATATAGGCTCAAAATTAAAAATCGGTGTTGAACAGGCTTTCGGATGGAATATGTATGCTCCGTTCATTACCGTAAAAACCATTTATACTTTTGAGCCTGACGGTAAGGTTACCATAACAGCCAAGGCACGGACTTCAAATAAAGTCACTCTTCTTCCGAGATTCGGAATCAGATTGTTTGTCCCGAAATCTTTCGATAAAGTTGAGTACTTTGGATTCGGTCCCAATGAAAGCTATATAGATAAACATCATTCTTCCTATTTGGGCAGATTTGTTTCCGATATCAGGGATATGCACGAGGATTATATCCGTCCGCAAGAGAATTCTTCTCACTACGGTTGCCGTTATATGAAGCTTTTTGGTAAAGATTTTGATGTATTGTTTACCAATTCTTCTACATTCTCATTCAATGCTTCGGAATATACACAGGAAGAACTCACAAAAGCTAAGCATAACTACGAACTGGAAAAATCCGAAACAAATATCATCTGCTTTGACAGTCGGATGGCTGGTGTCGGGTCAAATTCCTGCGGTCCCGCCCTATCGGATAAATATAGACTTCCTCTGCCGGAAATATCCGCAGATTTCTGTATAACTCCGATATGTAAACAAGAACGTAAATAAAGGAACAACCTTCCATTATAGACACATTTGATCAGATCAAATAATAAAAGCTGTAAATCAGGAGCACATTCCTGTTTTACAGCTTTTTCTTAAATCTTATTGATAAAAACTTAATTATTTCCTGCGGTTGCCAACACGCCACCATCGTTTTTCTCAGCCTTCTCAGCGTCTTTTTTGTCCTTATACTTGGAACCGGTAATAGTATTATGATATACCTTTCCATTCTCAAGTTTTTCTTCACGTGCTGCAAACATCTCGCTTACGGAACAAACCTGATATCCCTGTTGTACAAGCCACGGAACTACTTTCTTTACTGCTTCGGCAGTACTTCCGTAAAGGTCATGCATTAGAATGATCGCTCCATCAATAGTACTTTTCTTTACTTCTGCAAAAACAGCATCGGCATCTTTTGAAGACCAGTCAAGAGTATCGACATACCAGTTGATCAGAGGATGCCCGGCTACAGATTTAACCGTATCATTTGCATTGCCGTAAGGCGGTCTTACAAGATAGTTCTTTTTCAGTCCAAGTACTTCATTAAGTTTGTCCTGATTGTTTTCTATCTCTTTAATAATTTCTTCCTTAGAAAGCTTATTCAGATTTGCATGGTTTACAGTATGATTAGCTACTTCACAGCCCTGCTCATGAACTTTTTTTACTTTTTCGGGATACATCTGTATGTTTTCACCGACCATAAAGAAAGTAGCATGTACATTATATTCTGCCAAAGTTTCCAGTATAGTGTCAGTATGCTTACTTGGTCCATCGTCAAAAGAAAGCGCAACTATGGGCCTTACAGGATCGATCCAGTCAACATTTACTGTTTCCGTATCCATAGGAACCGGAGTCGGCGTCGGAGATGGCGTAGGGGATGGAGAAGGCGTAGGCGTAGCGGTTGGTTTCGGAGTAGGCGTTGCTTTTACTTCTGTCCCCTTATCTTTTCCGTCCTGCTGATCTTCCGATGTTCCGTTTTTACCGGTAAGTGCAGAAAGCCCGTCGCCTTTTTTTGTATCCTTTACGGTATCTTCCTTTTCGGTACTTTCCTTTCCTTTTGAAGGTGCCAAACTGTCAAGTTTTATAAAAAATACAGTTAAAACCACTATTGCCACAAGAGCCGTCGCTGCAAGAGCAATATTCAAGAAATTCTTCTTCATCAGATGCTGTACCTATCGCTTCTTTCAAGAACTATCATGGGTTTTCCGGGCTCTCCGGAATAACTGCTGTTAGGTTTGATAGTATCCCTGCTCTCTATGATACAGTTTTCAATATACGAATTGTCTCCGATATGAACACCGTTTAATACTACAGAATTCCTGATCGTACAGTTATTTCCGATATAAACCTGTTTAAATATGATAGAATTCTCTACTCGTCCGTTTACTATAGTTCCGCTTGCAATAAGGCTGTTACGTACGTCAGCTCCTGCATTGTACTTTGCGGGAGGAAGATCGTCAACCTTTGAATAAACATCCGGATACTGCCTGAAGAAATAATCCCTGACATCAGGCTTTAAGAAATCCAGATTTGCATCATAATAATCATTTACCGAAGCAATGTTACGCCAGTATTCGGTATGTTCAAAGGCATATACCTTTTTAACATCTTTAAATCTGATTATGATATCTCTTACAAGGTCGTAGCGTTCTTCTTCATTCGCACGTTCAAGCATTTCTATAAGCTGACGGCGTCTTACGACATAGATGCCGGCTGAAACCAAAGGGGCATCTTCCGATCCGTTGGGCTTTTCATCAAAGGATGTGATCCTTCCGTCCTCATCGGTAGAGATTATGCCGTAACGGCTGGTATCCGCGCATTTACCGAGGCGTTTACATACAACAGTAATATCTGCCTTATTATCTATATGCTTCTCAAGGACCTTATTAAAATCAAGTTTGTAAATAATGTCACCGGATGTGATGACAACATAAGGTTCATGACTGTTCCTTAAAAAATCAATATTCTGGTAAATTGAATCTGCGGTGCCTCTGTACCAGAAAGAGTTATCAGCGGTAATGGTAGGGGTAAATACATAAAGTCCGCCCTGTTTACGTCCGAAATCCCACCATTTTGATGAACTCATATGTTCATTAAGTGAACGTGAATTATACTGGGTAAGAACCGCAACCTTCTGAACCTTTGAATTTGCAAGGCTGCTTAAAGCAAAATCAACTGCCCTGTAGCTTCCTGCCAGAGGCATGGCTGCCACAGCACGCTTATTAGTAAGTTCCTTCATTCTCGGAGCATTTCCGCCCGCAAGTACTATACCTATAGCCCTCATGCGCTTTCACCCGCCTTCCTGAGACTTTCACCACCGGCAAGCCAGTTGTTATTATAATCCTCGGGAGTGGTTATGCCCGAAATAACTGTATTTTTGCCAATATGAACCCCATCCGGAATGACCGTCTTTTCTCCTAAAGTCACAAGTCCGTTACAATAGATATTGGGGTGCTCCTTGTTCTCCACTTCTTCGCCGACGCCAAGTTCGCAATCCTTTCCTACAACAGCTCTTTCGGCGATAATGGCCTTGTTTATTTTAGAATTTCTTCCTATATGTGTGCCCTGCATGATAATAGAATCAGAAACAATAGCTCCCTCCTCTATAACAACTTCCGGACCGATAACAGAGTTATATACACTGCCGTAAATTTCAGTTCCTTCACCGACTATACTGCGGCTCAGCACTGCATGTTCGCCAAGATACTGAGCGGTACTTACCTCACTCTTGGTATATATTTTCCAGAACTCCTCATAGAGGTTAAAATCGGGAACCAGATCTATCAGTTCCATATTGGATTCCCAGTATGCAGACAAAGTTCCAACATCTTTCCAGTAACCGTTATATTCGAAAGCGTATACACTCGCCCCATTATTGTGGCAATAAGGGATTACATGCATTCCGAAATCACAGCCCGGCTGATCTTTTAATTTTATCAGAGCTTCCTTAAGAACACTCCAAGTAAATATATAGATACCCATTGATGCTAAATTGCTTCTGGGTTTAGCAGGTTTTTCTTCAAAATCCAGAACTTTTTTATTTTCATCCGTAATAACCAGTCCGAATCTGGACGCATCTTCCCAGGCTACAGGATAAGTAGCCAGTGTTATATCAGCTTTGTTTGATTTATGGAAATCAAGCAGAATCTCATAATCCATCTTATAAATATGATCTCCGCCCAATATGAGAACGTACTCAGGATTATAATGTTCAATAAATTTAAGATTCTGGTATATGGCATTCGCAGTTCCGGTATACCATTCTGCATTATCACTCTTCTCATAAGGAGGAAGAATGCTCACACCGCCGATATTCCTGTCAAGATCCCACGGTATACCAATACCTATATGAGTGTTCAGCCTTAAAGGCTGATACTGTGTAAGGACACCCACGGTGTCTACACCTGAATTAATGCAATTGCTTAAAGGAAAGTCTATTATCCTGTATTTTCCGCCATAGCTCACCGCAGGCTTTGCCATATCAGCAGTAAGTATCCCCAGTCTTGAGCCCTGTCCTCCGGCTAACAACATGGCTATCATCTCTTTCCGAATCAAGCACGTCACCTCCATGTTCATTTATATTTTGATGTTTTTGCGCGCGCCGAAAAACAGGCGCACATCCCCAAGTACATAATATCACATGTAATTGGTTTTTTCAAGCACCACTAAGCAAAAAACTATAAAAAAAACATTAAAAACTCTGTTTACAGAAACAGTTTTTAATATTATAATAAAACGAGATGCGTACTTTTTTCCTATATTTAATATGTACGACTATTTTCAGCGGAGGCTTCATAATGAGATATATTGATTTCAGTAAACCAAACCATGTTCATTTCATAGGAATCGGCGGTATAAGCATGAGCGGATTTGCAGAGCTCCTTCATAACAAGGGCTTTACGGTTTCAGGATCCGATGCACGCTCCAGTAAGATAACTGAGCGTCTGGAAAGCCTCGGTATCAGGTGCTTTTACCCTAACAGTCCTTCAAACATTCCTGAAGAATGCGACGTGGTTGTTTGCACGGCGGCTATAGGATCGGACAATCCCGAACTTTTAGAAGCCCAAAAACGTAATATTCCGGTGATCGACAGAGCAGATATGGTCGGCGATATCATGTTGCACTACAAAAGGAATATTTCAGTGGCCGGCACACACGGAAAAACTACCACAACTTCAATGATGAGCCTTATCCTTTTAAAAGCCGGACTCGATCCCACGGTATCCGTAGGCGGTGTCCTTGACGCGATAGGTGGAAATGTACGTGACGGAGGTCTCGGCAATATGGTCATAGAATCCTGTGAGTACACCGATTCGTTCTTAAAATTTCACCCCACTCACGCTATCATTACTAATATTGAAGCCGAACACCTCGATTACTTCAAGGATCTTTCCAATGAAAGAAATTCCTTCAAAACCTTCGCGGAACTTTTGCCCGCAGACGGTCTTCTTGTGATTGAAAGTTCAATTCCCGATCATCATGAACTGTTTAAGGATATAAAGTGTCCCGCTATTACATACTCCATAAACGACACGAATGCGGATTATTACGCTTCCGATGTAAGCTTTGACGAATATGACCGGGGCAGTTTCACTGTAATGCACAAAGGCAGTCCTCTTTTTTCCCTAAAACTCGGAGTGGTAGGAATGCATAATGTAAGTAATGCCATAGGAACCATTGCCATGGCACTTTCTCTTGGCATTTCAAAAGACTTTATCATCGAAGGACTCGAAAGTTTTACCGGAACAGAAAGGCGTTTTGAGAAGAAAGGGGTTTATAACGGTATCTCCATAATAGATGACTATGCTCACCATCCCACCGAAATGGCTGCTACTCTTAATGCAGCGAAAAACTATCCTCATAAGAACCTCTGGGTTGTTTTTCAGCCGCATACATATTCCAGAACAATCTCTTTCAAAGACGAAATCTGTGAAGCTCTTTCCCTGGCGGACAAAATAATCCTTACTGATATATATGCTGCCAGAGAGGCTGATCCGGGCACCATTTCATCAAAAATGCTTGCCGATGAGATACAGAAAAAATATAGTAAAGATGTTTACTATTTTTCTGATTTTGGAGCTATCGAAAAATTTTTATCGGCAAATTGTATACCCGGTGACCTGTTAATAACAATGGGTGCCGGAAACGTGGTTAAAATCGGTGAAGATCTTTTAAACAGCTGAACTTATCCACATTGTCAACAAAAAGGAGTTAACCCTCGCCAAACCTTATTTTATGCGTAAGCTAAGCTTTATCCACTTTATCAACAAAACCTTTCGACACATGTTATACACGACTTTTGGTGATTGCAATATCCTCAATTTGTGTTATAATGGCTAACGCACGGGAGGACTAGAAAATGGATTCAAGCATAACCTTATCCTATGGTTCGAGAACTACCTCGACCATGGTTTCAAATATTTTTATTGACAGATATATGACGGATGCCCGAGGCAGTGATGTAAAAGTATATATTTACCTTCTAAGATGCCTGCAGGACCCATCGACACCCGTTTCAATAGAGTCTATAGCAGAAGCTCTTGATGAGACCGAAAAGGATATTAAGACCGCTCTTAAATACTGGAAAGGACAGCATGTGCTGTCAGTACACTGTTCAAGAGACGGGAAGATCAAAAACATAACTCTTTTCGATCTGGATGAAGATACAGATGAGGACGGCGATTCCGATACTTTCGAAGATGACAGCAATATTACCATCATTTCGGATGTAAACAAAAAAGGAACCCGCAGAGCAAAACCACCGGTGCAGGACGAGGCTGACGAGCCCGATCCCGAGCCCAAGCCTTATGCAAGACGGTCTGCGGTATCTGAAAAGAAAGCTGTCACGGAAGAAGCCATACCTGTTTCCGTGTCTGATGAAGCAGGGATCGTCAAACCTAATTACTCATCAAAGATGATCCAGGGGTTCAAAAATGATTATCCCGAATTCGACGAGCTCATAGATTATATCGAAAATGCTCTCGGAAAAACACTTTCTCAGCGCGATCTTCAGACTCCGTCCTTTATTTTTGAAGGTCTTGGATTTTCTGCCGACCTGATATGCTTCCTTTATGATTACTGTATCGGAAAAAACAAGCGTACAGCATCATATATCGAAAAGGTTGCCCGTGAATGGCATGCTAAAGGCATTCAGTCCGTAGAAGACGCCATGACGGAAGTCGAAGAATTTAACAACAGATATTCCGCTGTTAAAAATGCTTTCGGGATTAACAGGAATTTTGGTGAAGCCGAGCTTAAATATATCAAGAGATGGTATCACGAATACCGTTTCAGTGACGAAATGATAAGCCTCGCTTGCGACAAGACTCTGATAAATACTTCTAAGCCTCGTTTCGATTATGCTGACTCAATTCTTCGTGACTGGCATAAAAAAGGAATTACAACTTCGGAAGAAGCCGCGTCATCTTCTGTCGATTATAAGGCTTCTACCGAAAACAGCACTTATAGACGAGGAATAAAGAACTCATCGTTACAATACTCTCAAAGAACTTATTCTGATGCGGAAATCTCCGCAATAGAAAAAAAGAAATTAGGAATACTATAGTACGGAGTTTATAATGAAATTAACCAATTATCAGTATGACCGTCTTCTGCAGCAGTTTGATGAAAGGCGTATGAAGGCAAGATATGATTCGGAGAAAAGAACCGGGGAAATATATGAGAAATTTCCACGGATCAAAGAAATAGACGACGCTATAGTAACGGAATCAATAGATGCCGGAAAAGCCGCTTTGGAAGGAAATCCCAATATTTTATCCGGTCTTAAAGACCGGATTGAAAGTCTGACCTCGGAAAGAGCAGGGATTCTTATATCTAACGGGTACAGCGCCGATTACACCGATGAACACTATATGTGTGAAATCTGCAAGGATACGGGTTTCATCGACAACGAGCCTTGCAGCTGCCTGAAAACCGCTATGACAGAGCTTATTTTTGAAGAATCCAACCTTAAAGATATCATTGACAGGGAAAACTTCAGCACTTTCCGGCTCGATTTGTATTCTGACGACGAAAGCGACTATGACCCCGAGCTTATGTGTACACCGTACAAAAATATGGCTCAGGTTTTGTTAAAGGCTAAACTTTTCGCCGAAAATTTTGCCGAAGAAAAACGCAACCTTCTGATCTATGGAAATACCGGACTCGGAAAGACCTTCCTTACAAACTGTATTGCAAGTAAAGCTTTACAAAACGGACATACTGTTTTATATTATACTACATTCGGTCTTTTTGATCTTCTTTCAAAATACAGTTTCAAATATGAAGACTATCCAAAGGAAGAATTTGTTTACCGGGAAGGACTTCTTACCTGCGAACTTCTTATCATAGATGATCTGGGTACCGAACTGTCAACTTCCTTTACAACCGCTCAGCTTTATTCCATTATCAATGAAAGGCTGATAAACAATCTGTCAACCGTAATCTCTACAAATCTTACTCCAAAGCAGATAGGCAGCCGCTATGGAGAACGTATTTTTTCAAGACTCAGTAAAGATTATGACTTTATAAAACTTATAGGAAGCGATATAAGGATCAGACTTTAATATACTCTTGATCCAAAAAATACAATCTTAAGGAGAACAATCATGTCTACCCAAAACGATTTTCTGGAAACAATCCCTGTAGGAAAGCTCGGGATCATCGCCATGAAAAGCTCGGAAGAGCTCGGTAAAAAAGTTAACGACTACCTTGTATCCTGGCGTGATCTGAGAGATAACGAGCATACTTCCACAATAGCATTTTCCGGCTACCAGCGGAAAACCTTCCTTATCAATTCAATCTGTCCACGTTTTGGCACTGGTGAAGGCAAGGGTGTTATAAACGAATCCGTAAGGGGCTATGATCTGTATATCATCGTCGATGTGACCAATTACAGCCTTGAATACACTGTCCGCGGTCAGAGAAATCATATGTCACCCGATGATCACTTCCAGGATCTGAAAAGGATTATAGGTGCCGCCGGCGGCAAAGCCAGAAGAATTACCGTTATAATGCCTTATCTTTATGAAAGCCGTCAGGATAAGCGTACTACCAGAGAATCACTTGATTGTGCAATGGCTCTTCAGGAACTCTACAATATGGGCGTTGACAGTGTTATAACCTTTGATGCTCATGAACCGAAAGTACAGAATGCCATCCCGTTAAAAACCTTTGAGACCATTAAGCCTACATACCAGTTTATAAAGGCTCTTTTAAACAATATCCCGGATATTGAAATGACTCCGGAAAAAATGATGATCGTCAGCCCCGATGAGGGTGCTATGGGACGTTCCATTTATTTCGGAAACGTTCTCGGACTTGATATCGGTATGTTCTATAAGCGCAGAGACTACACCAAGGTTGTAAACGGACGTAATCCTATCCTTACTCATGAATATTTAGGATCGGATCTTAAGGGAAAGGACGTTATAATACTTGATGATATGATTTCTTCAGGAGACAGTATGCTTGAGGTCGGAGCCGAGCTTAGGAAAAAAGGAGCCGGAAGAATATTCTTCTGTGCAACCTTCGGACTGTTCACTGACGGACTCTCAAGATTCGACGAGGCTTATGAAGAAAAACTTTTCGACAAGGTAGTAACCACAAACCTCATCTATCAGACACCGGAACTTTTAAAACGTGAATACTACATCAGTGCGGATATGAGTAAATATATCGCTCTTATCATCGACACTTTGAATCATGATTTCTCGATTTCAGAATTCCTTGATCCGACAGACCGTATCCATAAGATCATCGACAAACATAACAGCAGTCTAAAGGATAATCAAAACAACACTCAGAACAATGATCAAAACCAAAAGGATTCAAATAATGAGACAGAAAGTAAATAAATCTTTCGCTGCCGTTGCTTTTACATTTCTAATGGTCGTACTGTTCACCCATATTTTAGGAAATGTAAACGCTTTTGCAGATGAAGAAGAAACTCCTGATACCGAAGTTTCCTCAAAGTATTATTTTGTAAAAGATTCCAAAATACTTTATGTTGGCTGGAAAAGCTATTTCAGTGTTGTTGCCGGCACAGGTGAAAAAGCAACGATATCGTACAGGAGTGATAATAAAAAAATTGCCACTGTTACAAAAGAAGGTGAAATAATCCCCGTATCTAAAGGATTGACCATGATCTATGCGGATGTCACCGAAGACGGTGTAACCTCCTCCTGTTCTATGGAGATAACGGTCCGGGAACCATACAGCAAAGTCACAGCCTCTACTTCGGCAATGACTCTTGACAGTGATTTTGTTTTCGAACTTAAGCGTTACGGACATAATTCTCCCGTATCCTGGGAACTTATAGGTAAGGATTATGCCTCAATAGAAGCCGTTTCCGCTACAGACTGTAAAATACATACTTTAGCTCCCGGAACCGTTAAACTGGTTGCTAAATGCGGAAATGAGAAATTTTCTTTTGATATAAAGATATATGACGGTAAAGGTGAGCTGTTCGTTATCAGTCCCAACTCTAAACCGTATAACAATTATTATATAAATAACTCAACCTATAATTCCAAGACTAAAGGATACTATCTTTTACGCTCCTATTTAGAGCGTCTTGATACCTTAAAAGGCGGAGTTCTTGTTCTTCAAAAAGGGACTTATGTAGTAACAAACACGCTGTGCATCCCTTCGAATACCACAATTGTTCTGGAGGACGGTGCGATAGTCCGTAAATCTGATGATACAGGAACAGAAGCTCTTCCTCCCAACGCATCCCTTTTCCAGACGGTCTCATATTCTAATGCCGCAATAGAAGGAGTTTTTTCCAAATATGACGGAGAGCATGATATAAAGATTCTGGGTGAAGGAAAAGCATATATAGATGTTAACAATCTTATATGTCAGGGACTGGCAATCTGCCATTGTCAGAGAGTCACCGTATCGGGCATCACTTTTATAAACATGAATACATATCATTTTATTGAGCTCGATGCCTCAAAAAATGTTTATATCAAGAACAATTATTTCTTTGGCTGTACCGCTTCTTCTTCTCTTAAAAAGGAAGCGATCAACATAGATACTCCGGATCTGGCAACACATGGTTTTACCCAGAACTGGACAAGTTTCGACAAAACTCCGGTTCTTGATGTTTATATCACCGATAATCTTTTTTACGATGTGGAATGTGGAATTGGAACCCATAAGTACAGTGACAGCAGTCCTCATAAGAATGTTAATATTCTAAGGAATACTTTCATCAACTGTCATACATACTTTATAAGGGCCATGAACTGGGAAACTCCGGTAATAAAAGACAATAACTTTGTTCTTACCGAGGTGCCAAATAAAGAAAAAATAATGATAATATTAAACGGTGCCATTAATCCGCTGATCACTGACAACCGTTTTGAAAATGCGTATACTCCCGTGAGCTTCTATCACTGGCGTAATACCGGATACGGAAGCGAATATCCGCCGGTATATAATAAACTGGACAGCAGTTATGCTGCTGCCCTTAAGAATAATTATCTGGTCAATGTTTTAAATGCTTATTATGAGTATTATGATATTCTGGATGATTTTCACGAGGACAGCCTGCATATATATCCGATTGACGGATATTCACAAAGCTGATCCCCGTTTAGCACGCTATTCTAAAGCATAGGCATTTATTCTATCGGTTATGCTTTTCCAAATGGAAGGATTGTTTTCTATCTCGATACTTTCCTTCCATTTTTTATATGCTTCTTCAAAGACCTCCTGCTCGCGCTGCTCTATTATCCTGATGCGGGCAGCTCTGGTAGCCGGTTCATCTTCGAGCCTTACACATTCAAAAAGGAACATCGCCTCATTACTTTCCAAAACAGCACTTACTTCACCCTGTCTGAGCCAGAAAACTATGCCTGCCATATCTTCAGGAAGTCTTTCTTTCAGATCGGCGTAGTCACTTATTATTTCCGTAACCACATTATCTTCGTTTTCAAAGTCTTTCAGTGTTTTTTCTTTATCCTGAGAAGCTTTTTTTCTTATATCTTCAAGTTCGCTTCTCTTAAAAGCTATCTCCTCATCCGTATAATAACATGTATTTCCTTCTTTATCCTCGTACGTTTTAGGTCTTACTATGTAACTTAATGCCATGTGACGGACTTCTTCCTCGTCTATATCGGTATCAACATTAAGGGTTATATACTCGTATACTTTGTTAGCCAGGAAATTGTCGGTATATACCTTTTCAACAATCTCTTTTGTGATATGGTATTCTTCCTTTTCCTTTGATGAGAGTTTGTCAAGATATTCTTCCGCAGAAACAGATATATCCATCCTGTCATCCCCGCTTAAGGTAACTCCCAATTCCTCGGCATGTCCCGCAACTGTTTTTACGTTCACTATCCTTTTCTGTATGTCCTCCTGAAGGGCTTCTCCGAAAAGCTTCCCTTCACTGTCCATCTTTAAATCCCAAACTGTATTTCCGTACAGGAGCGATGTTTCCTCAAGGACGGGCTGTGCATAAACATTCCATTCCCCCAGTGATATCTGTTCTCCATTTACTTCAAATACGGTATCTTCGAGAAAAACAAACTTTTCCTCCTCAACGTTTTCCTTTTTATTACAGGATGTAAGAGTCAGAATACCGATAACTAATATCCACAAAATTTTCAGATATTTATTTCTCATCATGTTCCTCTTCCCGCTCATTTGTCTGCCCGGATTTATTAATCCTTATAGCCTTCATATCGGCAAAAAGTGCCCTCAGCTGGTCTATAATGTCTTCCGGTTTAAACGCAGTCATCTTCTTTCCTCTTTTGGACTGCAGGATATAATCAAATTTTGGCACTTTTCCGGGATGCATCCTTAACGCACCGTTGTATTTCTTTATAAGATCCGGAAGCTGTGCCACATCAAGTCCCGCCTTTTCATACATCTTCAGTTCAATGACAATGCCCTTCTGGGTTATGGATGTTACAAATGCCTCGTGGCCTTCCGCCTTCGTTATGGCTATGTATAAGAGGTTTATTACCGGAGCAGGCGGATCTCCGTATCTGTCCGTCAGTTCTTCCTCTAAATCCATAAGCAGGGACGGTGTTTCTATAGCTGCTATTCTTTTATACATGTCCAGCTTCTGAAGTTCATTCTTTATATAGGAAGACGGAATGAAAGCGTCCATTTCCAGATCTATCGAAGTCTGGTAATATTCTATTTCAATCTCACCCGGCTTAAGGTTTTTAATCGCCTGGTTCAGCATCTTACAGTATAATTCATAGCCAACCGCTTCCATATGTCCGCTCTGTTCGGCCCCCAAAAGATTTCCGGCACCTCTTATTTCAAGGTCCCTCATAGCAATCTTTATACCGCTTCCCAGCTCGGTAAACTCTTTTATTGCCTCCAGTCTTTTTTCCGCAGTTTCCCTTAACTGTCTGTCCTGCCTGTACATCATGAAAGCGTATGCGGTTCTGTTAGATCTTCCCACACGTCCTCTTAACTGATATAGCTGTGAAAGCCCAAACCTGTCGGCATTATCTATGATTATGGTATTTACGTTTGAGATATCCAGTCCGGTCTCGATAATCGTTGTAGAAACAAGGACATCTATTTCTCCGTTTACAAAAGAGAACATTATATCTTCAAGTTCCTTTTCATTCATCTTGCCGTGTGCTGAAACTATATTTGCATCCGGAAGAAGATTTCTTAAAGCTGCTGCCGTATCTTCTATTCCGGCGATCCGGTTATGTACATAATAAACCTGTCCGCCTCTTGCAAGTTCTCTGTTTATAGCTTCACGAACGACTTCTTCATTATATTCCAGGACAAAAGTCTGTATCGGGAGCCTGTCAACCGGAGCTTCATCAAGGACACTCATATCCCTGATTCCTGCCAGGCTCATATGCAGAGTCCTGGGAATGGGTGTTGCGGTAAGTGTTAATACATCAACATTCCCTTTC
This sequence comes from Lachnospiraceae bacterium, assembly GCA_017542245.1. Lineage (GTDB taxonomy): Bacteria > Bacillota > Clostridia > Lachnospirales > Lachnospiraceae > RUG11977. The sequence goes on from JAFXXN010000201.1 coordinate 21,403, forward strand.
ATCTGCTTAATTTTTTCCTTATGCGTTACTCCAAAACGCTGTTCCTCATCTACAACAAGAAGTCCAAGATTCTTAAAACTTATGTCTTTTGACAGAAGCCTATGTGTTCCTATGACAATATCCATAAGACCGTTTTTCATTTTTTCGACAACTTTTTTCTGTTCCGAAGCAGTTTTAAAACGCGAGAGCATGCCTATGCTTATCGGATATTGTGCCATTCTCTGTGTAAAAGTATTATAGTGCTGCTGGGCAAGTATGGTTGTCGGGACAAGAACCGCAACCTGTTTTCCGTCCTGAACGGCTTTAAATGCAGCCCTTATGGCAATCTCTGTTTTTCCAAATCCCACATCCCCGCATATAAGACGATCCATGATATGTGAACTTTCCATATCCCTTTTGGTATCTTCGATAGCTTTTATCTGATCCTCTGTCTCATCATACGGAAACATTTCCTCAAATTCATTCTGCCAGACAGTGTCCCTGCTGAACCTGTATCCCGTACCTGCCTGACGCAATGCATAAAGCTTTATCAGTTCTTCTGCAATATCCTTTACAGCCTTTCCTACCCGGTCACGTGTTTTCTTCCATTCTCCCGAGTCCAGCCTGTTCAGTTTGGGCGGCTTTCCGGTATCGGCTCCGGAGTATTTCTGGAGCTGTCCCATGGCTGAAGCAAGAACGTAAAGAGTTCCTCCGCCCTTATACTCCACTTTTATATAGTCTTTCGAAATATTGTTCAGTTCGACTTTTTCTATTCCGCGATATATGCCGACTCCATAGCTTTCATGAACTACATAATCCCCCTCTTTTAATTCGGCAAAGCTCTCAATCCTGTTTCCGTTTCCCTTGAAGGGGGTTCTCTTTCTTTTTCTTTTTTCCTGTCCGAATATATCCGTTTCACAGATTATGGCGAATCTTATAAGAGGATACTCAAAGCCACGGCTGACAGACCCTGACATTACTATAACCTCTCCTTCATTACAGGAGCGTTCCAAGTCGTCACTGTAAACCGCAGTTATATCGTTATCCCTAAGATCTTCGGCAAGGCGGATTCCTCTCGATCTGGATGCCGCAAGAAGTATTACCCGGTATTTACGTTTCTTCCATTTTAAAAGATCCGAGATCAGCATTTCGAAATTTCCGTTATACGAAGCAGTTCCGGAAACAGAAAGTTCATAAGTGGTCAAGGCCGGCACAACAGAGAATCTGTAATCCATAGTTGAGAGAAGAAGGAGGTTTTTTCCGGAAAGTTCGGATAAAATATATCCTGAATCAAATACCGCGTCAGTCTGCCCCGGCAGAATATAACCGTTTTCAAGCCTTCCCTTCATACTTTCGCCAAACTCCAGTTCCAGTGCACGAAGCGATTCTACGGTTTTCTGAGGTTCATCAAGAAAATAAAGTGTTTTGCCGGGATCAAAATATTCCAAAAAAGAAACCGTGTCGCCAAGGAAGTAATTTACATAACTTTCCAGCCCAACACTGCCCCTTATGAATTCCAGGTTTTCTTTTAGTTCATTTATTGTTTTTCTTAAATTTGCCGCTGCCTTGTCGTCAGAAGCATCGTGGAATTTCTTTTCCAGCTTTTTTGCGTCTTTTTCTATATTTTTTAATCCGTAGTCTATTTCCTCGCTTGATACAACAATTTCCTGAGCCGGATAAACATCTGTTTCTTTAATATTTTCTATCGATCTTTGGCTCGAGGGATCATAGCTTCTTATTGAGTCTATTGCATCTCCCCAGAATTCTATACGTACAGGTACCTCTTCCTGAACAGGGAAAATATCCACTATACCTCCGCGAACAGCAAACTGCCCGGGAAGTTCGGCTATTCCCTCTCTGATATATCCTATTTCGACAAGCTTCTTGGCGAGAGTTTCCGGTTCGGATTGATAATTAAGGTCTATATGTATTATTCCGGACTGCATTCTTTCTTTCTTAGGCAGACGATCCATAGCAGCGGCTATACCCGCGACCACGGTTATGCTTTCACCATTGATTATTCTTTTTAATATTGCAAGCCGTTCACACTGTATGGTATTTCCTCTTACATCCGCACTGTAAAAAAGGATATCCTTTTCCGGATACAGATATACATTTTTATCATAAAGGCTTAAGTCAAAAGCTATCTCTTTTGCTTTGATCTCATTTTCGGCTATTACAAGCTTTACCGGATACTCTTCGGACACAGCAGAAATAAGGTTACATTTCTGTGCTCCCGCACATCCCGTAACCCTTATAGGTGTTTTTTTCTTTTTTATCGTTGTCTTAATGTCCTCTATTATAGAATAATCCTTTAAAGGCTCTGTAAATACGCTCATTTCATTCTTGCTTTCTTTGTTCTTTATTTCTGGGCGTGTTATACCTGTTCATTATCGCATCCGTTCCATCGGTAAGCCAGGCTGCTGCCGCGTCTCTTGCTGTTTTTAAGACGTCTCTTATTATCTCTTCATCGTCATTTCCGAATCTTCCCAAAACATGGGATACAAGATCCTGTCCTTCAATCTTTTCTCCCACTCCTACTCGGATTCTGGGAAACTCATCTGTTCCGAGATGGGCTATGATGTTTTTTAAACCGTTATGCCCTCCGGCGCTTCCCTTTTTCCGGATACGGATCCTTCCCACATCAAGATTTATATCATCGCATATGATCAAAATCTCGTCGGGATTTAGTTTATAAAAATCTGCGACTGACCGAACACACTCACCGCTTAGATTCATAAAGGTCTGCGGCTGTATAAGTATCACCCTCTGACCTTCAATCAGTCCGTCGGCACACAATCCCTTAAATTTTTTTTCTGACAGTTTTAATCCATACTTATCACATAATGCAGTAATAGTATCAAATCCTATATTATGCCGAGTTCCCGCATAATCTCTCCCGGGATTTCCCAAACCTATAATTGCTTTCATATTTTTTTCCTGTTCCGTTTTTCTAGAGTATATCATTCATATGCTTTTTTGGCAAGTGAATTAACTGGAAACAAAAAAACCTGCGGTCGCCCGCAGGTTTTTTATAAATGACTTATCCGATCAAAGTTTCCTGTGTTATGATCCTGTACTGTCCATTATACTTTCCGACATATACATAGCTGTTAGTTACCTGTTCCTGTCCCATAACAGTTACTTTAGCGGTCATAGGGAATTTAACAATATCAGTTACGTCTGTAATACTAACATATACTTCAGTAATGCCGTTTAAGTCATCCTGTGTTACTTCTTCAGCTTCACTATAAGTAATGTCTATTCCGTTTTCACCGATAAGGCCCTTCATTAATTCCATAGCTGCCTTAGATGAAGCTCCTGCCTGTTCAAATAAGCTCATATTTGTTTCGTTTACTGCAATACATCCCAAAAGAGTATCTACATCCAGAGTCTTATTGGCTTCAGCAAATATCTCTATGATTCCTTCAGGAGTGTCAGAACCGATAACCTGAACTTCATATCCTTCTTCTTCTCCTTCTCCGCCTTCTCCGCCTACAGGCTCAGAAGTCTCTTCTATACCGCTTACATAAGAAAGAACCTTATATTCTCCATTATATTTTGCAACGGCAAAATTCATGAAGGATTTTCCAAGTAATGCTGCGATTGCTTGATTTTCTGTAGTAAGTTTGACTGTTACAATGTGAAGATCTGAAACTGTTGAAATATCAACAAAGCAATCGCTCATGCCTGCGAGCTCATCTGCAGAAGCAGCACGTTTTGCTCCTGTTACCTCAACCTTGAACATGTCAAGCATCGAAGTAATTTCCTCCGGCAGGCTTGAAGAAACACTGCCAAACTGACCGGTAACTTCAGCTGCTTTTTCAGGTTCAAAAGCTACAAGCATAACAGCTTCATTTAATTTACTGTGTAATAAATTATCTAAAAATGTTACAGCAACGTTTATTGCATCCTGATCTACATCGGAAGCAATTTCCTTGATGCTATCAACTTCGCTGCCCTCTTCAGGACCGTCAACATCTACGGGATCCTCAATCGGTTCCTCGGTAGGTTCGGGTGTAGGCTCCTCAGTAATCTCGGGAGTAGGCTCCTCGGTAGGTTCGGGTGTAACTTCCTCTGTAGGAGTAGGAGTTGCTGTAGGTTCAGGAGTTGTCTCCTGAGTAGGCTCTGCAGTAGCTGTAGGTGTGGGGTCGGGTGTAGGCTCATCCTTTGAACATGCTGCAAGTGCACTTAAGGAAAAAGCCAGTACCAGTACAAGTAATGCTTTTTTCACAATTTTTTTCATGATATTCCTCCTTTAGATCAAAAACGATCATATTGTTCCGATATGCCGGATTGCATATCTTTTATAATCCGGTTTAACAAATTTCCTGATTATGGTAGGGTATTTTATCATCTTCCGATAAAAATGTCAAGTATATTTAGTTTTCCGGATATGAAATGCAGATTACAGGGCGGACACCGCACAATTCATTTATATTTCTCACGCTATCGTAATAGCCGCCATTTTCTAATACATCACAATATTCAGACCCACCTTTTGAAGTCCATACTACATGGAAGCCATATTTATTATCTTCCCTAAGACTTCCCGGAAAATGTTTACTTATCATATACTCTGTCAGTATTGCATCCGCATACCGATTAGAGTAATCATCATAATCCTCATTTTCCGTATTCTTAAAACTATCAAAAGATCCCAGAGGACTCAAGATAGAAACATAGTCTTCCACTCCTCTGTAATAATAACCATATTCACTGTTATCATCCCACGTTTCTATTCCGTTTACAAAAATCTTTAGACAGCTCTTCTCTCGTAAATCAAAAGCAGCACCGATAAAGTCGCTGTTCAGCCATTCTCTTAACGTGCTTTTCTCCCAGCTGATAAACTCTCCTGTGAGATTACGATCATAGAACGGTCTCCATTCCAGGATATATTTACTTATCAGTTTGTACCCATCAGAATCATCAAGCACGAACCATTCTATAGGCTCTTCGCCGTTAGAAAGATCTCCGTCCTGCTCATAGGTTCCGAAGTAAACCAAAGAATCTTTCTTGATGCCTGTAAAACACAGATAATCGTCCGGTACGGGATTCCCTTCTGTTTCCAGAGCTTTTATCCTGATCTCACTGATACAGGTATCGGAATATTTCCTGCCTTTTTCGGCATCCAGTATTTCCAGCTTAAGATAATCTGTAAACAATGGTTTGGTAAAATAAACCCTGTCCGTATACTTTATGCCTTCTACATCTTCCCACTGGGTATATCTGAAATTAATATCTATATATCCTCCGGAGTAGTAAAGCCTTGCCGTTTTTACCCTGCCGTTATTGATAAAGCTGTCACTTTTTTTGGAGTAACCGTTAAAAATATCAAATTCGGTAATATACAGTTTTTCATCTAATTTTATTTCAATATACTCACCGATTCCCACGTCAGAACCTTCTTCACACCAGCAGGTATTAGCATCTCCGTCTATAAGATTCTTTACATCATAGTTAAATCCTTTTTCCTTATGTGTTGAACTTGCGCTCATTCTCATAATATGGTTTTTGGCGTTGTATGTAGTAAACTCCGGTAAAGCCTCTAAAGTCGGTACCGGTGTCGGGCTTGGTGTCGGACTCGGCGTAGGACTTGGCGTTACAGTCGGAGTAGGACTAGGCGTTGCCGTAGGTTCATTTGTCGGTGTAGGACTCGGGCTCGGCGTTACAGTCGGTACATTTGTAGGTGTAGGGCTCGGATCCGGTGTAGATATAGGCGCACTTGTCGGAGCAAAAGTTGAATCTTCCCCGGTACCGTCAGATCCTTTTCCGGTAAGAAGGATAATAACAATACCAGCTGCCGCTACTAATACCGCTATCAGAATAATCCAGACAAAAAACGGAATTCCCTTCTTTGCTGCATTTGCATTTTTAGGTTGTTTGGCATAAACCTCCGCACCCATAACAGGATTTATGGCAGGATTTGCCACGGGATCTGCTACGGGTTCCGATACTGGTTTTGCCATGGATTCTGCTACCGGTTTTGCCATCGGTTCCACAGGCTTAACGTAATAATTCAGTTCTGCCCCACAGTTAAAACAGAATCTGGCGCCGTTATTATTTTCACTTCCACACATCCTGCAAAACATGATTTTTTCCACCACCTTTTAGAATATATACATTTTTATCTGTAAATTACCATTCTGTTGATAGGAACTCCTTCCGCAGAAAACTTCATCTCGTATTCTGTCATGATGTTTCCTTCCATATACTCACTGTTATGAAGATCATATGTGATATCCCTGACCTTCCAGCCTGATAGAGGCGCAGTTTCAAGAGAGTAGTCAAACAGCGGACGGTTATCCGTCTTAAAAGCTATATACCCTTCAGGGCTTAAAAAAGAATTATACATTTCAAGATATTTCGGAGATGTCAGTCTTCGCATGGCATGCCTGTCCTTGGGCCAAGGATCTGAAAAATTAAGATAAATCCGTTCTATTTCATTTTTATCAAATATCTGGTCAATCTTTTCAGCATTAAATGCAATAAGGATAAGATTTTCAAGATTAAGCTCCTGTTGCTTTCTTTCTGCTTTATAGAGAACCGTAGCCACTCTTTCTATCCCAATATAATTAATATCCGGATTTTGTTGTGCCAAAGTTGTAAGGAAATGTCCTTTTCCCATTCCTATTTCAATATGGATAGGATTATCATTTCCAAAAAGCTCCTTCCACCTGCCCTTACGTTCCATCGGGTTTTTCTCGACAAATCTGCTGTTCTCAATAGCGATATCAGCCTTAGGATTATGTCTTAATCTCATAAACTGCCTTCTTTCAAAATCTTATTTTCTTATTTAAATATTTTTTTATTTTGAGGGTTAACTATTTCTCATTTACGTCCGATATTATATACAGAAGACATAAAACAAGAACATAAGGCTTTGAAGAATTCTACTTTTTTCACCCTCCTAATATAATAGAAAAGCGGCATAGTCACAATCGGCTATGCCTATTTTCTTTTTATTATTTATTTGTGATCATAAGGAAACACTGTCTTAATGGTTCCGTCTTCATTGTAGAAAATCTCTGTAAATTTTACATTTCTTCTGTGGTTGATACCGCCCGAAATCTCACAGTCATGATAGAAAAGATACCATTTTCCATGATATTCAACAATAGAATGATGGGTCGTCCAGCCTATAACCGGCTCCATAAGCCTGCCGCGATAGGTAAAAGGTCCCTCAGGACTTTTTCCTGTAGCATATACAAGATAATGAGTGGTTCCGGTAGAATATGAAAGATAATACAGGCCATTATATTTATGCATCCAGGGACCTTCAAAATAACGCCTGTCTTCATCTCCTGCCTTTATCGGCTCACCGTTTTCGTCAAGGATCTGTATCATTTTGGGTGTTGCCTTAAATGTTTTCATATCATCATTTAATTCCGCAAAGAAGGGACCGAGAGCCGGCTCGTTTTCTCCTATTTCTCTGGGGTTTTCTTCAAAGGAACCTGTCATCCATTTTTCAAGCTGGCCTCCCCAAAGTCCTCCGTTATAGCAATAATACTTTCCGTCATCATCCTTAAATACCGCAGGATCGATGCTCATGCTTCCCGGGATAAAGCTTTCTTCAGCTTTAAAAGGTCCTACGGGGCTTTCGCTTACAGCTACACCGAGTCTGAAAATGCCCTGCTTATCCCTTGCAGGGAAATAAAGATAATACTTTCCGTCTTTAAGTGCAACATCGGGAGCCCAGATCTGCTTGCTGACCCACGGAACATCCTTCATATGAAGTGCTTCTCCGTTATCTATGCAGGGAGCATCCACATTATCCATGGAAAGGATATGATAATCCTCCATAGCATATTCTATACCCTCATCATCATCTGCACCGTCATGCGGAAGATCATGTGAAGGATAAATATAAATTTTATCGTCAAAAACGTGTGCGGAAGGATCCGCTGTAAAGATATTTGTAACCAGTGCTTCTCTCTGTTTTGCCATGAATATAGCTCCTTTTCTAAGTTAGATAAGTTCAAAGCTCTTAAAACTGCAGCTTCCGCCGTCGCAGAACGTAAAGTACAATGCATTTACTCCGTCCGGAATGGCAATGTCTGCCTCATGAGCTTCAAAGAAGTTAGAAGAAATAATCGGAATTGTTCCCAAAACCTCGCCGTCCCACTTGGTACGTACTTCAAAATATCCGTAAGAATATCCTCTGGTAGTAACTCTGACTTTTGTAATACCCTTGCAGTCAAAATACTTGAATCCAATGGTATCGCCTTTCTTTACATTGTATACATAGCCAAGTTCCTCATCTCCATCACGGCCGTCCATAATGATCTTAGCATTGTTTCCAAAGCCACCCATGCCAAAAGGACCCGGTTTTGCATCCTTATTGAAAAGATTACAGCAGATATATGTGGGATATTCTCCTTTTCCGACAAGAGGTCCGCCGTTAAGTCCGCAGGATGTCATTTCAACCTGTTTGATTGAACCGTCTTCCTCAAAATGAATCTTTTCTGCACAGCCCTGTCTGCTGAACCATGTACCGTTAGTCTGTCTGTGATAGAATATATACCAGTCATCACCTATCTGAACAATACTTCCATGATCATTGCCGGGTGTTCCTGCTATCATATCCTTAGGCTTATAGCTGTCAACTCCGACATCACAGTTGCTGACTATTACGCCGCCGTATTTAAAATCACCGTCGGGTCTTTTGGAGGTAGCATAGCAAAGCTCATGCATAACCTGAGAAGAATAGATATAGTAGTAAGTATCTCCTCTCTTTCTTATGGAAGAAGCCTCAAAAAAGGCATGCCCCTCATATTCGGTACCGGCGCTGTACATACATCCGGGAACTATCTTTACAGGATCCTGAATTATGGTAAGCATATCTTTGTCAAGAACTACACAATATGAACCGGTCCTTGATTTATCTCCCATTCCGCAAAAACCTGTATAAAGATATGTCTTTCCGTCCTCGGTTATAACTCCGGGATCAAACTGTGGTTCATCCCCTTCTCTCTCACCCAAACGTGTTCCGTCAGCATAGTGGACATATCCGTAAAATTCATATCTTCCTGCGGGAGTGTCACATACTGCAACCGACACGATCGGAACCTTGTCAAGACAGTAATACATATAGTATCTGCCATCAGGTCCTATAGTTACGTCGGGAGCGTAAAGAACCATTCTTCCGTCATTTGCGGGATCTGCCATTCTCGGATATGTAATGCCCTCATATCTCCAGTTTCCAAGGTCATCAACCGGAGCTGACCAGCCTACATAATCCCCGAGGCAAAATGCCTGCCCGTTATAAAGATCATGAGATCCGTATACATAGACACGTCCGTCAAATACATACGGTTCTCCGTCCGGAACATACTCCCATGAAGGAAGATAAGGGTTAAATGCCTGTTTTTTCATTGTAAACCTCCGTTTTTTCTTTAGACAGAGTCTTTTCTGCCACAACACACATTATATACCATGAAAATTTATTTATCAATGTATTTTTTAGCAAGGATAATACCATGCATCAAGAACTCAATTTTTTAAATCTCTTACAGAATCTCTTATGACCATTTGCCCTTTAAGGCTTATCGTCTCGTCTTTTGAATTCTCTTTTTCTTTATCTGTCAGCATGCTGACAAGAACCTGTGCGGCCCTGTAACCAATGGCATAAAGAGGCAGTTCATAAGTTGTCAGCAAAGGGAAAAGGCTTGAAGAAAGCTCATGATCGTCAAATCCCGCTATAGAAATATCCTTTCCTATCTCCATGCCAAGTTCTCTTGCAGCTCCATATGCGCCTGAAGCCATACGATCGTTCATACACCACAGAGCCGTTATGCCTTTTTTGAGCATCTTCTTTGCCTGCTCATATCCGCTGTTCCTGTCCCATTCACCGTAAAGCATCAAGTCCGGATTAAAAGGAATACCTGCATTAAACATAGCCTTCTGACATCCTCTTATACGTGCGGCGGTATGGTAGTTGTTCTCCGATCCCGCGATAATGCCTATTGCCTTATGCCCCTTTGAAATAATATAGTTCATCATGTCAAAAGCGCCGGTCTCATCATCTATTATAACGCTTGTGTGTTCCTTTGGGTCAGCATATGCATAAGTATATACGGCCGGATATTTAATCATTCCCGTCACTTTTTTAAGCATACGGCAATGTGCGGCTACATAGATAATACCTTCCACCTTTATGGCTTCCATCTGCTGAATGACAGGCTCTATGATCTTACACAAAGTATCCTCATCCTCAATATTTGTTGTTTTCAATTTATAATACATACGGAGATTCATCAGGATAGGGCGGTATCCTTTCGTCTCTAAATATTCGAGTATCATTTCTACTATAAAAGGAGAACTGAACTGACAAAGATCCTCTACTACTATTCCCACCGTCCCGGATCGGGTCATACGCATATTGCGGGCATAGTAATTGGGCTGATAGCCTGTTTCCCTGACAGCTTCAAGTACCCGTTGCTTTACTTCATCTCCCATACTGTTTTTTCCGTTCAATACATTAGAAACCGTACTTGGAGAGACATTACACATTTTTGCGATATCTTTTAAAGTTACCATCATCCTACCCCGTATATATTATAAATTGCAACAATCCTATCATTAAATATCTCTTTAAAAACACAGGGTCCCTAAATCTATGGGACCCTGCATAAGAGAGGAGTGAAACTGAATTATTTTATAGCATTCTTTGCATCCTGCTCGATCTTTGCTCTCTCTACGTCAAACTTGTAAAGATCTTCAAAACCGAATGCATTAAGGTTTGCAACCATTTCATCCCACATAGCATCAAATGAAGCATTGTCATTTGCAAAGATCATTCTCCAAGAAGCATCCTTGATTTCCTGCTTACACTGGCTTCTCTTAACATCGATATCAGCTGTATCGGAAGGAAGTGAAACCGATACGATAGGGTTGATGACGAGCCTGTTATTCTTCTTCATCCACTCTACAGGCTCAGAAGCTCCGAATCTTTCTCTCCATTCCTGCTTTGTCTTTCCGTTTGTTGCATCCTTGTAGCTCTGCCAGTAAGTCTTTGTATAAGACTCGCCTGTATTAGGGTTAGTTGAAATAGCACCAACGATCCACTGGTTGATCTTGTTGTTACCATCGTTATATTTTCCGGTATATTTAACACCGGTGATCTCCTGGTTGTCAGCATCTGCCGAGTCATGCTCCGGAATAACTTCATATTTTCCGTTGTCAAGCTTACGATAGTTGAATCCTTCGATACCTGCATGCTGGAACTGAAGTGATTCAGGACTTGCATACCAGTCAAGGAATTCCATGATTCTGTCATACTTCTCGCCGCTTACGCCGCTGCCTACGCCCCAGATACGTCCGCTTCCATAATAAGTGTCAGCATCTGCATAGTATGTCTGATCCATAACGGGAACGAAGATATAAGCAGTACCGTTGTTGATTCTTTCCTGTGAGTTCCAAGCACCTACCTGCCAGCTGTACCACATAAGATACATCTGACCTGCACACATCTTAGCCCATACGTTGTTCCAGTCCTGAGTAGCCGAGTCGGGATCTACAAGACCCATCTGGTAGCCATCATTGAGAAACTTAAGCATCTTATAATATGATCCGTTCTTGTCTGTAACAGGTGTGAATGTTCCATCCTTCTGAAGGATAGCTGATTCTTTGATCTTATCGCCGTACCAGGTAGTAAGCTGAACTACGTTAGCAATACCAAGCATGTTATCGTTGTTATCCCAATCTCCCCAAAGAACGAGAGGATAGCAAGGATCACCCTGCTCGTTTACAGGATGAGCATCCTTCATCTGCTTTAATACATCAAGAAGTCCCTTAAGATCCTTGATCTCAGGAGCACCGAGTTCCTGATAAAGATCCCACCTGAGCATAGGACTTGAGTAGATGGTGTCTTCTGAACGTTCAGTAGGAGATGTGTTTGTCATTTCTGTAGGGAAACCATAAACTTTTCCTTCTGTATTTCCGGGGATACCGTTGTTAAAGTTCATGATCTGCTTATCAAATTCCTTGAGATACTTGCTGTTCTTGTACTCGTTTGTAATTTCCCTGATGAGACCCTGGCTTAAGCAGTCATTGAACTCTGTCTGGTCAAGGATAACGATGTCCCCAAGGTTACCTGTTGAAACTCTGGTCTGGTAGATTGCTTCTCCTGCTACCTGAGGAGCAATGATGTTGAGCTCGAGGTTAAATCTTTCCTTAACAACCTCTGCGAACCAACCAGTCTGAACACCCTGATAGTTAGCTGCCTTATCGTAAATTTCGATTCTCAGCAGTTCCTTCTGTGCAGAACCCTGATTTTCGGTTTCTGCGGGTGTTGTAGTTGTTGTTTCTCCACCGTTATTGTTTTCGGTGTTCTGGGTGTTGCCGCCATTTCCGTTATTTGCGTTGTTGTCTTCTTTTTTGCTGCAGGCAGAAAGACAACCGATCACAAGTACCAGTGACAGTAACAATGCGATTACTTTCTTCATATAAACCCTCCTGTGAATATGTGTGCAGTTTTAAACTGCGTGTTTATTGGTAAATGATCATCCCTTAACGGCTCCGATCATGATACCCTTAGTAAAGTACCTCTGGAAGAACGGATATACCAGAATGATAGGTGTCACTACTATAATGGTAACCGTCATACGTACCGAGGTGGTCGTTGATGCATGGGCAAGTGTCGACGCTATCGCGGCCGAACTTGAAGTACTGCTTATCAAAGCCTTCAGTGAACTTGCCGAATTAATGTAGTTATATAACTGATACTGCAGAGTATACAGCTTATCATCCGTAACCAGGAGCAGAGTATCCTGGAAGGCGTTCCATTGTTCAACAGCCGCAAATATCGCAACCGTTGCCATAATGGGTTTTATAACCGGACGGATTACACTCCAGAAAATCCTCAGAGTCCCTGCACCGTCCAGTTCCGCGGCTTCCTGCAATTCTTTCGGTATACTCTCGACAAACGTTTTACATAGGACTATGTAGAACGGTTTTACTATCATCGGGAATATGTATGCCCAGAAATTATTTCTGAGTCCGAGCTTATCCATAGTTAAGAACCACGGTATGATACCTGCGTTAAAGTACATTGTAATAACTACAAATCTGTACCAGAACTTTCTCTTCCACAAGGTCTCTCTGGTAAACATATAGCCGAGGAATCCGGCAATAATAACGGTAAGTACCGTCCCTACAACTGTTCTTAAAATAGATATTTCAAATGAATGTAACAATCCCGGGATATCCATAACGGATTTATAATTCTCGAAATGGACTTCTATGGGATAGAATATGATTTTTCCTCTCTTGCTCAGGTCATTGTTACTTATGGTATTTATAAATATGTAGTAGAACGGATAAACACATACAAAAGCAAAGACCGAATAAATAATATAAGTAATTACACTTATTATTTTATCGCCGGCACTGGTCTTGTATTTCGGTCCTTTGTGCTTTTCCGCCAATTTTTCAAGCTGTCTTTCCGACAGTTCTTTTTTCTTCGGGAGTTCTACGGTTTTATCTGCAGATAATCCCATTTTATCTGTTTTCTTATCAGCCATGGCGTCCTCCCTTTAAATGAACCCTTCGCCCCTGATGACCTTGGAAATCTTATTGGTCAATGCCAGAAGTGAAATACTTATGATACTCTTAAGGATACTGATGGCCGTTGAAAGCGAATATCCGCCTCCGCCGAAAGCCAGATTATATACGTACAGGTCGAGCACCTGTATCTTATCTTTATTAAATGCGTTCTGGAATACGAAGAACTGTTCGAAACCGTTTGAAAGGAAGTTCGCGAGATTCAGCATCAGCAGAACGAAATATGTCGGCAAGATACATGGCAGGGTTATGTGCCTTATTATCTGCATTCGCGAAGCTCCGTCTATCCTCGCAGCCTCTTTCAGGCCTTCATCTATACCCGTTATCGCCGCTATATACATTATCGCGGCCCAGCCTGCGTTCTTCCACGTCAGCCACAGCCATTGTTTAAAATAGACGTTGTCCGAAGACTGTAGGAAAAGTATGGGCTTGCCGGGTTCGTTGATACCGAGGCTCTCTAAAATCTGGTTTACGGCGCCGGTACTTGAAAGTACTGAGAATGCCACTGCGTAAACAAGAATCCAGCTTATAAAGTTTGGAAGTGTTGTAACGGTCTGTACAAATTTCTTAAACGGAGTACATTTAATCTCGTTAAGGAATATGGCGAAGACCATGGGGAACCATGAGAACAGTAAACAGATGCCGCTCATGGCGAAGGTGTTCCTTATAACTCCCATAAGCTGTTTAATCTTAACCTCATTTTCGAACATGGACTTAAACCATTTAAGTCCCACGAAATTATCCCAGGTGAGCGGGAAAGGAGGCTTATAATCAAAGAAAGCATATATCCAGCCATACAGCGGATAATATGAGAAGACAGCTACAAGCAATATAAAAGGAAGAATATAGAGAAATTCTATTTTCCCTTTACGCTTTTTCTTCTTCGACGATGCCGCAAGAATATTCATTTCATTTATCTGTTTTCCCATAATTCTCCCGGTCCTTCCAGTTCCTTGATTAGTAAATCGTTTTATAAGATATTGCTATCTTAATATTTTTTTTATATTTTGTCAATAGATTTTTTGTATATTTTGTATAATTTTTATATGGTATATCTTTTTTGCTTGGTTACTTTTCATCTGTAAATGCATTTAGTATATCCTTTTAGTACATCCGTTGACAGGATTTTTGAAAAATATATTATCCACACTTGAAATTTTACGACAATTATGATATGATAATTGCGATTATTTTTGTGCATTTTTAGGAGGTCTATGAAGAACCTGTCCGAAATAATGAAACATGTGTGCATGTTGGGACAGCTTGGGTTAAGCATAATCATACCCATTATAATCTGCGTCCTTTTGTGCTGGTTTCTTACAGATAAAGCCGGGGTAGGCGAATGGGTTTTTATCCCGGGTCTCATTTTAGGGATCGGTGCTTCTTTTATGTCAGGCTATAAATTTTATCTCGCAGAGACAAAAAAAAGCCGTGAAGAAGACAAAAAGAAAACCGTTTCATTTAATAAACATATGTAAAAGGTAAATAAATACTGATGAGTGAAACAGAAAACTTAACATCCCATACAGATCCCGGTCAGGCACCCGAAACCGGAAGCATACCGTCAGATGCCTCCGCCGGGAAACTGTCTCCGGCCTTAAAAAAAGAACTGGGGCATATATTGATATATGTCCTTATCGGAACAGTTCTTCTGATACTTGTATTTTTCCTGCTTAATCTTTTTATCGATATGCAGGAATATGCAAGATTTGATTATACTGTAATCCTCGGTGCCGTTTGCGGAGGAGCGGTTGCTTTCCTTAATTTCTTTCTTATGGGACTCACTGTCCAGAAAGTCGCTTCCGATACAAACAAAGAACGTGCCGCAAACCGGATGAAGCTAAGCTATACTTACAGATATCTTATGCAGATAGCCTGGATAGTTATGGCAATCCTCATCCCGTGCTTTAATTCAATAGCAGGTATCATTCCGCTTCTCTTTCCCACTCTCGGGATAAAGATAGCGGCCATAATTTTTAAAAAATATTAAGAGAAGGAGGTGTAACAGATAAAAGATGGGCTTTAATGAAATGGTAAGTAACGGTATCGTTGGGCCTAAAGTCTACTGGACCATCGAGCTTCCTTTTGAAGTGCCATTGCTGGGCAGCAAGATTGAAATAACCGAGACCTTAGTAATCAGCTGGGTCGTAATGCTGCTAATCACCGGACTTTGTATTTTTCTGACCAGAAATCTCAAGGTCGAAAAAATCAGCAAACGTCAGGCTGTGGCCG
This sequence comes from Lachnospiraceae bacterium, assembly GCA_017542245.1. Classification (GTDB taxonomy): domain Bacteria; phylum Bacillota; class Clostridia; order Lachnospirales; family Lachnospiraceae; genus RUG11977. The sequence continues at coordinate 37,177 of JAFXXN010000201.1, forward strand.
AATGGCTGGTTGAACTGGCAGATAAGTTTGTTATCGGAAACATGGGTGAAAAATTTAAGAAATACATTCCTTTTGTCGCCGCCCTGTTTGCCACTAGCGTAATATCCAATCTCATAAGTCTTCTGGGTGTCAGGAGTCCAACCACGGATCTTAACACAGAAGCTGCTTGGGCAATCGTGGTATTTATCATGATAACTGCCACAAAGATAAAGACCAACGGTGTAGGAGGTTACCTCAAAGGATATACCGAACCCATAGCAGTTATGACACCGTTTAACGTCCTTTCCGAACTGGCTACTCCCATAGGTATGGCATGCCGTCATTTCGGAAACATCCTGTCAGGTCTTGTTATCAATACCCTGATCTATTCTGCTCTGATTGCCGCAAGTGCAGCAGTCTTCAGCTTTTTACCCGGAATTTTGGCAGAGATTCCGGTCTTCAGTATCGGCGTTCCGGCAGTTCTTTCAGTCTACTTTGACTGGTTCTCCGGAGTCATGCAGGCATTCATATTCTGTATGCTGACTACCAAGTATATTGCAAACGCGGCTGAGGGTTAGAAAAGTTTTTTAAAGTTATACAAATTATAAACATATTTAACGGAGGTTAATTTTATGGATTTCACAGTACTCGCAAAAGGTATTGCACTTGCAGGATGTGCTATTGGCGCAGGTCTTGCTCTGATCGCAGGTATCGGCCCCGGTATCGGCGAAGGTAACGCAGTTGCTAAAGCTCTTGAAGCTATAGGCCGTCAGCCTGAATGTAAGAGCGACGTTACATCTACCATGATCCTCGGCTGCGCCATCGCAGAAACGACAGGTATTTATGGTTTCGTTACCGGTATTCTGCTGATATTCGTAGCACCCGGAATCTTCCTTGGCAAGCTTTGATTTAACAAAAAATATGCTTTAAGGGAGGTTATAGCGCGTGTCAAATGTAATATTTCTAACAGAGACCGTAAATCAGGATCTGGTATCGATCAACTGGACCCTTATCGCACAGATCTGTAACCTTTTCATTCAGGTACTTCTTATAAAAAAGTTTCTCTTTAAACCCGTTCGCGAGATTTTAGCAAAACGTCAGGCAAAAGCCGATGCGGACATAAGGGAAGCCGCAGAAGCAAAAGAAGCCGCTGCAGCCATTAAATCCGAGTATGAGCAGAATATGCTCGAAGCAAAGGAAAAGGCTAATGAGCTTTTAGCAGCAGCACAGAAGAATGCGGCAGAAAAGAGCGACCAGATGATTAAGGATGCCTCCGCCCAGGCAGCTGCCATAAAGCAAAAGGCCGAATCCGATATTGCTCAGGAACGTAGAAAAGCAGTTAACGAGCTTAAGGATGAGATTGGGGACATGGCTATGGAAATTGCCGGAAAGGTAATCGAACGCGAGATCAGCGAGAAGGATCATCAAAAGCTAATAGACGAATTTATCAGCAATGTCTGATAAAGAGAAGAGGTAAAAATGACAGAACGCTCACGAGTATACGGCAGCAGTCTATATGACCTGGCCGTCGAAGAAAAAATCACAGAACCCCTGCGTGAGCAACTGCTTGCAGTGAAGCAGATACTCAGGGACAATCCCGAGTATATCCGCCTTCTTTCCGAGCCCTCTATAAAAAAAGCTGAAAGACTTGGCTTAATAGACAAGGCATTTGGCGGTTCGTGTGAAAAATATCTGGTAAATTTCATTAAACTGTTATGTGAACGAAATATGTTAGGAGAATATGAAGGTTGCTGCGAGATCTTTGTCAAAAGATTCAACGAAGACCATGGTATCTCCGAAGCAATAGTTACAAGCGCAGTAATACTTACGGATGAACAGCTTAAGAATCTTACCAAAAAACTTGAAACGATCAGTAATAAAAAGATTTCTCTTGTTCAGAAGATAGACCCGAAAGTTCTTGCCGGAATAAAGGTAGAGATAGACGGCCGCCAGCTTGACGGAACCGTAGCCGGACGTCTGAGCGGAATAAAGAGAAAACTCGATGAAGTTGTACTATAAAGAACAAAATCTTTTTAAGGATGGATTGGAATTATGCAATTAAAACCCGAAGAAATATCCCAGGTCATCCGAAGCCAGATAAAATATTATGAAAACTCCATTCGTCAGAACGAAACCGGTACCGTACTTAATGTCGGTGACGGTATTGCCAGAGCCAGCGGACTTATAAACTGTATGGCCGGCGAACTCTTAGAGTTCGAAGACGGCAGTTTCGGAATGGCACAGAATCTTGAGGAAAACAGTGTTTCAGTCGTTTTATTCGGTTCAGGTGACAACATCGGTGAAGGGCAGACTGTAAAAAGAACAGGTAAGGTCGTATCGGTTCCCGTCGGAGAAGCCATGATCGGCCGTGTCGTAAATGCCCTCGGACAGCCCATAGACGGAGCAGGTCCCATAGCAACCACCGAATTCAGGGCAATAGAATCTCCCGCTCCAGGCATCTGTGAGCGTCAATCGGTTTTTGAGCCCCTCCAGACAGGTATCAAAGCTATCGACTCTATGATACCCATCGGCCGCGGTCAGCGTGAGCTTATCATTGGTGACCGTCAGACAGGAAAGACCACTATCGCTACAGATACCATCATAAACCAGAAGGGAAAAGATGTTATCTGTATATATGTTGCTATAGGTCAGAAGCGTTCTACCGTAGCAAACCTGGTAGAAAACCTTCAGAAAAACGGGGCAATGGATTACACCATTATCGTAGCAGCGACTGCCTCCGAAGCAAGTCCCCTTCAGTACATAGCTCCTTATTCGGGATGTGCTATGGGTGAATACTTCATGTATAAAGGAAAGCACGTTCTCTGTATCTACGATGACCTCAGTAAGCACGCCGTTGCTTACCGTGCTCTCTCACTTCTGATCCGTCGTCCACCCGGACGTGAAGCTTACCCCGGTGATGTTTTCTACCTGCATTCAAGACTTTTGGAACGTGCGGCAAAACTGGATAAAGATCATGGAAGCGGTTCACTTACCGCTCTTCCCATCATCGAGACCCAGGCAGGTGATGTATCTGCTTACATTCCTACCAACGTAATCTCGATCACGGATGGTCAGATATTCCTTGAGACAGAACTTTTCCACTCCGGTGTCATGCCCGCGGTTAACCCCGGTATATCAGTTTCCCGAGTAGGTGGAAATGCTCAGATAAAGGCTATGAAGAAAGTTGCCGGTACCTTGAAGCTGATTTATTCCCAGTACAGAGAACTTCAGGGATTTGCTCAGTTCGGTTCCGACCTCGATGCCGATACCAAAGCACGTCTTGATCAGGGTGCCCGTATCGTTCAGGTATTAAAGCAGTCCCAGAACTCGCCTGTACCTGTTGAAAAACAGATAGCCATTATTTATGCCGTTACAAAAAATATGCTGACAGAGGTTGCTTTAGAGGATATCCGCGAATATGAGGAAGGTTTGTATTCTTTCCTTGAAACCAACGCCGACGGAGATGCTGCCATGAAGGCGATAAAGGAAACAGGAAAGCTTGAAGAAGATACCGAAAATTTTCTTAAGTCAGCACTTGAAAGTTATACAAAACAGTTCATCAGCTTAAAAGGAACAAAATAAAAATAAGGAGGAACGCCCATGGCCGGAAATATGAAGGCAGTAAAACTGCGCATTAAAAGTGTGCAGAGTACCATGCAGATTACAAAAGCAATGGAACTGGTCGCATCCTCCAAACTGCGTAGGGCAAAAGAACGTTCGGAAAAATGCCGTCCGTACTTTAATGAACTTTACAATACACTGGTAAATATTGCAAACAGCAATACGGATTTCACATCAGTCTTCGCCAGGGATAATGTTAACGAAAAAGTTTGTTACGTAGTTATCGCCGGTGACAGAGGATTGGCCGGCGGCTATAATTCCAACCTTTTCAAATGCTTTGAGGCAGATGCCGCAGGAAAGGAATATTCGATCCTTCCCATAGGAAAGAAAGCTGTAGAATATTTCAAACACCGTAAAGCCGAGATACTTACCGAAGCTTTCGGTGAGATAGCTCCCATTGCGGTAGCGGATACATTTGCCATCTCAAGCCTGATCTGTGAAGAATTCCTTAAGGGCTCATTCGGATGCGTAAAACTGGTCTATACAGAATTCATCAACATTCTGTCACAGAATCCACACGCAGTTGCCGCTCTGCCCTTAGCAGACTTAAAGCCTGAAAATGCGGAAGCTAAGCCCGTAAAGAATATAATCCTTTATGAGCCGGATAGTTCCGAAGTATTTAATACCATTGTACCGGAATATCTTGCAGGAGTTATCTACGGTGCTATTTGTGATTCGGTAGCAAGCGAGCAGGCTGCCAGGCGAACCGCCATGGATGCCGCCACAAGCAACGCCGAAGACATGATAGAGCAGCTGAACCTCCACTATAACAGAGCACGTCAGGCAAGCATTACGCAGGAGATCACCGAGATCGTCGGTGGTGCTGAAGGACTTTAATATACAGGATTGCCAAAGTTGTTTTTACAAAGACAGTCCATGGTATCATAAAAATATATAAGGAGAAAATAAATGAGCGATAGACACATTGGCGAAGTTGTTCAGGTAACCGGACCTGTTCTTGATATAAAGTTCAAGCCGGACGAATTACCCGCACTTCTTAACGCCATTGAGATCGAAACACAGGGCAGAAAGCTCATAGCAGAGGTTGCCCAGCAGATAGGTGACAACACCGTCCGTTGTATCGCCATGAACTCTACCGACGGTATGGTCCGCGGATTAGAGGCAGTTGATACCGGCTCTTCCATAACCGTACCCGTTGGCGAAGAATGCTTAGGACGTGTATTTAACCTGTTGGGAGACCCTGTTGACAATCTTCCGGCTCCAAAAACAGCTGAGCGCTGGTCAATCCATCGTCCCGCACCGGCATACGAAGAGCAGGCTGCCGCTACCGAAATCCTGGAGACCGGTATCAAAGTCGTTGATCTTATATGCCCCTATGCAAAGGGTGGTAAGATTGGTCTGTTCGGCGGTGCCGGCGTAGGCAAGACAGTTCTTATTCAAGAGCTTATCCACAACGTAGCTACAGAGCACGGCGGATACTCCATCTTCACAGGTGTTGGTGAACGTACCCGTGAAGGTAACGATATGTACAACGAAATGAAGGAATCAGGAGTTATCGAAAAGACCGCCTTAGTTTACGGTCAGATGAACGAGCCCCCCGGAGCACGTATGAGAGTAGGTCTTTCCGGACTTACCATGGCAGAATACTTCCGTGATGTAAAGAATCAGGACGTGCTTCTCTTCATTGACAATATTTTCAGATTTACTCAGGCAGGTTCCGAGGTTTCGGCACTGTTAGGACGTATGCCTTCAGCCGTTGGTTATCAGCCGACACTGGCTACGGAAATGGGCGCACTTCAGGAAAGAATCACTTCTACCAGAAAGGGTTCCATCACATCCATTCAGGCAGTATACGTTCCCGCCGATGACCTGACAGACCCTGCTCCTGCTACTACATTTACCCACCTTGACGCTACCACGGTTCTTTCCCGTGAGATCGCCAGCCAGGGTATTTATCCGGCAGTTGATCCTCTTGATTCCACGAGCCGTATCCTTGCACCCGATGTTGTCGGACAGGAGCATTACGACATTGCACGTTCGGTTCAGAAGGTACTTCAGCGTTATAAAGAGCTGCAGGACATCATCGCC
>JAFXXN010000202.1 GCA_017542245.1 Lachnospiraceae bacterium
AGACGGAACGGTTAAACTTAAAGATGGTGCAAAAGATTTGTATGACGGCACGAAAGAATTGAATGATGCCGTTAAAGAAGCCGCCGATGCAGGTGATGAACTCGATGACGGAGTTTTGGAACTTAAAGACGGTGCAGTTGAGTTAAAAGACGGTGTAAAAGAATTAAAAGACGGCGTAAAGGATCTTAAAGAAGAGTCGGATGAAATGCTTGATAAAATCTTTTCTAAATCACCCGATAATATTACGCAGTTTATGAAAAAAGATGAAAACATAAGAATCGGCGGAGCTGCCGGAGATGTTGAAGTCGATAAAACCGTAGGTCTTTATGCTGGTGTCATGGTTATCATTCTTTTAACATATGTTTTATCGGTATTTGTTATTCATCAGATCAAAACCGAAAGCAGTGTAATCGGAGCTTTGTATTCGCTTGGAGCAAAGAAAAGCGATTTGGTATTGCATTATATTTTCATCCCGACCATGGTTGCATTTTTGGGAGGAACGCTCGGCGGTCTTGCCGGCATGAGCAGATTCGGATGCAAATGGCAGATGGCAGACTGTTATTCTTATTTTTCAATTCCGGATATGCCGTGCAGAGCACCTCTTTATCTGGTGTTGTATGCAATAGTAATGCCGGCATTGGTTTCCGCTGTCGTTAACTTCCTTGTAATAAACAAAAGCCTCTCAAGGACAGCGCTTTCATTGCTTCGAAATGAGCAGAAGATAAGCAAGGGAAAAGATATAAAAATCGGAAAATTATCGTTTATATCAACATACAGAATTAGGCAGATAATAAGAGAGAGAAGAACAGCGATTACGGTCATTTTCGGAATGATTATTTCGCTCCTTATATTTATGCTCGGCATGGATTGTTACGTGCTTTGCGAAAGTGTCGGAAGACTTAACAGTCAGGATACAAAATACAATTATATGTATACTTACAAATATCCGACCAAAGAGCCTCCAAAGGGCGGAGAACCCTGCTTTATCACGACACTTAAAAAAGAGCAGTACGGATACAATCTTGATATAACCATAATGGGCATCGATGATGATAATCCTTACTTTGATGTAAAACCCGTAAAAGGGAAAAACAAGATAGTGGCATCTGATGCGATAGTTCAAAGATATCACGTTAATGTCGGAGACAAAATAATATTTACCGATACTGCGGAAGATATTGATTATGCATTTACGATTGAAGATGTCGTTCCGTATTCCGTGGGAATCACGGTATTTATGGATATAGACAGCATGAGGGAACTTTTCGGAGAAGAGGAAGATTACTATAATATTATTCTCTCTGATGAGAAACTTGATATTGAAGAAGGAAGATTGTATTCCGTTACATCAAAAGCCGATATCGACAAAGCGGCGGGTATATTTTTGAAACTTATGGTTCCCATGTTTTCCATGCTGATTGTCATGTCGATAATTATCTTTTGCATAGTAATGTATCTTATGCTCTCGGTTATGGTTGACCGTGCGAAAACAGGAATATCTCTCCTTAAAATTTTAGGTTACCGAGACAGGGAAGTTAAGAAACTCTACCTTGATGGCAACAGAATAGTCATAATGGTCGGAGCACTGATTTCGATACCCGTGGCAAAGAAAATTATAGACATTTTATTTCCGTCATTTATTGCAAATGTTGCCTGCTCGATGCATCTGGAATTCAAGTGGTATTTCTATCTGATAATATTCGGAACAATAATGCTTTTGTATGAAATCATCAACCTTTCTCTGATGCGAAAGATAAATAAAATAAGCGAAAACGAAATACTTAAAAACAGAGAATAAAAGATCCAAACTGATAAATTAAAAGTTCCTGAGCGCCCGGGCTGTTTTAAACATAAGAACCCACTGCCATATTACGAGTACGATTAATCCTATTACGCCTATTATCATAGCCAGAATTGCCAAAATACTAATAAATGGAATAAAAACAAGTATTAAACATATAACAAAACCGACAGCGGCGTATATAAATATTTTTTTAAGTGTTTCCCACGAATCTGCAAGATAGTCATCTACACCTGCAAGAATGTAAATGCTGCCGTTAATAAATTCGAACAGATAAAACAGCGAAGCAACCATGGTTAGAAGCGACAAAATAACTTTAAACAGGCTGTCGGGTAGGAATTCAGAGATTGAATTAAACAAAACCTGCAGGATATAAGCAATGGCTGCAATGGTAAAACAGCTTTCATCTTTACCGAGTAAAAATAAAAGTACGACGACTCCAATTCCGATAGCAATAACGACAGCAGCCATCAGAAGAAGGACGTTTGAGGTATTGAATAAAAAGACTTCTGCTGCTCCTGCAATCGAACCAAGAAATGTTAAGGGTATGGACAGAATTGTAAGCCAAAAAAGAATGAAATAATACAGCCCTCTTTTATGGGTACGATCCCTCCTGTCCTGCATCAGTTTTTGCTCTCGCTCTTTGTCCTGATTAATGGAACCATAATAATTGTCATCTTCAAACATATATATATCCCCCTTTATAGATACAGAATAACGGAAAAACGATTATTGTTCAATATTTTTTAGCGAAGAGAAAACAGGAAGAACAAACTGTTGACAAAAAAAGGAAGATGTAGAAAAATCGGATTTAAGCATAAAAAATCGTTCAATCAGACTGAAGGGAAATTAATTAATGAAAAATGGTAAAAAAGGATTAATTATTGTATTGATTATCGTTGCAGCGGTGATTGGCATCATCGGATACAAATTAATTAATAAAAGAATCATATTGTCAAAACTCGGTTCTGAATTTAATGAAACTACATATAAAAATATCATGATAGGCGGCGACACATATGAATATCCGTTTAAAGTTAATGAATTATTTGATAACGGATGGGAAGTCGAAGATTATACCTCTGCTATTGCTGTTTATGCAGGTGCACCGGATAGTCTTCAGTCCAAAACCACAGCTGAAAACATTACACTTGTAAGGAAAAACAGGAAAATAAGAATTGAAGTTTATAACCCTGCTGATAATTCTGCATCTTTAGGGAATTGTCTTGTTTCAAGATTGAGTTTTCCGGATTTGGAACGTCCGAAAGTAGTTTTGCCCGGAAATTACAGACTTGGCGGACATTTTCCGATTGAGAATTACGAAGGATTTTTTTCGAGTGAATACTCGAACTCGGAATCCGCATATGAGGAATACGTGATTCCGTTCGCAGGTGCTGATAAGCACATCTGTCAGTTGACGCTGACTTATGATATAAATTCGCAAAGGATAACGTTTATTAATTATGAAATGCTTGATCTGGTTATTGACATTGACAGCATAGTCTCGAATTTGGATTGGAATCTTGAAAAAATGTTTTATAACGGAGAGAAAGAATTTAATCTGGATGATTATTTCAGTCAGACCGGAATGATGAATAATTTGGTAGAGACGCTTAACAACAGCAGAATTGTTGACACCATTATTTACGTTTCGGGATTCGATGATGAAGTTATAAAAGATACAAACGGAGATATGTCTTTGTTTATAAACAACGTTGAAAACACTGTAAAGTGGAATGTTTATGAAGTAGATGAATTTACCGTGGGAATAAAATATTCGTACCCGAATTCCCTGGAAATAATGAGTGAGGCTTTGGACGATGTTTTGGCGGGATATGACGGGGATGATTTCTCACAGGATCAGGCTCTCTTCGATAAATATGCAAAGAAGCTTTCGCAGGCAGAGAATTTTGAAATGAGTGAAGGCAAACTTGAAGTTAAAGTGGTTAACGGAGAAATCACGAGCGATAATTATTCGCTCATTTATATGAAATTGTTCGGTTTGGGCGAACTTTTTGAGTAGTAAAAAAATAAAACCATAAAAAAATATATTTCCTTTCGTATACAAAACGTAAGCTTTTCGAAAAGAAACTGATTAAAGTTATGGAGGAAATATAAATGAAAGCAAGAGAATTAAAAAGATTGATGTGCATAGCAACATTATCTTTGGTATGTATAACGGGATGTGCAAACGCTAATACGACGGTAAGCGTGCAGACAAGCCCGGCAGAAACGGGAGAAACAGTTGTCAGTTCTGAAACAGAAACGAACGAGACCGGAGAAAACGAAACGGGAACAGTTTCTGAAACGAGCGAAGCTCCCACGCAGGCAGCGATAGCGGTAAATGTTGATATCCTAAGCAAGTTTCCGGATGCATTCAGTTTTGAAATAATAGGCGATGGAAGATATATTATCCTTACGGATGTAGATGGCAGACATAATACAACGCAGATACAGGTATATGATGCCGCATCCGATACCGTAGTGGGAACCGCTGAATTCAACAATTACGGAGAGTGGTGGCCCCAGACAGTAGTTTATGAAGGACAGGGATTTGGTATGATTACCGAATCGCACGGCGACGGAGGTAATAGTAACAGTATTATTGCATCCTACTATGACATGGATGGAAATCTTTTGAACACATTCGTCAAATCGTATGAAAGAGGCTGGTATTATGAGACGTATACACTTGCTCCTGACGGAAGCACAATGTATGTAAGTTTGTCAGACAGAGAACAATGTGCATGCGGATTTGACTTTAAGGCAAACTATGTTACAAGAATTTACGGAGTCTACGGTGATAACAAAGAAGAACTCATTGCAGAATATGACAGCCATTACTCTATAGGCATACTTGGTGTAAGGGATGACGGTAAGATTGCAGTCCGTTATTATTTTGACCCTAATGAAAAAGAGATTCGTACACATAAGGAATATGAAACAATGAGTATGCTGGCGGAACCTGATAAGATTCCCGGAGAAAGCGGCCTGGCGTTCATAGATCCCGGTGCAAGTGCAGATCATTCGTTAGAGAAAGTATTTAAAACAGAAAAATATTACGGCAATGCAATGTGCTTTAAAGGAAATGCATTTGTTTTGGCTTCAGATGATGAGATTGTAAGAATTGCCAAAGATGCAAACGGTAATTACAAAGAAACATCCTATGATGTAACGATAGGGGCCGAAGGAGTGTATTTCGGCGGCGAAGTATTTGTATCGCCAAACGGAGAGTATTTTGTTTATTCAACTTTCTCAGAGGATACAAATGATACAACGGTAAATGTAGTTCACTTTAACGAAGATAAAGCAGAACTTGTATATGAAAACTTTAACCCCGATATGAGAATTACCTTTACTGAATATCTTGCCACAATGTTTGACGAATCAAACGGCAATCTTTACGGAAAATTTGATGATACCTCTGAAGGCGGCAGACCCAATCAGCCGTATTTCGTAAATATTTATGAATAGATTAAAAAAGAAAAGAGTAACTTTTCGTTACTCGAGTCTGTGAAAAAAAGTCTGTAAAAATATAATAGTTATGTATTATTAAGGTCTCCTAAGGTAAAATATAAATACTTTAAGGAGGCCTTTATTATGGCAAGAGAAAAGAAAAACGTACACAAAGTTCAGATGACAGATGGAAAACGTCAGATCATCCAACAGCTCCTGCAGGAGTATGACATTGAAACTGCTGAGGATATCCAAGATGCTCTCAAGGATCTTCTCGGTGGCACCATCAAGGAAATGATGGAAGCTGAGATGGATGACCATCTTGGTTATCACAAATCTGAGCGAAGCGAAAGTGATGACTACAGAAACGGTTATAAGACTAAGCGTATTAATTCTAGCTTTGGGAGTCTTGATATCCAAGTTCCACAGGATAGGAATTCTACATTTGAACCGCAAGTAGTAAAGAAAAGACAAAAGGATGTCTCAGAAATTGATCAGAAGATTATCTCTATGTATGCCAAAGGAATGACTACAAGACAGATATCCGATACACTTAATGACATTTACGGATTTGAGGCCTCAGAAGGCTTTATTTCTGATGTTACCGATAAGGTTTTGCCTCAGATTGAAGAATGGCAGCATAGACCTTTAGAAGAAGTCTATCCGGTTATCTTCATAGATGCAATTCATTATTCCGTTCGTAATAATGGAGTAATCCGAAAACTGGCTGCTTATGTTATTCTTGGCATCAATTGTACGGGACATAAGGAAGTTCTTACTATTCAGGTTGGCGAAAATGAAAGTGCTAAATACTGGCTCTCTGTACTGAATGAGTTAAAAAATCGAGGAGTTAAAGACATCATGATTGTCTGTGCTGATGGGCTTTCAGGAATCAAAGAGGCTATAGCTACCGCCTTTCCTAATACTGAATATCAGAGATGCCTGGTTCATCAAGTTCGTAACACTCTCAAATATGTTCCTGACAAGGATAGAAAGGCCTTCGCTAAAGATCTTAAGACTATCTATAATGCTTCGACCGAAGAAGAAGGACGGAAGGCTCTAGATAAAGTAACAGAAAAATGGGAAGAAAAATATCCTCGCGCGATGAAACGCTGGTACGATAACTGGGATGCAATCTGTCCGATTTTCAAGTTCTCATCAGAGGTAAGAACTGTCATCTATACTACCAACGCCATCGAAAGTCTCAATGCCATTTATCGCAAGCTGAACCGTCAAAGAAGCGTTTTTCCGAGTGATCAGGCTCTTCTTAAAGCATTATACCTATCCACTTTTGAAGCGACCAAGAAATGGACCATGCCCCTCCGAAACTGGGGAAGAGTCTATGGCGAGCTTCAGATTATGTATGAAGGAAGACTCCCAGAATAAAAATATGAGCTTCAGTCCTACTTGGGCTGAAGCTCCTTTGTGCGATTATCTTCCGGTTTAATGTACCAAGCCATCATCCCGACAAACAGGAATTTAATGCTTATCGTTTCTTTTTAGCCTTATTTTCCCAGTCATATGTTCTACAACAAGTTTGTAAACTGTTGTTCGAGGCATGACAGCCTTATTGAATGGAAAATGCTCCATGTGATAA
>JAFXXN010000203.1 GCA_017542245.1 Lachnospiraceae bacterium
ATGCGGTACGGGGGTAGTAATTCGGTAGACCCCCCTATACCCTTTAGAAATCGCATTGGTTTCGAAAATCGACCAAATACTCACAGGTATCTTGTACTTTTTTCTTCATTTTTCTGTTAATTTTTGTCAAATTTCTCGCTCAACTTTCACATAATCAATTCCAATTTCAACATTGTCTTTGTTTTTTGGCATATTTAATTTAATAATTTCGTCTATTGCTGCTTCAATCTCTTTTTCATTTTCTTCATCTGAAAGTTCGTCAGAAGTAACAGCAATTCTTGCCAAATATTCGCTTGTGTTGTAACCTTTTCTGTGATCGAAAGCAAGCCAATTTGCAAAATCGTCAAAAGGATCAAAAGGATTGTCTTTTGTCGTTAAAGCAACTATTTTCATGTTAGTTAAAACTCCTTTTTTAAAGAAGAATAAAGAGTAAGAAAGCATAAAAAGTTACAAAGTGATGCACGTTTAATTAAGAAAGGAGCTATAAAAATGAATCAGTAGGGTGGGCCTTCTTACTCTTTATGGGCGTTAATTTATGGCAAATACTTATAGACCGTTGACTTAGACAAACCAACTTGCTCTGCTATTTGAGCAGGGGTATAACCTTTTTTATAGTAGGATACTATCTTGTCTTGTACGGTATCAGGTACAGCTTTGGACTCATGGGGTAGTGCTAACTGTTTGATAAGGGTATCATCTGTGAAGTTGAGGATACGTGACAGCATACTCTTCGATATGGCGCCCGATTGAATGGCTTCCCATTCTCGATCGGTGATGTTTATTTTGTAGTCGGGTCCAATTACACCGAACTCTACACGGGCCTCCTCAAGAGCACGCTGCTTAATCTTTTTAAACTCCCCATCTGACATCTCAATGGCGGCCTTCTTTTTGGCCTGTGCTATTTGATTTGCATACCTCTGTGCTTGTCTTTCTCTGGGCGCCTTGGATTGTGCTTTAATGAGCTTCTCTTTTAAGGAGTCGTACTCTTTAGAATAAGCTGCCCTTGCTACTTTGCTGTACTCTATGTCATCTGTATTGGTGTACATAAGTCTGGCATCTTTAGCAAGTTGTTTCATCTGGTTTGCATAATCAGCATACAGGTTTTCTTTTAAGGTGCCGGATGATAAAGAACGGGCGTCGTCATAGTACATCATAGACTTAACCTTTGTAGTAGCCTGTTTAATCTTGAGGTCAACACTATCGTCCGCTTCTACATAGTTCCCGTCTGCATTTTTGTAGTAGATCTTACCGTCTTTAGAGTACGCACTGGTCTTTGTTTTCTTTCCTGTTACAGGATCTACAATCTTGACTTCCGGATACTCCCTGTTTGAAGTCTTGAAATACAACGTGCCTGTCTTTTCAGGAGCGTCCACCCATGTTTTCTTCTCATCGTCCCATATCCTATCAATCTTGGGGGAGCCTTTTCTTTCAGGTACCGCCACAGGGGTCTTAGAACGTGAGATAAGAGTAGATGCACCAGTGCTTATAGAGCCGTCATCCTTAACTCTGGTCTGCCATCTTTGCTTAAGTTCTCTGATATGGTTGTCTTTGTACGACCTTTGGTAATCAAGACCATGCTTTTCAGCGTCAATAACAACCATACTATGCTTTACCGCCATTGCAATCTCGTCATCTGGTGCGCCTTTTATCGTCATGTCCGTAATCAGGTTTGAAACTTGGCCCATTTGGTTCTGTGTATACTCTTTTGTCATATACTTGTAACCATGTTTCTTACCTTCTTCACGGTCTTCATAAGGGATTTTGTATTGAGCTTTTGGGTCAAATCCTTCAAGCTGACGCAGAGGTTTAGACGCGCTTATTGGAGTTTTACTGTTTGTAGGTATAACAATTACAGTATCACCATCAAAATCTGCTCCAGACAACTGTTCTGCAACATGGCTATTTATTGCAACTGCATCTTTGAGCTGGCCGTACGTTTCGGCTGCTTTAGTGTTGTTATTATTAACTGTGAGGACTGGTATTTCAAATATCCCGGCATGTGGATATCGAACAAGGGCTACCTTTTCACCATTGTCATAGCCCGGAGCATAGATCTCATTGTCTTTAAGAGCTGTAGATGGTAATATAACTTGCCATTTCTGTCTTGGAAGGGCGGCGGCCTTCAAATGAACTGCAGCGCTGTCGCATTCATCAGCAAATGTAAGCAAAAGATCCTTCTTGACAGTTGGATTTGTGTAGGAAGCAATCTCATCAAATTCTTCTTTCTTCTCCTTAAGTGTCTGATTAAGCTGCTTTTCAATTAAGAACTTTGGCTGTTTTACAAGAAATTGGGCGGCTAATGAATCGCTATAGCTGTCCCAATCACCTTCTTCTTTTACTTTATTGATAACAGACAACTTTTCTTTACCATCTTTATCAATATAATAGTGCTGTCCTCCAGCTGTAAAGCTTTTTATGTTAGCTCCAAAAGGATTGTCCTTATCGATGTTTCCATCTTTGTCTCGTTTCATCGGTTTGAGAACAGAATTATCCTTCGGACCAATCATTGGGGTTCCTTCATGCTTGTTTGTGTTAAATATAATGTCAACACCTTTTGGCATGTCATCGGAATAAACAGCCATTCCTTTTAAGTAATGAGTTCCATCAACCGCGATACGAACCTGTGCATAATGAGATTTGCCTAGGGAAATATCAGGAACACCAGGACGAAGCTCGATAACTCCATCTTTGTCAGTTCCACCGTCTTCAGCATAGCGAATCATAATACGCTTAGAAGAAATGCTTTCTGGTGGCTGAAGTTTTTTAAACGTTTCTCCTCCATCAAAGGAATGATGCTCTGTTACAGGATGAACGTTCTCGAAATCATAGATTTCTCCATGTTTTGTTCCTGGACTACAAAGGACTCTCTGATGAGTTTGCATATTGGGACCTGTTGCGATTCCTCCATCCCAAAGTTCATAGCCTTCAAGATAGCAAGCATAAACAGCGTTCGATAAAACCGTTTCCGAAACACCCAATTCTTGAGCGGTTCCTTTGCCGACATCGATCATGCCATTGACTTTGTCGGTCTTGTACTTGTCAACTTCCGCCATTAGTAGTTCTTTTGTCTTTTCTACCTTGCTTGTTCTCTCTGCTCTCTCGTCATTTAAAAGAGATCTGACGGAATTATCAGAAATACCCATTATCTCTCCGACCTTAGTATAGTTCTGATACTCTGCAAACAGATCTCTTGCTCTTTGAATCTTGTCTTTACGAACCCTATTGCCAGCTAAAGAAACTTGCGTTTTCATTTCGGTGACTGTGAGCCCAAACTCTTCAGCCATCTGAGCGTTTGTTAAGCCACGTCTCTTCTTTTCTCTATATGCTTCGATAAAATCAGAAGCATGCTGGTATGGTTCTTTTCCGGACCCCCAAGGATACCTTCCAGAATGGCCACCGTCTAAATGGCCTTTTCCGTAATGAATTAATGCGTCTGCATCGTCATCAACAAATATCAAAGCACCATTTTGTCGGTAGTACATTTTAAGCTCCTTCTTTCTTAAAACGATTGATCAACTTGTCAAACTCTATAATCTTGTCCATAACAGAAATAATGATTTCCGGTTCTGGGTTGGAATATAATATTTCCTCGTTCTGATAGATTCGTTCTTCAATCTGAATCTCATTTGGATTCATTCCATACTCCAAACAGAAGATTGAAGAATAGATGTCAAGTTGTTCCATGTGTGCTGGCGTTGATCCAGATTTGTAATCATGAACTCTCAACAATCGATTCTTGTCATTAAAGGAAATCGCATCTGCTGTTCCGAAACAGTTGTCAGAATAAAAAAGAATTTGTTCACTGTTCATTCGGAAGCCGATTGCATCGTTAACAAAGTTCGCCAGGTTTGGGAAAATATAATTTATGTCGATTACATTGCGAGGAACACCTCTTTTAAGAAGTTCAAACAGAACATAGCGATCATCATTCTTTTTAAGTTTGAAATTAAAAGTGATGCACTCTGATGCAATCTCATGAAGTGCAGTTCCGATCATCGATGCGAACTGACTTTTGTATCGAGAATATAATGTTTCTTCTCCTTCGTAGTTAACCCAGCTGTACTTACTTGCTCCAAGGAATGCATGTAATCCTTTAAGCTTCGAATGCTCGTTCCAATTCATTCAGTACCTCCTCTTTGTTCTCAGGATAGATGAACCTTGAGAAGGACATGCTATTCATCTTCTCAACGTGCCTAGCCTGGTTAGGGCGTTTGCTGGCCGTTGAGTTTCTCTTGCATTCGAGCGTTGCCCATTTGTCACGATATAAAATTAAAAGATCTGGTATCCCTTGATTCAGGACCGGATCCATTTTCATAACGTAACAATCTGGATAACGTTGCTTCAACTCTTTAATGAGTTTAGCTTGAAAGTCACGTTCCAGTTTCGCCATTTATTTGTTACCTCCAAAAATATAATAGGAGAAAAAGCTGTATTTAACTTACTCCCCCTATAAAAGAGCCACTTTTTTTTTCGAGCAGAAAAAAATAGAAAATGAAAAGAGCGATTACATTTTCGTAACCGCCCTTAATCATTACTCTTTTTTCTTCTTGACTATTTTGTAAACTATTAAACCAATAACCAATGCCAATATAATTACTCCTCCAATTGGTGATAACAGAAACCACAATAATCCCATTAAAACCGTTCCTATTAACAACGCTAAAATCGTAAGCATAATATACCTCACTTTCTTAATGAAAAATTTTTACCATAGTCTTTCATTATACAGTGAGTATTTTTTTCGATTGTCAGTTTGGTTCACAATAGTCCTAGCAACAGAAATATCAAAAGCATCATCAACAAAATGAGTATTGCGATTCCAACAAACGGAATCAACTTTACCAAACCTGCAATACAAGCAACTATGATTCCAATGATAACTACCGGTAATGCAAGAACCATAAATATAATGAGTAGAGCGCTCAAAGTAATCACGCGATAATCACCTCTTTCCTTACAACAACTTTGTGGTACATTTTGCTAAAAATCACAACTTTGTGGTACATTTCTGCCCAAAAATTTTTTATTCCTTATTTATATATAAAAATATTAATTTTTTAATTTTTTTAGGTTAATAAGAGAAAAAAGTGGGTTTTTGGGCAAAAATGCCAACAAACGCCTAGAATTCAACAAAACTTTGTACCACAATTGTGGGCAAAATGCGGGTTTTTGCCCACTTTTTTTGAAAAATGGCCACTTTGTGGTACAATTAAATAGGGCCACAATCTGCCATTTTTTGAAAAAAAGTGGGCAGAAAAACCAAAAGTGGGCAGAGATTGTGGTACAAAGTTTTCCCAATTGTGGCCACAATCTTCAGTCGTCAAAAACCGTCATGATCCCTGGATTCTCTTGCAAATAATTGTCAGAATATCTCCAAAATCTTTGAGAATATTGCCGCAAAGCATCTCTGATAATGTCCGATTTTGACTTGTTGCAGCACCTCGCAATTCGTTCCAAATCCTCATTTTCCGTCGGTGAAAGTCTAACCTTAGCCACAAAGTCTCTACCACTTCCATAGTCTCTTTTAAACTCTGCCATTTGTTTACCTCAAATATAAAAAGAAGAGAGGTCCCGCATTAGCGAGACTCCTCCCAATCTTTCTTAATAACTTCAAACACTTCTTCCGCTGTTCTGCAACCAATAGGTTCCCAACGAATTCTATCGTAGTACTCAGAACCGAGCGGACCAGCCGTTTCAATCAAACCTTCTTCATAACCATACGATCCATACTGACAGATGGCGTCAAGTTTGCATGATTTAAAATCTTCACCACCATAGAAAATCTGATTTCTTCTATAGTCTCCAATCCTATCGTCAAGCAAATACTTCTCATCATCTGTGTAGGGTATAATATAGTTTTCATAAGGTATGTGAGCCTCGTCCAACATAGTTCTTAATACGTCTAATTGATTCTTCATAGTTACATCCTCCTTTAGAATATAATGTTTATACTTCATTAAGGAGTGAAATATTTTCTCGACTTTTATCTTAAATATAATAAAAAGAAGAGCCCACCTTAGTGAGCCCTCCATCTTTTACGATTCTTCCTCCGCATTGGATACCCGTGTAATTTCAGCCAGTTGTTAGAATGACGTTTCTTACCTAATTTAACATGAGAATGGAGTGCATGTATTATACTAGCCTCAGCCCCAACAAGACCTGCTACTCCGAATATAACATCTCCATGTTTTCTTACAAGTTCCTTCATTCTTATCAAACAGTCTTTCATCTTTTCATCCATAGCTCAGTTTCCTCCTTTTCATTAAGGAGACAACATTTATTTCGAAGCAAGCGTTCATCACAAATTACAAACTTTTAATCATCGTCAAGCCATCCTTTCTTAATACTTATCCCAATCTCTAATGTTCGCAGCCACCAATATCAATCCGAAGCCTATAGTCATGCAAAGATTCTGAAAACAGATTCCTAACATTGTGCCAACTGCCCCAATAAGATTTGCGATTCTCTCAACCGGCCCCATCTTCATCCTCCTTCGGATCAAACATAATAAACTCTTCGGCATAAGGAAGGTCCTCAACCCAACCACAGAACCCAATTCTCCATTCATCCAGCTTATGATTTCTCCGCTGGAAGTACATGGATCTGAGATTCTCGTAATTCAAAGTCACAGTACGACGCTGGTTGTACGAGGATGGAAGAAGCTGAATTATCTGCCACCAATATTTCCTGTCTTTGGTTTTTACGAACAATTCTCTGTATTTGTTAAGCAAAGATATTATGTCATTGAGAATATCAATCGATTGTTCATCCCAGTTAAACGCATCGACAAAAAGTCCCAAATGCTCACAGCTGAAATCGTCCAAAGTAATTGGTCTCGTGTGAATCGTATGCATCGTACTACAGCTGTTAGCAACCGTTCCAACCTTATACGTATCGAACTCCTTCCACCAATATAATGGCGCTGTTATATCGACCGACACCATAATCTGACGAAGAAACTTACGATGCTCCGGACCAGCCTGAATCAATCTCTGAGCAAGGGCGAGATCATACGGACCAATTTTATAGTTGAACGCGCTTGTATACCAAACGTCATCTCCCTCCCAAATGTTACAATTTTCTGCAAATCCGCTATCATTTCTCTCCCAACTTTCCAAAGGATTCCTCATCCCACGAAGAGCATGCTCAAAACCCCAAATATCATAATTCTCAAATTTAATCATCTTCATAATCCTCCAATTCTCTATTCTCCAATATAATTTGCTTCGGATACGTAGGTGGATAATACGGGAACTCTATACTTTCTCTGCTATCTCTGCTCTGATAGAACGTTTCTCCACTATCGTCAGAGAACGTTCTTACGCAGGAATCATAAGGTCCGTCAGAATCCTTGAATACACGACTGCATCTTTTGTTCTGAAAGAAGTTAGATTTAGAAAAGCATTTATTCCACTCATCGTCATCCCCGGTCAACGGAGTAATCGGCAAATATCTCACCAAT
Organism: Lachnospiraceae bacterium; assembly: GCA_017542245.1. Taxonomy (GTDB): domain Bacteria; phylum Bacillota; class Clostridia; order Lachnospirales; family Lachnospiraceae; genus RUG11977. The sequence goes on from JAFXXN010000203.1 coordinate 7,463, forward strand.
CTGTCAAAGATGCTCAGCACGTAATTACCGCTGAATCCAGAATGACCCTGTTTACTGAACACCTCGATCAGTTCAAGGATGTTCTTCTCAACTAAATCTTGCATTTCGTCTTCTTCACCATCACGAAGCAAATATAATTCATTCTTTGCGTACCCGATTAAATCGCTCATCTTCGCCCTCCTTTAAATCATGTTCATTCCATCCGCATTCCACATCGTACTTCCGCACACAGGACAGTATTTTGTAAGGCCTAGTAAGTTAGTTGCACCACACACAGAACACTCTGCAAGCGATGCCGATGCAAGCTCATTTTCATCAAACCTAAATATCCAATGTCCTTCAGTCCTTTCTGATTCCTCATTAGCCTTAGCAACCAAATCCTCCATTTCACACAAGAACGCGATATTACAAGCCAGATGCCAAAGATGGGGCAGACCGCTTTCTTTGTCCACCCCATCCGGATCATCGAGATACGCCATGAAGTGACGGTAAGCAGCATCACGATACCGCTCTTTTTCAACTTGTTTCCAATTGTCGGGTCCTCCTTCAGGATACTTAGCATTGCCATACTCTCTAATCTTAGCTATGGCAAATATAA
>JAFXXN010000025.1 GCA_017542245.1 Lachnospiraceae bacterium
AATCTGAACGTGATGACACCGTCCGAGTATCATAAACAGTACTATTTGGTGGCATAATAATACCGCCGGCTGCATATACAACTGGCGGTACGAAAATTTTTTTAATTTTTCACTGTCCTCTTGACGGGTAGCATACCACTAAGAGGTGGGGATATCTTCTATTTTGTTATATTTTGCCATATTATATTTGAAAATTTTATTGATATCCGGGATTTTGTCTGTCATTTTAAACAATTGAGCAAGTATTAATTTTGTAATTCTTTCGAATCCAATAAATGTTTAACAATTTTTTTATAAAAAACACTTGCAAATTATAATCCTATGCGTTATAATGTCGTTTGTTGGTTATAAAGGGATATCGCCAAACGGTAAGGCAACGGACTCTGACTCCGTCATCTGTAGGTTCGAATCCTGCTATCCCTGTTCCAGACGGAAGGACTTCAGTGAAAAGCTGAAGTCCTTTTTTGTACGCATAAGTTTTTAGAAAGTCCTTAATATCTGCGTTCTCCGGTGTTCAATCACTATTTTGTTTTCATAAAAACGTCGTTTTAGAAGAAATTCTCCCATAGTATAAATCAGTAAACAAATACTATTAAAAACGGCTTAATTCTATAATTTTCTGATTAAATTGTAAGAAGAATTGTAAGAAGTCCTACCCAAAAAACTTCTTCTTAATCTGTTAGCATTTTCAATCTCCCATACCACTATTTTAGAGTTTTTCAGAGATATGTCAAGGATTATTCTTCCTTTTTATATGTCATATTCTGTATTTACGCTCTTTGGAACAGGAGACAACATGATTTTTACCCCAAATACCACTTCAGGAAACAACAACCTCAGCTACCCCTACCCGGAAGATGAAAATAGTTTCCAGTTTATAAAATTCCCTAAGTTTTTATTGAAAGATGACCGTTTGAAAAATCTTTCACTTGAAGCCAAATTCCTATACTCTTCCATGCTAGATAAACAAGCCTATGCTGCCAGCAAAAATCAGGTTGATACAGAAGGCAGGGTTTATATCGATTACTCCGTAGAATACACCTGTGAACTTCTCCAATGCAGCAAGACAACCGCAAAGAAGATCCGTAAGGAACTTAAAGATTGTTTTGGCGAGGATAACGGTCTGGTAAGGTTCGTATCCAGAGGCCAGGGCAAGAATGACTACGTGTATGTTATGAATTATCACCCGGTTGAAGATAATTCTTCCAGAGAGCCACATTTTGAACCCTCTAAAGAGCAACTTTTTAGCCCCTCTAGAGAGTCGGAATCCGCTCCCTATTATAATACTAATAAAGAGACTATTTTTAAAGACAAAATACATAATCCATCTATCATTCATGCTACAACCCAAGAAGAGAATGAGGAAGAACAGAAAAAATCTATTTTGTCAAAAAATATTGATAAGGATAGCCAAAATCTCTCCGAGGCCAAAACACCCAGCATTACCAAACAGCCTACCAACGTTTCCGAGAAAAGTCCTATCAACATCATCGTAAATCAAAAGGCTTATTCTGAAGCCCTGAGCACCATAAAAAATCAGATAGCCTTCGACCAACTGCTAATAGACTTTCCGGATAAAAAAAATGTGTTGGATTTGATTATCGAGATTATGGCTCGCGAGCTGATATCAAAAGATCCCGGTCTCACTGTAAACGGTTACTCTTACACAAGAACCACCATCCAAGAAAGGCTCAAAATGATAAATGCTCCCATCGTCAGATATGTTCTCGACTGTCTGCAAAAAAGTACGACCAAGGTTATAAACATGAGGCGTTACTTGCTCGTTACTCTCCTAAACGCCCCGGCAGCATTTGATGCCCAAAACATGCTCGGAAGTATACACGATAAAAACTGCAACGTTTATAACCCTGCAACCGGTTCATCCCTTCCATCCAATCCTTCAAAGAAGAAGAGCTATGAGCCCTACATTGGAAGGCATTATTCCGAAGACGAAATCAGGGAACTTGAGCTTAAAAAGCTCGGAATCTCCGTCTAGTTTTAATCCAACAACAAGATACCGTAACCCCCATGTTTTTAGCGGAGCAAGCATAGCCCACTTGGACAAAAGTGGGCCGGCAACGGAAATTTCGACCAGTCTAAATTTACCCGTTTCCCGCTTGAAGGGGACCAAGTCCCCTAGCCCCTTTATAATGCTCTGCCAAATACAAAAACAGCCTACAATCAAACCCCCACACACATCACAAGAAAGGACAAAATATATGAACAATACTGAAGCAAAACACAGCTTACACTTATATCTGAATGACGATGAAAACGAACTGTTAGAAAACAAATTCAGGCTTTCCAAAGCCAAAAGCAAATCTCAATTTGTCAGGGATCTGATAGTCGATGGTTATATCTTTGATGTGGACTTCTCTGAATTAACCAGATACAATTTTCTGCTCAGTAAGATTTCTACAAACATCAACCAGATCGCACACAGAGCAAATGAGACCCAAAGCATATATCAGGCAGACATAAACAGCTTAAGGGAGGAGATGAATAAACTATGGCAACTACAAAGATCCATGCTATCAAATCTACCTTGGGCAAAGCAATAAACTATATCTGTAACGAAAAGAAAACTGACGAGCATGTTCTCATTTCCTCATTCGGATGTGCACCCCAAACCGCAGATCTTGAGTTCGGATTTTATCTGTCAAAAAACAAAGACGGAGGACCCAATCTGGCGTATCATCTGATACAATCCTTTAAACCCGGAGAAACCACCGGAGAAGAGGCTCATAATATCAGCAAAGAGCTTGCCGATAGATTCCTTGGAGGCAAATATCAGTACGTCCTTGCAACCCATGTCGACAAGGCACATATTCATTCGCACATCATATTCTGTGCGGTGAATACCGAGACCTATATGAAATATCATGGGTGCACCGGTAACTACTATAAGATCAGGGACTTAAGTGATGAAATCTGTGCCGAGCATGGCAAATCTGTCATAAAAGAGTTCAAAGGGAAAGGAAAATCTTATACCGAATGGCAGCATACTAAGAAGGGTGATTCCTGGAAAGCAAAACTTAAAAGAGATATCGATGAATGTATCAATTCTTCTATATTATATGAAACATTTATTGATAAAATGAAAGAAAGAGGCTATGAGATTACAGGAGAAACTTTCGGAGAAGGCTCTGCCAAATATATCGCTTTCCGTCCATTAGGAAAAGAACGATTCATAAGAGGCCGGGCACAATCCCTGGGTGAAGATTATACTAAAGAAAGGATCCGCGAACGCATCGATGAAAGGATATACCGCCGGGCAGAACAGATTGTTTCAGAATCCTTATCAAAGAAGGCTCAAAACAGCATGTATTCCGACCCGTATTCTACCGGAATGGCTACTAAATTGATAGACACTTCCAGCGAAAAATTTGCTCAAAGCATAGGCTTAACCAAATGGGCTGATAAACAAAATTTCAAACTTATTGCTACCATGTATGCTGATCTAGATAAATTCGGAGTTCATTCAATAGCCGAACTTGGAGACAAAGAGCATGACCTGCGTATTGAGACGCACAAAGCCAAGAAAGAAGTAGTAAATATTGAAAAGGAAATCAAGGAATACTCTGAGGTCTTGAGGTATGCCGAATACTATTTCAAATACAAAAAGTATAATTCAGAATATAACGCCCTTAAACCTAAAGCCCGAGACAAATACTACAATACCTATTATACACAGCTTGGCTTATATGAAGCGGCTGTAAATGTCCTAAAAAACCATAATATTGACCTTAAAACTTTAAGCCTGAAATCCATAAATGAACATTATAACCAGCTTTTAGAAAAAAAGGATACCCTATATACTACATACAGATCTATTATAAATGCTAAAATAAAAATGTACAAAAATTATCAAATAAAAATGTACAAGTTGTAGGTAACAGATATAATACAGGTATTACATTCCGGAGGTGATACCTGTGTTGATAAACATTAACACGCCAGTTAGTCTTTCAATA
>JAFXXN010000026.1 GCA_017542245.1 Lachnospiraceae bacterium
GGAACAAACAGTCCTTCTGTATAACCGGCAAAAAAATCAAACAATCCATGAGCCACGCCGCAAGCCCATATATTTCTGGTCTTCCAATACAGTATAAGAAGGGCCAGTCCAAAGACGCCTGATTCCAACGTTTTGGCTACCGCCTGTCCCCATGCAATAGCGGAGGTAGCATCAAATTCGCCCACAATATGTGCTGCACCGAATACTAACGAAGATACTACTGCACTAAGGACAAAAACATATTTCTTTTCCCTGAACTTATAGATTATCGCATCGTTTATAACTGCCCTGAAAGCCAGTTCCTCAAAAAGCCCCACGGAAATAAACATAAGAAATACTATGATAAGCCCCAATACCGGGCTATCATTCAAAGGGACCTGCTCTTCTATATTTGATAAGAGTAATACAGATCCCATGATAAGGGACATCACAAGAAATCCCATGGAATTCAAAATGACATATCCTGTGGAAACATAACAGGATGTCAGGGTCTTATCTCCGGATATCTGGTACAGGAAAAAGCACACAGCTCCGCAAAGCATGGTTCTTACTATAAAGAACTGAAAATTTGTATCTGTATGTACCGTCTTGAAACACACAACTACATATACTATGCAGAGCGCAGCAGTTATCAGCGGAGATTTTTTCATAAATTCAATATACTTTTTAAGCATTTGTATTCTCCTGCTCTGTACTGTTTTAAGCAATGAAGGAAAGCGCTACAAGGTTTGCGGCATTTCTCTTAAGTCTCCTGAATAAGTAGATCTGGAATATAAATATCAGAATTACACTGGCCACTACTATACCGGCGCCAATATGCAAGAAGATATTGTATTGCGTCTACTTTTTAATATATCGCACCAGCTGCCAGTTAGGATCGTGGAAGGGCGCTTCCTGATAAGTATCTGGAAAAGATAATCCGTATTTTAATGCTTCTTCTCTTGTTTTCATGAAATAATTCTAACACATTCAAATAGAATTACTCATAATTCACTGTTATTTTTCCCAACGTTATTTTATCCAGAACCTTATCATTAGTCTTTACTGTATGTTCCGGTAGAATCTTTTCTTGATAATACACGCCGTCCCAGTTTAGAAGCTTTTCTGGGTCTTCGGAATATCCTGTTAAATCACAGGTATTTACAAGAAATTTGGCATATTTTACTGCAAGAGCATGTTTTATCCGCATATTAGTGAGGATGCTTTCATCCAACCCTGTTCTTGCAAGCTGATTCCCGGTCATGCTGCTTAAGATCATCTTTGCTTCGACCATTGCTTGTTTTTCTTCCGCGCTACTTAATACAACTCCTTCAGAAAGAGCTCTTTTATAATAAATCTCATCTGATATACAAGTGTTAACTGCCACCTTCTTGGCGTAATCACAGACAAACTGAGAATCCATGCCGGCTGAAAAGTGGGTATTCCACCAGTGCTTTGGATTCTCAGGATCATACAAAAGAGCCTGGTTCTGCACAAACTCTTCTACTTCATATATGTAATATCCAAATTCTCTTAAGGTAATCTCGGTATCATCAACTGTGATCAAAGGCTCATCAAGATGATCTTCATAAACGAATCTGCTCAGTATTCTCCCGCAAATAGCAGCAACTATCAGGATGACGTTTGCAATTAAAATTTTTATGATAGCTCTTTTATCTGATCTCTTCATAATCACTATCCATCCTGTGTAAACAGCTCTTGGAATTCCTTTCTTCCGGGAACCCACGCCTTTTCATAAATGTGAGTGAAATGATTTTTTACCGTCTGCTCAGAAATTCCGAGCATATAAGCAATTCTATGATTTGAAAACCCCGACACTTTAAGGTATCCGAGTTCAAGCTCTCTTTTCGTAAATCCGAATTTACGAGCTATATTAAGATACTGCTCCTTTGTAATTCCGGGATCATTCATCTTCCATGTCCATCTCTTCATTCATCTTACGCTCGGCATTTAACTTAAGCGGCAGAAGAAAAAACTCGATTATTACTGCATAAAAACCTGAAAGGAAGCAGACAGCAAGGCTTGGTCCAAACGTTTCCGGCTCAGATAAATGTCCCATAAGAATTATTGCTGAAGTTATGATGGCAAATAGAGCTCCAAATACAGTAAGCTTCTGGGCAGCGCCTACGGCTTCTATAATATTTTTTAGTTCAAGAAGTCTGTAATCTTTTATCCCTACTGAGAATGAATTCAAAAAATCTTTCCACTCACCCATGATAATGAGCCCGGGAATCAGAATAAGTAAAACAAGAATCAGCGAAGGCACATCAAGAAACCATGCGACAGCAGAAAAACCAAAGCTGGTTCCGAGGGTACTGATAAGAAATACAACGATGAAAAGTACAAGCTCTCCAAATAAAACGGTACGGATATTCTTTTTCATAAGCATACTCCTTTTAAGCTTTATTTATTCGTTATAGGTGTTCCTATTATGACGTTATCATATGCACGAAAAGAAATATATAGTACCTTTTGCAAAATGAGCTAGGAACCACGTCCCCCCTGGTCCACTTTCAACACGCAGAAAAAGACTCGGTACAATGTACCGAGTCTCATATTCTTTGTTCTTATCATTACTTGTTTGTTAGAAAAGCTGTTATTTCTTCTTGGGTTGGCATTACTGAAAGTGCACCTTTTCTGGTGGTTATAATAGATGCCGCAGCGTTTGCAAACGACAGGCATTCAAATAATCCGTCCTTTGTCAGATTATCAAGTCCGTTTCTGTGGATGTAATCTATGGCACAGGCACAGAAGGTATCGCCTGCTCCTGTAGTCTCTATAGTAGCAGGATTTCTGTACCCGTCTTTTTTGATCAC
>JAFXXN010000027.1 GCA_017542245.1 Lachnospiraceae bacterium
GGTATCCTCTTCAGATAGTAAAAACACGTCGAAAAAACAGTTTATAAACACGAAATATTTATATAAGATTACTTCAGACAGAGGGATGACCACAGACCAGGAAAAAGCAGCATAAAAACCCCTACTTTTTCAGTGGTCTCGGACGGTTCTCTGATTGAAAATGAAGTGCCGAAACCCATTGAAAATTAAGGGCTTTCGAGACTAGGAAAATCAATCACAGAACCGTCCCGGTGATTGACTGGGGATTGAGGTAAAGAAGCACTAAATGAAATATACAGGTATAAAACCGGGTATGAAATATGACTTCGGGTTTATGCCTGTTTTTGTTTTAATGGTCTTAATCGGTGTAAACTTTGCTTGAAAAAGAAATGACAGATATTGTTATAATGAAGTCTGTAAAAATTCATTAGGTACCTAACAGATGAAAATGACAAATACGGTTGGACAAAAGGTTATGTAAAAGCTTGTGGTGATGGCAAGATGTATTGCAAAATTCTATGCAATATGTTATATTGATGCCGTGGTTTATTATGCGAATCATAAAACATGCAAAAATATCTTTTGGTATTTACGTGTTTATGAAAATAAAAAAATAGTGAAGGGGAGAAAAATGATTAAGAGATTTCTATTAGTTATGCTGGCAATAATATTCGTGTTATCAGGATGTAGTGAACAAAAACCGGATGTTAATGAACAACCAACAGCGGACAACGTGGGTGAGAAAACAGAAGATACGGGTAATCCCTATCCGGAGGAAACTGAAGGAAATGATAAAGAGAAGGAAAATGTTACATCAACACCTGATAAAGAATATATAAGCCCGGAAGATGTTTTTGATAATGAGCTTAAACCGGGACAGGTTATAGAATTAGGTCATTACGAGCAGGACAATGATTTGACAAATGGAAACGAACCTATAGAATGGATTGTAATTCGTATTGATGAGAACAACAGGGCTTTCCTTCTGAGCAGATATGCCTTGGATTATATGGAGTATAATCGGATAGAACTTGAAAAAAACAATAAAATATCGTGGAAAGATTGCACGATAAGACAATGGCTGAATAGATTTTTCTATCAGACCGCTTTCTCTGAAGAAGAGAAAAAAATGATCATTGAAACAGATGAACATGAAAACGTTAAAGATAGGGTGTTCTTGGCTTCAGCTGATGAATTGATGAATCCGGAGGTAGGATTTGGAGTTGATCCTTTGGAGAGCGATACCCTGATAATGTGTATCCCGACCAAATATGCAATAGCTAAAGGGGCCGAGGAAAAAGAAGGTAAACTATTTTATGGAGTTCCCACTACAAAGTACTGGACAAGGTCAATAAAAGATGATGAGAAGCCTATATTGATCAAAGGAAATAAAACTGAGACTGATAAAATAACAGGAGACTACAATGCTGTCAGGCCAATGGTGTGCATAGACGCAAATGCATATTCTTCTTGGCGAAGTAATGTTAAATATGGGGCAAGCATAAATAATGTCCGGTTTGATCTGATGAATGCTAAACCAAGAGATTTTATTACACTTGGCAAATTTGAACAGGATAATGATTTATCAAATGGAAAAGAACCTATTAAGTGGGTGGTGTTGTCTCGTGATAATGATGAATTGTATATAATGAGCGAGTTTTGTCTGGATTTTCTTCCTTTTGATAGCAGAGAAATGAATAATACGACATTAGGTGTATCAAATCTGTGGATAAATAGTAGTATAAGGGAATGGCTGAACAATGAATTTTATAAGACATCTTTTTCTCCGTCTGAACAGGATTTGATTGCTGTTACTACTTTAAATATTGAGAATGAAGAGGCCAATACTGTTCAAACGAGCGAAGATAAGGTATTCTTGCTATCTTTGGATGATTCAAAGAAAGAAGAATATGGTTTTCATCGTGATAAGAACCTTATCTGCAAATTAACTGATTATGCATTTACAAAAGTCGATAAAACAGGAATAGTAGAGACTGATGAAGAAAAAGCCAAAATATGTCATTGGTGGCTTTGTAACTCTGCATATGATTCGAATGATTATATTATCGATTATTTAGGTAATCAAACAGAGAGATTTTGGTGGACTGCTAACGGTGTTAGGCCGGTTATGAGATTAAATATTGGAAAATATAATGAATATTTAGGGAGGTCGGAACCGGTTAAAAGTAGTGATGGTTATTCGTATGTTTATGGAGGCTTGACCGTAAAAATAGGGACATTTGAACAAGACAATGATTTGTCAAATGGAAGTGAGTCAATTGAATGGGTGGTTTTGAATGTCGATGAGGAAAATGGGAGGGCATTATTACTGAGCAAATATGGACTTGATTGCAGGAAATTCAATGAAACTCACGACGATGTTACATGGGAAGACAGTTCGCTCCGTAAATGGCTGAATAGCGATTTCTATAATGTTGCTTTCGATGAGAAAGAAAAGAGTTATATTCTTGATTCGGAAATTATTAGTGGAGACAATTCCGAGAACGGAACAAGTGATGGAAATGTTACAAAGGACAAAGTCTTTCTTCTGTCTGTAGATGAGGTTACTGACATCAGAAATGGTTTTATTTCCAGACCTGTGAAAGAAGATGACAACAGAAAGAGGGGTGTTTCACTATACGCGAAGATGAAAGGTGCATTGACAAGTGAAAGGATACCAAGTGATTGGGAGCAAGGGCCGTATACTGAAGGCGGACCGGCAGGCTGGTGGCTAAGAACCCGAAGCGGCAAAGGTGTGGTTTCGTATGTGGATGATGAAGGATATGTTGTCGGCGAAAAAGAAGGTAAATTTGTTGATAGAGATACTATAGCAGTGGTTCCGGCAATATATATCAGTATCAAATAAGCAATGCCTTTTTGAGATTTTTTGATTGATTTTCATGCGCTGATGTGGTAAAATAAATGACAAGTATTGATACTTGATAAGGGGTAAAGAGATGGGGCGCAATCTATCGATCGGGCAGTATTATATCTATAAAGAACTTCAGCCGGAAAATGCTATATTCCGGCTAGATTCTTTGCCATCATAATGTAATAAACAGGCGTAAAACCAGAATCTGAAATATGGTTTCGGGCTTATGCCTGTTTTTGTTCTCATAACCTTGAATCAATGAAAACTTTGTCTGAAAAAGAAATGTATAATATTGTTATAATGAAGCATGTAAAAATTCATTAGTTGCCTAGAAGTGAACATGGGCAGAAAATCAATACTGCATATGACCTTTTAAGCAGTCTGATAAAGAAATAAGTTTAAAGAGAAGTTTTTAGGAGAGATTATTAAACAAATAATTAATGCATAAAGCTGGGGCATACTATGCTTCGGCTTATTTGCGCCATGAGCTTAATAACCACAAAGGAAGTCCGTTTATGACTTGTGGGATAAAAGAAAAATGAAAAGGAGTAGGGAAAATGGTACTTGGGATTGATCTTGGAACCACATATTCTGTGGGAGCATATGTTGATGAAAGCGGCATACCGCATGCAATTTTTAATTCAGAAGGCGATACAACGACACCATCAGTAGTTTTTTTTGAAAATGACAATACGGTTGTAGTCGGTCAGACAGCCAAAGATTTTAGATCTACAGAACCCAAAAGGGTTATTTCGACTGTTAAGAATGCAATGGGTAGCGACAAAATATTTATACCCATACCTGATATGAAAATGACTCCGCAAGATGTATCAAGCCTAATACTGAGAAAAATAGTGCAGGATGCTGAAACCAATCTGAATGAAAAAATACAGGATGTTGTGGTAACTGTTCCTTCGTACTTTATTGAAGCACAGGAAAAGGCTACAAAAGAGGCAGTAAAACTTGCAGGTCTAAACTTGATTGACTTGATGCACGAACCTACCGCTGCAGCCCTCTATTATGCTTCAAAAAACAATATGGATAATACCAATACACTTGTATTTGATTTGGGAGGCGGAACATTTGATGTGTCTATCATACATATCAATGGTGATAATATTGAAGAATTGAGCAACAAAGGACTGAATAATGTCGGCGGAAGCTTTTTTGATCAACAGTTAGTTGATTATGTATGTGAAGAATTTGAGAAAAATCATGACATAGACCTTGAAGATGAAGAGTTTATTGATGTATATCAGGGCCTATATGAAAAGGTAGAAAAAGCAAAGAAACAGGTATGTGCCAACCGTACATCCACAGTCATTCCCATCAACGCAGGCGGTACAAAAGACAGAATAAGTATAACCTACGATTATTTCGTTAGTCAGATTTCTAGTTTATGTGAGAGGATGGAATATCTGATTAAGCAAGCTATTGAAGAAGCCGGGCTGACACCTGAAAAAATAGATCAGGTTATTATGGTTGGCGGATCAAGCAGAATTCCTTATATAGAGGATATGGTTACTAGGCTTATAGGGAAAACGCCTTTGCGCGATGTAAATCCTGATTTGGTTGTTGGACTTGGAGCTTCTCTTCAAGCTGATAAAATAAACAAAAATAAAAAAAGCTCTATCAAGGATGTACGTTCTCATGGAATAGGGTTTTTGAGGTATAGCTTAAAGGAAAAGAAAAAGATCAATGTTGTTCTGATTCCGCGAAATTCAAAGGCCGGCGTGACAGCTAAAAGCGAATCGATGGCTTTTGCAAGAGATGGCCAGGAATATGTAAATATGGTAATTACTGAAGGTGATTATGAAGATGAAACAATTTCTGCACGTATTTCTGAGACTAAAATCCCACTGCCCAAGGATGTAAAAAAAGGAATGAAGTACCAGATACTGATGACATTAACAGAGAAGCATGACATTTGTTATGGGATAGACATACCAGAATTAAAACAAGAGTTGAGATTCAATCTGTCAGATGAAGAAAATAATGAATCTGAGAATAGTAGTAACAATGCAACTAAGGAGTTTTTAAATAAAATATCAATTTCTTAAGTTTTTAAAAAGGATAACATTATGTCAAATATCAGAGAATTATATCAAGAAAAAAAATACGAAGAAATATCAAGTTTGGCAAGAAATATTGAGTTAAAGAACTGTAAAGATGAAAGTGAAGTAAACAGGATAGCTGAGTCTTATAAAAGAATTGGAAACCTGGAAGAAGCATCCAAGTGGTTTAAACGTCTGACTGAACTTAATCCGATCGGAGAGTCTTATCGCTGTCTTCTTGAAGTGACACTCAAGCTTTGCAACGCTGATGATGTTAATAGAATTTTGTCTGAAATGAAGGAAAAGAATCTGACACCGGACTGTTATTATGCTGCAAGGTATGAACTTGCAGAGGCTAGAGGAGCTTCGGAACAGGAAAAGCATGATATACTGGATGAAATGGCAAGGGAGTACAAGATTCCTTACTATATGATTGCGCTTGCCAACAGTAATATAAGACTTAATACTCCTAAGGAAGCAGCAAAAATATTAAGGAAGGTAATCCGTCTTTTTGATGGAGAAAAATGTGCCGACTATGCAATTGAATTGGGAAATGCGATCTCTGAAGGAAAGGAAAAGGAATTCGTAGATCATAACAACTATGATGGTGAGGGGCTGTTTGGGAAGATAGAATGGACGGATAAGGTTATCGTAAGTGACAGGGAAAATCTATCAGATAAGGAAGACGATGAAAAGTTTACTCCTGATTTGTCAATCATGTATGCCCAAAAAGAAGACAAAAAGGATACTAAAAAGAGCAGTTCGAAATCCTTGTTAGAAACATTGGGTCTTAAGGAAGGGGATACAGCAGGGAAGAAAGTAGATAAAGATGGTGATAAAGAAGATAAGCCCAAATGTATAGAAAATGCGTTTAAGGGAATAGTCGGATTTAAGGAACTAAAGGATAATCTTTCTGCTTTTTATGTTTATAAACAAGTTGAACAGATGAGAAAAAAGAAGGGCTTAGGAGAGGATAAGGTTACAAATTTTGCTATAAAAGGGGTAATCGGTGGAGGAACCTCAACGGCAGCTCAAATAGTTACGAGTGTTCTGCATAGTATGGGAATAGTAGCTAATTCTGAGATGGTTGTTGTTGGTTATAATGATATTGTTGGAAAGACATCGGAAGAGACATTTGAAAATGTTAATGAGCTTTTTCAGAATGCATCCGGATATGCTATACATATTGATCACATAGAAGATTTTTATGAATCAGGGCCTTCAGCAGGGATGGAAGCCATAGATATTATTGATAAAGCTATGCAGTCTGAAGGTATGAATAGCATCGTCATAGTATCCGGATCCGGAGAGAAATATGATAATCTCCTAAAAGAAAAAAACAGATTTGCCAAAAGATTTGAACCATCATTTAGAACAGTATTAAAACCTTTCAAAGTTGACGAACTAAGACAGCTTATTGACAGTATTGCACATGAGATGGGATTTTGTATTGCAGAAGCAGAAGATGGAAATTTAAAAAAGATTATTTCCAAACGGATGAAAGAACAGGATTTTGAGTATCTGAATACCCTGAAAGATATGATAGGGGGCGCATCTGTTAAGCTGGCTAAAAGGATAGAAAAGAAGAAAATCCGTAAGGAAGAAGATTATTGCACTCTTTTTGACAGAGATTTTGATAATTCTTCTGATAAGAGTGAGAATAATATTGTAGAACTTGTAAAACAGCTTGATAACATGGTCGGACTTAAAGAAGTTAAAGAAGAAGTAAATAAGATAATCAGTGCTGTCCAAGTAAAAGCACTTGAAAAGAAATACAATAAAGATTTAGAAAGCGGATATGGAAATCTTAATTTACTGTTTGTGGGAAATCCCGGAACAGGAAAGACCACTGTTGCGCGGATAATAGCGGAAATATATAGGGAATTGGGAGTTCTTTCAAAAGGTCATTTGGTAGAAGTAAAAAGAAGCGATCTGGTGGCTGATTATGTAGGGGGAACCGCAAAACTAACTAATGCCAAGATAAATGAAGCACTTGGTGGAGTCTTATTCATAGATGAAGCATATGATTTATGGCATGATGCGAATGATAATTATGGTCAGGAATCGATAAATGCACTGGTTGATGCAATGGAAAAGAACCGCGATAATCTGATGATAATCATGGCAGGATATGAGAAAGACATGGACAATATGATCCAGAATGCCAATGACGGTCTTGCAAGCAGGATGAAAACTAAGGTGCATTTTGCAGATTATTCTGTGGATGAAATGTGCATTATCTTTAGGCAGATGTTAACGGATAAAGATAAGAGAATTGATGCAGGTATCGAACTTAATATTTATGAACTACTAGATTCGAAATCTAAAGAACAGAATTTCGGAAATGCCAGAGGTGTACGGAATATTGTTGAAGCTGTGATTTCGAATCAGGCTGTCCGTATTCAGGAAAAGAATCTGGCAGGAGAAAAGCTTGACAGAAGCGATTTTAAAGTTATTCGTAAAGAGGATTTAAATCTTCCTACAGATGGAACAACTGTAAAAAAACCTAAAGAACTGGATGAATTGCTTAATGATCTTGAGTCCATGACCGGTTTACATGCTGTAAAGGAGAAAGTAAAAGAGCTGGTAAATCAGGCTAAGTTAAATAAAAGAAAAAGAGATAACGGCTTAAAAGAATCCGGAATCGGATCATTACACCTTGTTTTCCAGGGAGGTCCGGGAACCGGAAAAACTACTGTAGCCCGGATGATAGGAGAAATTTATAAATGCCTCGGTTTACTATCGAGCGGACATACTGTGGAAACTGATTACAGTGATTTGGTTGGTGAAGCAGTAGGGACAACGGCTCCAAAAACAAAAGCGAAGATTAAAGAGGCACTTGGTGGAGTGTTGTTCATAGATGAAGCATATACACTTTCCGATAATTCTTCGTATGGTAAGGAAGCGATAGACACATTGCTAAAAGAAATGGAGGATAAGAGGAATGACTTGATGGTAATTATTGCCGGGTATTCCGAGAAAATGGATGAATTTATAAACAGCAATGAAGGTCTTAAGAGCAGATTTAAGACTAAAATAGATTTTGAAGATTATTCGCCTCAGGAGATGCTTGAAATATTTAAAAAGATTGCTTCTAAGGCAGGAAATATCCTGTACCCGGCTGTAGAAAAGAAAGCACTGGCTTATTTTGAATTGAAATCGAAGGAAAAAGGATTTGGAAATGCACGCGGGGTGAGAAATACTTTTGAAGATTTGATTTTGAAGCTAAGTAACAGGGTTAGTACCTACGCTGAAGAAGATATATCAGATGCTGTTTTGATGACTATAACTGAAGAGGATTTTGACAGTCTTGCACCGGATCTGAATGTCGATAAAGAAAAGTCAGTAGATGAACTGTTGGAAGAACTTAATGGTTTGATAGGGTTAAGAGCAGTTAAGAGTGAGGTAAAAGCTCTTATTGATCTGGAAAGAAATAATATTGAACGCAAGAAATTAGGGTTAAAAACTGTAAATGCAGGAGCACTTCACATGATTTTTCAAGGTGCTGCAGGAACAGGTAAAACAACTGTCGCCAGAATTATCGGAAAGTTGTATAAAGGGTTAGGATTACTTTCAATAGGTCACACTATAGAAACATCCAGAGGAGATTTGGTTGCCGGTTATGTTGGACAAACAGCAATCCAGACAAAAAAAATAATTGAAAAAGCTATCGGCGGAGTACTTTTTATTGATGAAGCTTATACATTAGTTGAAAATGGTGGTTCCGGTGGAAGCAATTTCGGGCAGGAAGCAATAGATACGTTACTAAAGGAAATGGAAGATCATAGGGATGACTTTATGGTCATAGTGGCAGGGTATAAGGAGCCTATGCAACGTTTCATAGACAGTAATGAAGGATTGAACAGCAGATTTAAAACGAAACTTGATTTTGAGGATTATACATCGGAAGAATTGCTTCAGATATTAAAGAACAGCATGGCAAAAAGTGATCTGGTGATGAGTGAAGAAACTGAAAAACTTGCTATAAAGTATTTTGATAAAAAGATAAATGAAAAGAATTTTGGAAATGCCAGAGGAGCAAGGAATACACTGGATGAACTTATAAAGAAACAGACATCTCGACTTGCACAAATGCAAAACAAGACAAAAAATGATTATCAGTCTATTACAGATGAAGATTTTTACAGTTTAGACCAAACACTAAAGGAGGAAAAATAAAATGGAACAAATAAAAAACAGTAGTGTAAATAATCAGGCAGTAAATATGGCAGCTCAGCAGAATACAAAAGAAAGAAGGCTGGAAAACCAAAAGGAAGCAAAACAGGGAACTGTGACGAGGGACTTTAATTTTGAAAAGAAAAAAGAAAAGGTTGAACAGCTCCTTCAGAGACCGAGATCACAGGAATATTTGACAGCCATTGATATGGTGGATTTTGTCTCGGCTGATGATGAGGAAATTATAGAGCGTCTTATGGAAAATCTGGGCAAGGAATTTGTTGAAGAAATGCAGGAAATGGTTGACAGTGTCGAAGAGATGATACAAATGATAACTGATGCTTTCCATAATGAGTTCTCAGAGATGGAAATAAACCTTGATGACGAAATGATCGCAGTACTTTCCAAATGCTATATAGAGGGCTGTGACTGTCATGCTATTGACCAATATGGAAATATACTGGATCATTATCGCGAGGATGAACACTTATCAGAGGCTCTTGAAAGGGGAAGAAAGATATTTAGAGAACATTCCGGAGAATGCCAGTGTGTTGAAGTGTATAAGACTTGTTGTCGCATAGTTTCAAGATCGGGTGATGTAGAAGTAATAAAAAATAATTGAGGGATAAAACATGGATTTGCAATTTCTTAAAGAACTTGGCATTAATGAAAAGGATCCGGAACGGGTGATAGAGGAGCTTGGGGATAAGTATATAACGTATAATGATCAATATAACCTTGCTCAGTCAGAGGAAAAAAAGCAGGAGATAAAAAATATACTGGAAAAAATTGAATTTGAGAAGGAAATTGCCAAGCAGGAAGCCAAGAATCATATCAAAGAAGAAAAAAAGAAAGATCCTCAAAAAGAAGAAAAAAAGCAGGAGAAGGCTTTAAAGGATGAAGCATATAAAGAATTTAAGAAGTCTCAGAACAAGGGAAAAAGTGGTGGGCAGGTGCTTACACTGTCAGCCCTAAAGGCTGCAAAAGCAAATCAAACAGCCAACAGTACCCAACAGGGGCAGCCATCTCCTGCAGCTGCAACTACACAAAGCCAGAATAATACGACGGGAAAAAACGTTACAAGTACAAACAGTAACACTACAACCGGTAATAGTACTACTCGTGGCAATACTTCGGGAACTGCTTCTGTAGTAAGCAGTTCCAATACAAGCAGTAATAAAGGGGCTACGGCAGTTACAGATACGCAAAAAAACCAGAGTGATTCAACTGCCTATTCAGCTGAATTTACTAAAGCGTTAAAAGATTATACCAGCGGAGATTATGTAAACGCGTTTAAAGAAGCATATACAATCGCAGAGAAAAAGCAATGCAATAGCAAAACAGAAGAGAAAGAACGATATACTGCGGCATACTTGCTTGCCATGATGTATGAGAAGGGAGAAGGGACAACTGTTGACAAAGATAAAAGCAGGCATTATCTAAGAAGATCCGCTGACTTTGGCTATGACAGAGCTCAGTTGGATTATGGTATTCAGATTCTCTCTGAACAGGCATCGGCCGTGACACCGGATATGAAAAAGCGAAAAGAAGGATTAGGATATTTAGAAGCTGCAGCGGATGCCGGTTTAGTTGACGCTATGAAAAAGTATGTAGATTTTGCGAAGAATTCTTCTGACTCCGATAAACATACTATTTCGAAGGCAAAAAAGTATATTGAGAAAATGAGACCGCAGCTTGATTCGTTTGAAGCGCAGAAGTGTGATGACTGGCTGAATGAAGTAAAGCAGGCAGAAAGGGATCTTAAGAAAAAGTCTTCCTATATATGGAAATTTATAATAGGCGATATTCTTTTCCTGATAGGAACCATATATCTTTTCAAGGGACTTAACAGTTCATTTTTTGAGAAAACTATACCTCAAGTGTCCAAATATATACCGGATATACCGGAAAATCTGATTATAAAGTGGGATGGACTAAAGTCTTTGATGAATCAATATATGACTGACCAAGGCATTTTTGGTTGTTGGATCATCATATTGGGAAATTTGATTCGTACATTAGGGGCAGGACATATACCTGTTAAGTCGAAAACTAAACGAGTTGGTAACGTAATAAATTTTCTTATTGTTCTGATATGTATAGCTCACTTTGTTGCGAACGGGATAGAAGGTTCAGGCTTTTTCGGAAATGGCAGCTATATGCAGTTTGTTGCAATGATAGGAAGTATAGTAGTTGGACGTATATTGGGTTTGATTATACATAAAATAATAAAGTAGAGAGGACTTTGTTATGGATAGAAACGGATTTGAAACAGAATTTGAAAATGAAGTAATGAATTTTATGGGAGAAGAGGAGAGTATGTTCTTTCCTATACTTGAGAATGAAGTAGGTCTGATTTTATCTGATGAAGAGTATTATCCTATATATTCGGAGGAGATTACTTGCGATTTCAAGGAACCTGTTAAAACTATACAATCTGTACAAACCGAACAATTCGGGTCCAATATACAATCAGAAAAATTGGAACAAGCAAAAAAAACTTTACAATCTGAGTCCGTAAAACCTTTACAGAGTAATGAGGGCAATAAAAAAATAGACCAAAAATATATAGATGGTAAGTGGGAAGAAATTAATCAACTTAGAATAGAATTGGGTTTATTGCCTACAGTCTATATAAAATCAGATATTTCTAAAGGTGATGAAGTAATGGGGTGCGTCAGCATTGAAGAATATCACAGAAATGGTAGAAAAATTCATCTTACTTCTGCAAAGAAGGTCTATTCTCCGTTAAATAGCTGTGAATGGATGGCTATTAACGAAGTATTGAAAAAAGACCCAACGAACAGGAGGGCTACTGAAGTATATATGAATTTTGATAAATGTCGTGGCTTTTCGGTCGAAGGATATCTAGCGGAAGTACTTAAAAACCCAAAAATGACTTTACTATTAGATGATTACGAAGAACAGATTAAAGTCGCAGAAGAACTGATAAAGGTTTATACCGGTTTAAACCCGAATCAGAACCAGAAAAGTTATTCCTCGTTGCTAGATGCTTTAAAATTTTATGGACGTTATCCTGAAAAGAAAAATGAAAATAAGAAAAAAGTCCCTGATATGGGATTTATCAATGCTGCCGAGTCATTACTCTCTTCTGATGAAAAAATACTATTTGCCTGCTATGATTATGCCGGGTATGTTGAAAAGAAAAGGATTAAAAGAACGGATAAAAAGGGTAAACTTGTTCTTAAGTTTTTGGATTATCTACCAGGAAATATTGTAATAATCACGGATAAGAATATAATTGTTCAAAAAGATATCGGTGCAGGGTATAAAATTAGTCGTGATAGGATAATCGAAGCTCAGGTTGTTGACTTGAAAGAGATGTCTTCGATTGGACAGGTTCAGATTGAATTGAATAATGATCGTTTTATTGCTTTTAATCTGGACATATGGTATGTATATGGGAAAGATAGGCAAAAAAAAGAAGATGCTGTGAAATCCAGAGTTAGAGAAGCATTAGGATGTCAGAATATTTCAAAGAGTGAGAATAAATCTGATAATGATACCTCCACTTCTGTTTCAAGTACCGGTGTTAATACAGTTAACAGCAAACAGGAGCTGAGTCAAGAAAAAGCCAATACGGATTTGGATACACAAGAAATAGAAACGGATGAAGATCAATATTCTCTATCAGCTCCCAGGATAACTTCTGAAGGGACAGTATTGTTTGGAAACTATCATGGAGACATAGAATGGTATATTATTGGGCAAAAGGGAAACATGATACGCCTTTTAAGCAGATATACATTGGATTTCCGAAAATTTGATGATGATCCGAATAAAAATATATGGAATGAATGTGCTCTTAGAAAATGGCTAAATCAAGATTTTTATAATGAGGCATTTGATGAAGGAGAAAAAACATATATTAATAGAACATTTTTAATGAGAGAAGATTATCCCAGAGATGAAGAGTCTTTAAGTAAGGTTGAAAACTATGTAGTTCTTCTTAACAAAGAAGAAGCCGAGACTTTGGTAAAAGACAATGATTTTAAAAATATTGAATTGACTGAATATGCCAAGGAGCAGGGCAGAATCCTTACACATGGAGATGAAAAGCTTTATTCGGATTTAAATAAATGGTGGTGGCTGCGTTCTGTCGGAAGGGGCGGAAAAAACTATGTCGCTAGGATGCACACAAATGGGCATATAGACACCTTAGGCTGTTCACCCGATACTTTATGCATAGGAGTGAGACCCAGCATTGTTATTAAACTTGATGAATAAAAGTACCGTAATAATATAATGAAGAAGTTCCATATTTTTATCTGATTTTAGCCCATTTCAGACCGAGTTAATGTAAACTTTGTCTGAAATGGGAAATTCTATCTTTGCTATAATCATGTCATAAACAAAAAAACAAAACTGTTATAGCAAAGGAGAAAAGCATATGGAATGGAGTAGTTTAATTAAAAAAGTGGTTATTGTTATTATTTTCACAATTGGTATGAACATTTTCTGGACCGTAAAACTGACAAATCTTAAGGAATATGACTGGACTGTTGAACAGGGTTTTAGGGAAGATATAGAAAAACAAAAGTCCGGTGAGGTTGGAACAGCTATTGAAAAAGGAATCGTAGCAGTATTCGGTTGGATGAAACTTAAGTTATTTGTTTCGATTCTTGTTGGGTTTGCAGTTGAAGGTTTAGTAGAATTATTCTGCCCGTCAGATGGGTTTTCAGAACTTGGAAGAGGACTTATCGGATTAGTTTTTAGTATTACTGCAATCGCATCGTTATTTATCATTGCAGCAATATGGTTGGCATTAGTTGCAGCGATATTCTGGATCTTGTTATATACTGTTCTTTTCATACCGGTATTGATAGGCGATACAATAGCATGCATTGTGAGTTAAGCAGATAGAAACAGCATTTATAGAAAATACATCATATAATTATGAAGTCAAAAAAGATAAAAAATAATATGAAACCTAATGAGGTCACAAATCCTCATAGGGCAAAAGAAACTAAAAAAGCAAATAAATATCTTCCGCTGATATTGATTTTAGGATTAGTAGTTATTGCAATAGTTTCCTGGGTAGTTATTCATGGAATAGTTAGTAAAACGATAATAAAAGATGATATCGAAAGCAAGCTTGCTTTCCTACATGAAGGGAATATTGAATGGGTAAATTATACTAAGGCGCCTGTTTCTAATGAAATCCTTGAATTTATTAACAAGAGTTCAAAGCCTGATGGCGAAGTTGCAGAAGACTATATAACTACAATCCTTAAAAATGCTGATATATCATATGAAGTGGGATTTGTAATGTTTGATTCCTGTAAAGTATCTTTCACCTGTAACGGATACAGTTTTACAGCCTTCTTGGATTACTGCAAGGCTAAAGAAGCAGTATCAAAAGAGGATATAGTGGCTTGTTTAAAGGAATATCTGGAAAATTCCAACAAGGAGTATACAGGAAGTACGGAACTGGAATACAAAAATGAAGATGGCGGATGGATCTGTGATTATAGTGATCCGGGATTTTTGGATATGATAACCTGCGGTATGTTAACAGCATATGGTGATTATTATCAGAAATCGCTGGATAACATCAACGATCTTATTTCTTACATCAGCAACCAGGAGCAGAGCGGAAATGATGAATAGAAAACATAATATATTTTTGATCAGCTTACTGATAATAATACTGGTTCTGGAACCGCCGGTAAAATCATTTGCTGATGAAAAGATACAGTCGGAGGAAGGATTTGTTGGAAAGCTACCAATATATCTGATCGAGAAAAACCATCAGGTTATGCTTGATGTGTATTATACTGATCAGAATCTGTATGTGAAGTCAACAAGTTTTGCCAACCGATTTGGGTTGAAAACGGCAGAATCTGGTGGAGCAGTAGAATTTATGTTTTCTCCCGATGAAAATAAAAAAGGCTACGGGAGTTTCATAATAGGTGATTTTACTATTAACAGCAATAAGGTATGGCTGTATGACGGATATAAGAGAGTGGATTATGAAGCTCCGATAAAAACCATTAAGGATGATAACGGAGTTTGGATACCTCTTCAATTTGCACTGAAAATCTTTGGCAGTGAATTGTTTATCAATGGCACCACAATATTTGTATCGCCCTTCCATAAAAGTGAATGGATGATAACGGATAGCGTATATAATTCCAGAAGCAAATTTTTTAATGTGATAAATACGTCTAATCAGGTTTTTATAGATCCGGACAATAAGGACCAGGAAATGTTATCGCTGATTCTTTCGACTCAACAGAGTATTGACAGCTGGTTCTATGAGTATATAGATGAAATTGCAAGTGGGGTTAAGGAAAAAGATAAGGAAACTGTTAAAGAATCTCTCGAAAAATCAATAGATAAGGTAGAGGAGATGGTGACTTATCTTGTATCCAATCTTGGACCGGAGAACAATGCATTATATTCTGATTATGGCAATCGGATAATGATGTATTTCAGCCCTTTTGTTTTTTCAATGGGAGAAGAACTGTTACTTGGAAATATCATAGAGGAAAACGAATGGTATCAGAAGTATAATGATGTGCTTAAGGATATAGGGAGCAATGTTTCAACTCTTGTCTCTCAAAATCCTCAAACAGCTCGTTATAACGATGAAATGCGAAGAACATATATGGACTTTGTCGGATACGATCCGGTAAACGACACGTATGGTAACGATACTATATACGCAGATATTTTAGCTTCTTTGGTAACATACTCCGGTGATATTAATATGGAAGAACTGAAAGAATTGTCAAGTGCTGGTTCGCTAGTTTTAAGTAATCAATGGACGTCGATTCTTGTGCAGAAAATGGTGGATTTTAAATGCGCAAAAAACAAGATGGCAGACAGTGATTATGCATGCACGCTTTATAAAAATTATATTGAAAAAAGACAGGGGACTAAATTTGGTGAGTCAGCGATTTTTAAAGAGCTAAAGGATAGAACATATAATTATGATGCACATCAGGATAATTTGGCCAGTGAATATTCGGATGCGTATTTTAGTCGTATTGATTGGGATAGTGAAATAATTGATCTTCTGAAAATCGAAAGCCTTGAAGTGTTCGTAGACAAAATGATTCTGACGAAAAAAGGAGCTAAGTATATTGAGGGCCGTTTCGATAATGCTAAAAAGTTAGTAGACTATATGACGACGGAATTTGAACCGGAGAAGGTATATCTTTTGCCTTATTACAGTGCATATACAGCAGCTAAAAATCTTGCTGATGACATAGCACATTATGTAATTGAAGAGGATACTCCTGAATCAGCCTATATTTATTATAGGACGGATTTTGTTTCAAAACTGTTTTATAGAGAAGCACTTGCTGCAGCGAATAAGGGAAAGGAAATCTCCGGTGATGATAAAAAACTAAAGGACCGGCTTGACTGGGCCAAAATATATGTTGTGGGTACGGAAATCAGGGATATGCTCACTGACCTAATGGAGCGGGATATATATGAGATGGCCAATATCCGCTCCGGTATCAAATATGGTTTAAATATAGAAGATAATCAGGCATATAATGAGACGTATGATGATGAACCGCTGTTAAAATATCTGGTGAACAGCAGTTACGCTCTTGGAAACAGCAATGGAAACATTAATGCCTGTGGGTTTGCAGCTGAAGGAAATAAGCATATATTTAAGGTCAAGTCAAATAGCTATGAAATATATATGGTTGATCTTGAAGGTGAAAAAGAAAAGAAGATATGTGACGGCAAGTGGGGACATTGGCTGAATGTTTATATAAAAGATGATAAGGAATATCTTTTGTTTATAGATGAAAAACAGGAGATTTGGCTGTATGATGTGGAAAATGACTCTTCGGTACATATATTACCGGAGGGCAGTTACTCGAAGATGTTTGTTGTAGGCGATACAATCTATGCTGTGGAGAATGGAAATCTGTATGCAATAAATATTGTAAGTCCGAATCTCTTTGTGGGAAGGGAGCTTGTCTTGCCCGGTGTTGGAAATTATCTGGCGTTTGATGAAAATTACATATACTATAATACTTCGGACAAACAGGTATATAGAATGGATTATGATGTGACGGAAATTGAAGCTTTGGGATTCAGATCGGATTCATTTGATCTTTTTAACGGTGATATATACTATTCTAATCTTGATGACGAAGGAAGAATCTACCTATATTATACATCAAATAGGGATTCAAAGAAGATTTCAGATACGGCTAAAGCTTATTGTCTCAATTGTTATAATAACATTCTGTATTTTAAGATCGATGATGGAAAAAGCAGCGGTTTCGTATACTCTATAATACCGTATCTTGA
The DNA here is from genome assembly GCA_017542245.1 of Lachnospiraceae bacterium. Lineage (GTDB taxonomy): Bacteria > Bacillota > Clostridia > Lachnospirales > Lachnospiraceae > RUG11977. The sequence continues at coordinate 17,383 of JAFXXN010000027.1, forward strand.
TTTTGAAGCTACAGCGGTATATTCTTGGAAGGGAGCCGATAAAGACTGGGGCGTTAAGATGACGGACAAAAAAGCAAAGGAATTCCGTGATGAACGGAGGCAGTTCAATATTTGCAGCGGGAACATATATAATGAAGGCTATATATGGGAACTTACTGAAATGCCGCTGTCCGGATTTTCTTTCGATAAAGCAATCGGATATATAGGAAGTGTAATAAGTGAAAAGGTTAGCGAAGAATTTGGTGATTGACATGAATGCTAAAGAATAGTGTAAACTTTGCCTGAAATCGATTTTTCTCACCGTGTTATTATAATCATGTCAGCAGGGAGCTGATAAAAAATTATAAAACACAAAGGAGAAAAAAATTATGAAGAGGTATCAAATCGCACAGTTTATCGCAATCGGAGCAACAGCACTTTCAATTATCGGATTTATCATCCTTTTTGCCGTAAGTCCTCAAACATGAGTACCATGGATAGAAAAACCCTGCATTTCTGCAGGGTTTAAGGATGCAATAAATATATTGGTTTTTTGAAAATATTTTATGGTTTCTTGTAGAGGCTGGGACATTCCTTCTGCACTCGGTCA
>JAFXXN010000028.1 GCA_017542245.1 Lachnospiraceae bacterium
AAAAAATAACCCTGTCTATTACATACTTAAATCTGTAATAAACAGGGTTAAATGTTTTAATCGGATACTACGGCGGATATTTACCGATCCGTAGCAATTACTCCTTTATCCTTCGATCATTATGGTCTTCTTCTCCGGAATCTTCGGAGCATCTTTCTTAGGAATATCCAGTTTCAAAACACCATCCTCAAATTTGGCTTTGATATCTTCCTCGGTTACGCCCTTACCTACATAGAAGCTTCTCTGCATAGCGCCTGAATAACGCTCCTGTCTGATAAGTTTACCTTTCTTATCCTTTTCTTCCTTATCTACTCCCTTCGAAGCAGAGATTGAAAGGTAGCCGTTCTGGAGTTCAAGCTGGATCTCATCTTTCTTGAAGCCGGGCAGATCAATGTCTACCTCAAACTTATCTTCATGTTCCTTAACATCAGTCTTCATAACATGAGGAGCATGTTTTCCGTAGAGTTTCTTATCAACATCGCCAAACTCTTCGAATGCCGGGAAATCAAAATCCATAAAATCATCAAATAAGTTTTTGTTAAAAATACTAGGGTACAACATAGGTCATTCCTCCTTTACTCTAAACACTTAATGTTGATATGTTATCGAGCAGGGGGAGCCGGATCCGGTCCGGGGACTTTATTTCATTATCCCCTCGGAACTTTTTCTCTCTTCCCTTGTTCTGCACCCAGTATACCACCAATTGTTAGCACTGTCAAGAGGTGAGTGCTAATGTTTCTGTTATGTAATTATAAAAATTTTATTAACTGGACTCAGGGAAAAACGCCCGGACGCATCCGAGCGAATTCCCTCTTTGCGTATCGGGGATACGCGAATCCCGGTAGTGCAGGCAAAACGCTTGTTCCCCTTAGAGTCTAAATTATTAATGTGTATAAAAAATGATTGTTTTATAAGCATTGTCTTAACATACTTTAAGTCTTATTACAATAAAAAAAATTACCATCTGTCCGGGCATTTTACTGGGGGCAAATGCAAGACTCCGGACGAAATCTCAATATCTATCCGTTTCCAATGTTTCCGTTATTTTCATATATTTATTATATTATATATGAGCACACTTCCAATGACTCCATAGAAATCATCATTAACATCGGCAACACCGGCAACAGCTTTTGCCTTTTGATCTTGGACGGGGGATTGCATTTGCCCCCAGTAAAATGCTCGGACAGGGGGTACAGTAGTTTAAAAAACTTTCTACTTTCAATTCACTGTTGCAAAGGATAATGCTTTTGTATAAAAGGAGAAAGGGGACGGTTTTGCGTCGCCAAATTTTGGCGACACAGAACCGTCCCCTGTCTCCTTCGGAGTTTATTCAGCTGCTTTTATACAGGCATTTATTATATCGATGAACGGATCGTTGGTTCCGGTTCTATCGATATGCCCCATTGTATTTGAATCGCCGTTATCCCAGATGAAACAGGTAATCCCCCATTTCTTCGCATCTTTTATGACTCTGGTATACCACTTTATGCGGTCTGATGTATTATTTTTATTGTCAGTAGCAAATTCACCGATTATAACGGGAATACCTTTTTTATTGGAACCTAAAGAGCTGAAGGTTTTTCCGACATAGTTAATGCTGTTGTCCACGACGCCTTCTATATAGGAACTGTATTCCTTCTTGGGGGTCGTCCAGGTTATGCCGGAATCCGTTATGAATTCATATGGCTGATAGAAATGTACCTGACCGATGATGTGGTTTTTTACGGTATCCGAGGGAACCGCAAAGCGGCTTAAGACGCTTTCACCTGTGGCGGCTGCATAAGTATTGCAGATAAGGTTTCTGGTAGAGTTCTTTCCGCCGGTTGCCCGAACGGTATTTACGAAAAGCTGATTATAGCTGTTGATAGCTTTGCCTGCATCATCTGAGGCATCATTCCAGTTGCTGTTTTCGTCAAGCATTTCATTGAAACTTTCGAACAGGAGTGTCTCAGGGTAGTCCTTAAATTCGGTTGCTATCTGAGTCCAAAGTTTTGAATACAGTTCATGGTTCTTTTCGTAATTTGACATAGATGCAAAGAGCCACTTATCTTTATCTCCTTCTACGGCTCCCGTATCATGATGTATATTGATGATACAGTATAAATCATTATTGAGTGCCCAATCGACAGCTTCTTTTACTTTAGCCATCCAGGCAGAATCTATATTTCCGTTTTCATCAAAATGATACATCCATGTAACAGGAATCCTGACTGCGCCAAAGCCCAGTTCTTTCAGTTTTTTGAACAGGCTTTCCCCTATAATAGGATTACCCCATCCGGTAAGAAATGTATTTAGACCTTGACCTTTCATCCATCTGCCTGTTGAATCGAAGTAGTTGCCCAGATTCCAGCCGATCTTCATATTTGATACAGCGTCGTAGCAGTTCTCAAATTCTTTGACAGTTACTTTACATTTATATGTTTTACTCTTGAAAGTCGCAGTGATGGTGGTTTTCCCTGCTTTGTTAGCTGTTACTTTCCCATTTTTCACGTCGGCAACTTTGGGTTTGGAGCTTTTCCAGGTGATGGTTCCGCTTGCTTTCTTTAACTTTAGCTTGTAGGTTTCACCTGCATAGATGGTTATCTTTTTCTTATTCAATTTTACAGATGCAGCTTTAGTTTCTGTAGGAGTAATGAATCCTAAAATAGAAAGAAGCATTACTAAACATATCAAAATAGAGAGTAGCTTTTTCTTCATGATAATCTTCCTTTCGTAGAAATAGTTTTTTAGTGTTCAAGTCATAACATATTTATACCATATCTGAGCCATGTTATGCAACCATGAAAACACAAAGGGTTGACGACTAATCCTAATTTGTTTATAATGTTTTAAATGACAATTCTGAGTGGGGTGGTGGAATACGTGAGCAGGCTGACGGATATTATAAGTGAATATAAGCGTCTTGGAATACCGGACCAGATAGATTATGATAAGCTTTATCTGTATTCTATCATTACGCATTCAACTGCTGTGGAAGGGTCAACAGTGACAGAGATTGAGAATCAGTTAATGTTTGATGAAGGGATCACCCCAAATAAACCTCTTGTAGAACAGTTGATGAATCTTGACCTTAAAAACGCATACACAGAAGCTCTTTCGATTGCAAATCAGCACATTGATTACAGTGTTAAACTGCTCTGTCATCTATCAGGGATGGTGATGAAAAATACCGGAACAGAATATAAGACTATGCTTGGAAGTTTTAACAGCGCAAAAGGAGATCTAAGACTTCTGAATGTAAAAGCCGGCAGAGGTGGAAAGAGTTATATGTCATACCAGAAGGTTCCACAAAGACTTGAGGATTACTGTAATTGGTTAAACTTGCAAAGGAAAAATCTATCTGCAGATGATATTGAAAAGATATATGAATTAAGCTTTCTTGCTCACTATAATCTGGTCTACATTCATCCGTGGGCCGACGGAAACGGCAGAATGTCACGGCTCGTCATGAATATGCTGCAATTAGAATTTGGAGTCATCCCGTCTATTGTAAAAAAGGAAAGCCGTGAGGAGTATATAAAATCACTCGATAAATCTCAAAGTGAAGGAAATTCGACTGCATTTATTGAGTTTATGCTGGAGCATCATATAGATAATCTTGAAAACAGTATCACGGAATATAGAAGATCAATTGAAGAAGATACTTTAAATCTTAAAAATGATACTATAAATGATGCAAATGATACTATAAATGATACTTTAAATCAATCGGCAAAAGAAAGGCAGATATTAAATCTCATTAAATCGGATAATAATATAACGATAATGGAAATAATCAATAAAACCGGTTTCAGCAGACCGACTGTCACAAGAGCAATCAAGACTATGAAAGAACAACATATTCTTGAAAGGTCAGGAGCAAGAAAAAATGGGTATTGGGTAGTTCATTAATCTTTATAGACAACCTTCTAATTTAGTAAATTCGTGGAACGCTTACAGGCTTGCAGGCATCAAGAAATATTTGACAGTAGCTGTAAAGGAGAGTATATTTTTATTTAAGCGATAGGCACTTTATATCACAAAAATTTTAATTCAAGAAAGGAGAGAATGTATGCAAAAAAGGGGTTTGCGTATAACATTGTTGCTTGGTCTTTGTATCTGTCTTACAGCTTTCCTGATTCCGGGAAATGCGGTAAAGGCGGATGGGGATCCGGTCGCTATCAATGAAACTAATTTCCCGGATGAAGTCTTCAGAAATTATGTGGCAGCCAACTTTGACACTGATGAAGATGAGGCTTTATCTCAGGAAGAAATAGAGGATGCAAAGACAGTTTCTCTTTATGGTGAAGGCTGTCAGTCCTTAGATGGAATTAGATTCCTGACTTCTTTAGAAGAATTAGATTGCAGTGGCAATCAATTAACAGAACTTGATCTTTCCGGATGTTCATCACTTAAGAGAATCTATTGTGGTGAAAACCAATTGACAAGTCTGGATATAAGTGACTGTTCTTTGCTTGAAGAGCTGAATTGTTATAATAATAATTTAACCAGCCTTGATTTGAGTAATTGTCCTGAGCTGACATTCCTGGGATGTGGAATTAATCAGCTTACCGGTCTTGATGTAAGTAATTGCCCAGAGCTTAGAGAGTTATACTGCTATGATAATAACTTGACATCTCTTGATATAAGCGGAAATGAGAACCTGAGTGAATTAGTATGCTGGGCGAACGAAATTTCAGAGCTGGATGTAAAAGACTGTGCTTCATTAATCGAGTTGGTATGTCATGCAAATGACCTTTCCACTCTTGATATAAGCGGCTGTACGGCATTATTGGAACTGTATTGTTATGAAAATCACATTACATCTCTTACACTGGGAAACTTAACTGAATTATACGATTTATACTGTGATGATAATCAGATTGAAACTCTTGATCTTTCCGGTTGCCCGAATATTATTCAGCTGACTTGTTCTCGTAATCAGCTTACCGGTCTTGATCTTAGCGGTTGTACTCATATTCAAAAGATTGAGTGTAATGAAAATGAACTGACCGAACTGAATGTAAAAAATTGTGCAGTCCTTCACAGTTTGGAATGCTCCGAGAACCAGCTTACCGGTCTTGATTTAACCGGATGTTCCAGCCTTGAAAGACTGGCGTGCTGTGAAAACTTACTTACATCTGTTGATATAAGCGATTGTGTGAATATCGAACAGCTTGACGTGGGTGATAATGAGCTCGAAAGCATAGATATAAGTAAAAATGAATTATTAACAGATTTTTTCTGCCAGGATAATCATCTTACCGAACTTGATGTAAGCAATTGTCCGGATTTAATAGAGCTGAATTGCAATGACAATCAGATAAACAGCCTTGATTTAAATAATTTGGAGAAGCTGTATATCCTAAAATGTTGGAATAATAATCTTTTAAGTCTTGATGTTAGCGGATGCATTAATCTTAATTGTCTTGAATGCCCTGATAATAAGCTGACAAATATTAATTTTGGAGCTGATTCTAAGCTTGTCAGTATCCACTGCGAGAATAATTGGTTAAGTGAAATTGACTTTAGTAACTGTCCGTTATTAAATGAGCTTAATTGTAGTGGAAATAATCTTTCAGAACTTGATTTATCAAATTGTCCGAAAGTGATTACTGCGGAAGCTTATGACAATGCTCTTGAAAATATTTCCCTAACCGGATGTACAGAGCTGACCAGATTATGCATTGATAATAATGGTCTTACCAAACTTGATTTAAGTTCTTGTATTTCATTAGAACATCTTGAGTGTAATAATAATTTACTTGAAAACATAACCGGAAGTACAAATTTGACGTATCTTGGGTGTGCTAAAAACGGACTGACAGAACTTAATCTGGCCGGTAACAATATGATTTACCTTATGTGCTGGAACAATAACCTGACAAATCTTGATTTAAGTTCACAGCGCAACCTGATTTATCTTTCATGTGATAATAATGAACTTACAGAACTTGATGTGAGTAATTGTACTAAGTTGGAAGAGTTACTTTGCTTGGGTAATGCGCTAACAAGCCTTGATGTTTCTAATAATCCGTTATTATTCTGCTTACAATGCCAAAATAACGACATAGAAACTTTGGATATTACGGCAAACAGTATTTTGTGTGACATTTACGCTACAGATCCTGTAGAACCCGGATTTTATAAAATGGAAATCAAGGATCCTGATGTAGAAGACCGGACAAGGTGGGGATATTTTGTTTTTGATCCTGAAGTGGAAGTAATTGCTCCCTATGTTCAATTATCTATTTTCTCACAGCCTTCCGATGTCTCGATGAGTGTAGGAAATACGGCAAACTTTATTGTAAAAGCTAAAGGGAAAGGACTTATATATTGCTGGCAGGCAAGCAAGGATGGCGGAAACACATGGGTTAACTCAGGGTTCACCGGGTATAATACAAATACACTTAAAGTTCCGGTAACTAAAGCAAGAACCGGATACATGTTTAGATGTATTGTAAAGGATGAAACAGGAAATTCTGTCACATCAGAACCTGCTAAACTTACAGTAGTGGATGAACTTGACCGTATTCCTATCGATGAAACGATATTCCCTGATGAATTCTTTAGAAACTATTTAGAGGATGCCTTTGATTATGATTCTGACGGATATCTTTCAAAGGATGAAATCGCAGATATCATAATGATAGTCTATAGCGATACACCATGCAGATCGTTAGAAGGAATTAAATATTTTACAGAGTTAAATTTTTTAGAGTGCAGAGGCTGCCAGTTGACTGCTCTTGATCTGGAAGGAATGACAAAGTTAGAATATATTGACGTTTATAACAACAAATTGACGAAAATAAATCTGACAGGCTGTACAGCATTAGAGTATCTCTATTGTGATGCAAATGCATTAACGAAGCTGGATCTTAGCGGACTTGAATCTTTGAAAGAGGTAAACTGTTTCGAAAATAATTTACAGAATATCAACCTGACAGGCTGTGTTTCATTACAGGATTTGATTTGCTTTGATAATTTTATCAGCTCATTGGATGTAAGTTCGTGTCCTAAATTGAATGTTCTTAATTTCGCAAATAACAAACTGACGAGTATTGATATAAGTAATAATTCTGAGCTTTTCGAGCTGCTGGCAAATGATAATGAGATTGAATATTTAGATATTTCAAATGCTCCGTATCTGTGTGAGGTATACGCTGATGGACAGTTTTCGGATGATCCATATTTATTCTACATGAAAGATTTGACCATCAACGGAAAATTTGAGCTCGGACAAATTCTTGCTGACCTGGAAACAAAAATTATTGCTGAGTATAATGCGCCTCAGTTTACTGTTCAGCCTTTAGATAAAGAGGCAGAAATCGGAACAACGGCAGACTTCTCGGTAGAAGCTACTGGAATAGATTTAACCTATCAGTGGCAGACAAGTAAAGACGGCGGCACCACTTGGGTTAATTCAAAAATGACAGGATATAATACCGACACCTTAACAGTATCGGTTATCGCTGACAGAAACGGATATATGTTCAGATGCGTAATAGCGGATATTAAGGGTGTAGAAGTAATTTCCGGAGGCGCTAAACTTAAAGTAAAGAGCAGTGCAGTGATCACCTCGCAGCCTCAGGATGTAACAACAGCAGCAGGAACCACAGTTACATTTAGCGTTACTGCAACAGGTAACGGCCTTAAGTACCAGTGGCAGACAAGTAAGAATGGCGGCCAGACTTGGGTTAACTCGAGCATGACCGGATATAAGACAAATACCCTTACTGTATCAGCAATAAAAGACAGAAACGGCTATCAGTTTAGATGCATAATAACTGACGGGAATAATGTCTCAGTAATATCAGAGGCAGCTACACTTACCGTAACATCATCCGCAGGACCTGAGATAACCGCACAGCCTATAAATGTAACAACAACAGCAGGAAGCACCGTAACATTTAGTATTACTGCAACAGGTACAGGACTTAAGTATCAGTGGCAGACAAGTAAGAATGGCGGCCAGACCTGGGTTAATTCGGGAATGACCGGATATAACACAAATACACTTACCGTATCTGCGATAATAGACAGAAACGGTTATCAGTTTAGATGCGTAGTAACAGATAAAAACGGAGCTACAGCAACATCGAATGCAGCAGTTCTTAAAGTAGGTTCCGGGACAGAGGGACCTCAGATAACTGCTCAGCCCGTAAACGTGACTACAACAGCAGGAAGCACAGTAACATTCAGCATTACTGCAGCAGGTAAC
>JAFXXN010000002.1 GCA_017542245.1 Lachnospiraceae bacterium
CTATAATTCCGCATAAATTTTCGACTTACACCTCTATGGTAGTAAGTGGGATTTTATAAGGCACTTGAACCTTGAAAATATCATATATGGCATTGACTTCCTTGCGAGGTTCCTGCGGTATTGCGTAATCCTTATAGACTTTACATTTTTGGTTACGTAGATAAATCATAATGCTTTCAGCGTTCAATGATTTTGCTTTCTTTGAACGGCGTTTGAGCAGGTCGTGTTGAAGTTTCTGCATGATGGCTGTCGCCATGAAACATATAAGCAGATGACCGGCAAAGGCTTGCTCGCTCTGTACTCTTATTGGCAGAAGATCGGCATAGTTCTTGGATATATCAAAGACCTGTTCAACCTGTTGACGAGTATAGTACATCGGGAGCAATTTTTCTTCGGAAATCTCTTCTGAGGTCAGTATAGCAAAAGCCCCAAGGCTTTTAATGGCAGCATCTGTTTCGTCGGCACTCTTTTTGTCATCGAGAGCGTTCAGTATTGTTTTCTTATGCTGCATGAGATACATATCCTCATCAATGCAAAGGTAAACATACCCCTCATAGCCGCATACATCGACCTTGACTTTCTTGATGAATACGAGTCTCTCACCGTACCGATAGGCGTATTTTTGAGACATCAGATCATCAAGATTTCCGGCAGCCGCATCTTTGAAAACCGTTTTATTTGGTGCGAGTCTGGTCATGAAAGGGATGCCGCTCTCAAACAGTTCTATGGCATTCTTTTCCGAGAAGTATCCGGCATCAAGAATTGCGTGATTGACAGATACTCCATATTGTTCCAGTTCGCTGACGGTAGTGATAAGTGTACTGACATCTATGATGTTGCCTGCTACATAACGGAAATAAATAGGCATTCCATTATCACGATCAATCACATAGATTAGTCTGACTTCACGGTTTATGTCTCCGTTATGGTTGCTTATTTGTGTGATATCCATTTTGGTAGCATTGGGCATGCCGGTACTGTCAACAAGTATCCCTGTTGCACCATCATCGCCGTATATGCAGGATAAATATTCTTCAAAGAAATGCCTTTGGACTTCTTCACTGCCAAGCTCTTTCAGCACCTTGCTGATGTTCTGACTGGTGAGGTTTGCCTCAGGAAAAGCCAGGTAGGAATAATTCCCTTCATACCAGATTTTGGCATGGCAGCTTGCCCCTTTGTTTGTTAGAAGTCGGTAGAAGATCAAAGCCAGAAGTGTGTCGCTTTCTTCTGGAAGAGCATTTTTGATACTCTCATAAAAAGGTTGCTTTGAAATATATTCCTGCAAGAACCATGCATCCCCGAAATCAAGAATCAGCTTTTCGGTTTCCGGGACAATAGATTCAGTGGGCAATGCAGTATCAGGGACGTCCTTGCGTCCTTCACCGATGATGTACTGGTATGTGATACCCTTCTGGCGGAAAATGTTGTTTTCCTTATCGATGACACGGCCCAAGTTTTCACCACGCCTGGTCTTGACTTTACCTTTATCACGATATGACTCGTAGATACATGCGTAGATTGCACCATTGGGTTTCTCATCATAGTGAATGTAGGACATAGCAGAATACCTCCGAATGTAAGTCTAATATATTCTACTTACATTATATAGGATTCTACCTACAAAAGCAAGGAAAAAGTACTGGAATATATGATATTTATGCGGTTTTCAATGTGCCTATATCAAAGTGTAAGTCTAAAAATCAAGAGGAACTATAGATTAATACATCAAATCAGTGAAGTGTTCCTTTCATCTATTTGCATGAACGTCATTTGACGGCGAATAGCCAAGATTATTACTCAATGGAGGTATAATTATGGAAGAGAACATTTTATTATTACAACTCAAAACTATTGATTATCCTAAAACAGCAAAAAGGATACGGGAATTGATTAGAAACTCTAAAGATGGGTATTCAGGACAATTCGGAATGACAGGATTTGATCAATTCTTATCAGAAAAATATGAATTAGAGTGGGCGGTACAGATTATACAAAAGATAGCAAAAGGAGTTCTTTCTATTAGATTTCTGCATGCCGTACTTAATTACACTCACGCTAAAGCAAACGAGATAATAGTTTTGAAAGAAATCTAGGTTTGATGTACGATGGTATTAAAGAGGAGTTTATTATACTCCTCTTTAATTTAACAAAGGAGAAACCATATGACAGGAGAAACGTTAAATCCTACTGATAAAAATGTTATAGCCGGAAAGAAGATTATGTTTGTGGATGCGGAAGTGGATGGTCTCTATGGGGATTTTTTATCTGTTGGAGCCATAGTTTGTGATGAAAGCGGTAATGAGTTGAATGTTTTCGATCATTACCGTAATATTGAAGAGAGCGAAATTTCGGATCCATGGGTAAGACAATTTGTTTTCCCATATATGAAGACTGGCTGTCCGGAAGAAAATGAGAATGCACTGTTACATTCGTTTTGGGACTTTTATTGCAAGTATAAAGATAACAGTATGATCATAGCGGATGTTCCTTATCCTGTGGAATGCAGATTGTTTGAGAAATGTGTTCGGATGGATTTTGAAAAAAGATTTTTTGAAGGACCATATCCCCTTATGGATTTGTCGAGTATGTTATATGCCGTTGGGAAAGCACCATTGACTGATAGAACAGAGCTCATAGATAATCCGGAAAGGTTTCGACGGCATTCTGCGATAGATGACGTAAGAATTTCAAAGGAAATATGGAAGAAATGGGTTATGAGGCCCTATTAATAATATCTGATAAACGAGGTAATGTTTTATGGATAATTTAATAGAATATGAATTGTGGTTAGACGAAAGCGGGAGTTTTTCTCATGAAGATCTCGCCGTAAAAGATGAAAAATACTCTTTGATCGGTGGCATTTTAATTGAAAAGAATGAAAAAGATAAACTGATATATGAAGATTATCCTAAAGGACATTTCCCTCCGGATGTATATGGTCACGGCAAAGAGGATAAGAGACCGATTTACCAGAAAGCGCCGTATTATTTATTGCTCTTAAACAAATTAAAAAAAGATACAGGATGTATTGAAGTTTTTTTTGAGAATAGTAAATATGATCCTTCATATTCTCCGATGTATTTATATTTAAGGATGCTTGTGCAAGGTGTTTTTGCTTTATATAAATACTTGTATTGGGAAAAAAACAAAGAAAAAGAGAACACTGTAAAATTAAAAGTTTTATATGCAAAAAAAGATTCAATGGAGCCAAAAGTATTAGAAGATTACAAGTTGCTTTTTATACATGAGATTGAATCTAAAAAGGATTATAAAAAAATAATTGAAAAGATTAAAAACAATATAGAATGGGAAATGGGGGATGCTAATCCAATACATCCTAATGCTAACAAAGAACTGTTGTTTTCTGATTTAGCCTGCTACACAAGATATAATAAAAAGGTGTGGTGTAGGGATAAAACATATAAAGACGGGGAGTTAACAAGCTATAATATAAGCCTTCTTGAAGCAGAAAAATATTTAAATAGGGAAGTGGTTTCCGAATGGTTAAAAAATGAGAAAAGGGATTTGCAGAGCAGATTTTGCAAAATGGTACATGGATTATATAGTATAATTTATGATTCTAATGCCAATGCAATAAGAAGTTATTCGCTCGATGATACAGTGGGTTATTTTTCGGAGATTATGGAATTATTATCGGAAGAAGAATCTAAAATACCCGAAGCAATAATAAGATACATTGAAATGTGTTTGGATAATCACCTAATAGAACAGGAAAAAAATGATATAGTAGAGGCAGTCATTAGGGCACTAAAAAATATCTGTTATAGAAATAATAAGACTATTATTAAAAACTTAATAAGCAGATGGACTTCTATAGAACAAAACACAAATGACTATATAAGTTGTGTTGCGAAACTTAAGGAGATGCTTTCATTTATCACTGATACACTTGTTAAAGAGAAGGAAATAGATGCTCCTTTTGATATGTTGATATTTGAACTTCACACGCTGATAGCGGATTGTTATTTGAGGAGCAACTTTAATAAAGAAGCCGAAATAGAGATTAAGTGGTGTTCAGACTATATTAGTTCTACTAATCCACGCCATAATGTGCAACCCGAGACAATGTTCCATTTTTTTGAAAAGCAGGCTTTAAGATATTTAGACAAATATGAATATGAGAAATCAATAGAGGCTATCAGAGAGGCAGAAAAGTTGTTTTCTCCTCAAATAGAAGATGTTTTTCATGGGGAGTATTATGGAGATGCTTTATGTATGCATATACTGGCACTTATGCCGCTTATGAGAATAAAAGAAAAAAAGATTATATATGAAGAGATAATAAAATACTCGGATATAGCACTTAAACAATATATTGATTATCCCGGTGAACTGGAACGTCATTTGCAGTACAGATCATTTGCCGAGGCTGAAAACGGCAATGCGCGGGAAGCATTAAATTGTCTTATAAAAGCTAAGCTGGGGAGCATAGATATGTCCCTGAATTATAATGATCTGTTAACTGGTTTTATAAAACAACTGCTTACTAATGAAGATAGCTACAGCATACAGTGGTATCTTTTATATTATTTAGTTATATTAGCTAATGTTTGTGAGTCAAAAGATAAAGATGATATAAAGATAAAGAATATTATGATGAATAAGCTGTTTGCTCAGAAAAATTTGATGCAGCAAGTCGGGGTTGTTTTTAAAGGACAGAAATTAATGTCTGAGTATAAAATGCCAAATTATGTTCATCCACTTGAGACTGTATATTGGAAACTTGCATATTGTCTCTCTAAATATGATGCTAAGCAATATGCCCAATTGATAAGAAAACTGTATAAATCAGATATAATTACAAAGTGTAAACAAAAGGATATCATACGGTGGATACCTATCGAAGCAGACAGGCTGCTGTATGAAATGGACAGCAGTAATGGGATTATAGATGAAATACAGTATAATTCTTTTATTGAAATAATTAGAAATAGAGATAAGAGTATTGTTACTGATTTGGATAATAAGATTATTGAAACAATCAATAGTGGAATGAGTGAGAAAGAGATATTATATAATCTCTCTCGGTTGCTACCGTATTAATAGGTTATACAAATAAAACTGCCTAACTAGAACTTAACCATGGTTAGGCAGTTTTTGGATTTCTCTTATCCTGCATTTTGAAATGTTCCAAAAGACCAATAGTTAAAGTTACTGATAAAATTGACGCTGGTTAATAAAGGGTTAGGGAGTTGACATACTGAAAAAAATAAAATATAATAAAAAATGATAAAGAATAATAAAAAGAAATAAAAACAATAAAAGAATATTAAAATAATAAAGAATGATAAAAGAAGACAAAAATTATAAAAGGAGCAATGCGATGACAAATCCTTACAATTTGATATTTGGAAAAGAGCCTTTACAATCAATACCGAGAAATGTACAGAAAAATGAAATAATCAATTCATTTCTGTCAGAACCCTGCGAACAGCAGATATATATGATCACGGGGATAAGAGGATGCGGAAAAACTGTCTTTATGACAGAGGTGGCTAAGGAGATAGGGAATGAAAAGGACTGGATAGTTGTTGAATTGAATCCTCTGCAGGATATGCAACAGGACTTGGCAGCAACACTCGGCAGTGAAAATGCCCTAGCCAGAATATTTAAAAATGCCAGCATAAATCTATCAATATTTGGCATTGGTTTGGAAGTAAAGGATAGTGTGCCAATTTCAAGCATCCAGGTAGCATTGGAAAAAATGTTGGAAAGCCTAAAAAAGAATCATAAAAAAGTTCTTATTTGTGTTGACGAAGTAACTGTGACAGATTATCTAAAGGTATTTGCCAGTACCTTCCAGATATTAATAAGAAAAGATTTGCCTGTTTTTTTACTTATGACGGGATTATATGAAAATATCAACAATCTTCAGAATGATAAAGGACTGACGTTCCTGTATAGAGCGCCGAAGATAGAACTCAGGCCGTTAAATACCGGAAATATCGCTGAGAATTATAAGAAAATCTTTAATATTGAGCTGGATACGGCTAATAAAATGGCAGCTCTCACAAAAGGATATTCGTTTGCTTTTCAGGTACTTGGTCATTTTTCATTCAAAATGGATGGCGATTATAAGAAAGCAATACCTCTGGTTAAGAACTATCTGGAGGATTATGTATACGAAAAGGTAGTGTCGGAGATGTCATCAGGAGATCGTAAACTGGCTTATGGGGTTGCAAAATCGAAGAATGGAAAAGCAAAGGAAATAAAAGAGATATCCTCTATGGCGGATAATGAGTACAGTGTATATCGTGACCGATTGGTAAAAAGAGGAGTACTGAACGGAAGCGAACACGGATATGTGAAGTTTACATTACCGATGATTGAAGATTATATTATAAGAATTGTGGAGTATGGAGATTAAGCCATCAAATGTCTAAGATGATAGGAGCTCCGTAAATCAGGGAAAATATTCCCTAACCAGTGTTGTATAATTCTCTTGAGCATTCGATTGCGACTTCAATATGTGTATATCGATGGTAAGATTTAAGAAGGAGAATGGCAGGAGTATCTGTCGGCAACATTAGACTATGGCTAGTAGAAACACGTATCCAAAAAACAAACCCAGATTAAAATTGGTTCTGAACTCACCTGTCATATTGATGTTTGTATTCCTAAGCATTATAGCATTTGTTCTGGGAAGATTAACAGATCAGGCATCTACCAAGCAGCTCTTTTCGGTATACCGTTCATCACCGGCAGATCCGTTCACATATATAAGGTTTTTAGGATATGTATTCGGGAATACTGACTTAAAGAAGTTTTTCGTTACGCTGATATTCCTTTTAGTATTAGGGCCAGCGTTGGAAGAAAGATTTCATGGAAAGATATTGTTGATTGTAATCATAGTATCTTCTGTTGTATCGGGGATACTGTGCTTTATTTTCTTCCCGGATACTATTCTGATGGGTTCGGATGCAGTCATATTTGCGTTCGTGCTGCTATCACCGCTAAAAGCGTTAAAGAAAAAAGAATTACCCATGACATTTATACTGATAATTATCATTGGGCTATGCTTTATGATTTATTCAGAAATGATTGTGGACGGAAATTCATATCAGATAACCAAAATGGTCGGGGGGATTATTGGGTGTTTAGTTGGATATAGATTGGGCATCTAGTTATAATAAAGTATATTTTTGTGTTATAAGAGGTGACGATTATGGGAGATTGGAAATATGACTGGGTTAACAATATAAGATTATCCGATAATTTTGACCTATTTCCGATTCAATATGCAAATGTTAAAAGAATAGAACATAATGATGCAGTGTATATCTTTGATGAAGTAGGATGTGGCAAAACAATCAGCGCAGGACTTATGGCACTTCATTATCTGAATAATCGAGGCGGAGACGTTACTGTTATTACCATTAATTCATTGATTAAGAATATGGCTGGGCGCGAAGTGGGACAATTTTTAAATGACTGGTATGAAAAACTGCCGTTTGGTCAGCTGGGATATAAAGATAGGGTTTCCGCTGTCAACAACCATTACAAAAAAATAAAAGGTATCAAAGAAACAGGCTTACTTATTATAGATGAGGCTCATCTTTTTCTTGAGGAAGACACCGAGAGATTGAAAGAGTTAAAAAAAATAAAAGCTGAAAAAGTAGTCTTTCTTACAGCAACTCCGATTAAACATGGACAAAGTGATCTTATGAGGTATTGTGAAATTGCGAAAAGTGTGCTTGGAGAAGATGTAGATAAAGAGTGGCTGAAGGAACTTGTTAATACTGTGGAAGCTAAGCCGATTTGTGCACGATTTGATTTAAATTTGCCGGTTACCCGATATTTTAAGGATACGGTTATGGCGCTTGAGTATGTAGAGAATGATAAAATAGATTTTACAAAAACAAAAGCCAAGAGATTAATTCCACAACTATGGGAATATGGTATTTTTTCTGAAACAGGTCAGCGTATAAGCAAAATAGAAGCTCTTATAAATAATATTTGTGCGATAAGGGATAAGGATGAATCGTCCTCGATACCATCACGGTTCGTAATCTTTACAAGATATATTGTTAAGGAAATAGATAAAATTAAAATTGCGTTTGATCAATATAAAGATGCAAATAATAGAAGGATTTTTTACGATTGGGATTGCAGAGATGAGATAGGGAGCGAAAAAGCGTTGACATATATTTGTGTCAATGGGGGGTCAGTTCATTTGGCTACAGAGTTTGGACATAATGGTGAAAAAGAGGAATTACCAGACATAATCGTGATAACATATCAACTTGCGGAGCAGGGGCTGAACCTACCGGGATATAACTATGTAATCAATTATCATATACCTTCTTACCCTTCTTCGTTAGAGCAGCGTTTCGGAAGAATAGATAGGATGGGGCGAAAAAATAAAACACCATATGACGAGATAAATATGGCATTTTTGGTTAATAAATCTTATTATGATACTTATACATTAAATTTTTATACAGCTTTATGGATTTACAGAAATAGCTTGCTAACAATTTTGCCTGCTAAGAATGTCTTACTGACTCGTGAAATAATGGAACAGCTTGAAGCGGGAAGAGAAATCTTGCAAAATAAAATAAATGATTTAAGAAAGCTTTGTGAAAAAGATAACGTATTGTGGGATGTGACAAAAAAACTTAACGAGGAGATAACAATATCTGACAATGAAGTGGAAAATCTTTATGATTTTGTAGTAGAAGAAGAGATACCGTTCAATTTTCATAGAAACGACGAATATTCAATACAGGATATGTATGATTTGAAACGTGCTATTCTCGATGAGCTTAATGAATTAGAAGGAATATTGAAAAAGACGGGTTCTGAATCGAATGAGAACATTCAAAAAGTTATAGAAACTTACGGTGATAAAATATTTCATATTATAGGAGACGAAAATGATAATCCCCATTTCAACACTTATGATGCAATCAGTGATAAAGGAAACGGATGCGCTGAGATAATTTGGAATTCTGAAAATTATAAAAATTATAAAAATATCTTTAATCAAGAGGTGAAATTACCTAAGCTTTTTGAAAAGTGGGCTGATGTTGCGGAGAAGTATTTTGAACGCCAATTTTTGTCTGTCCCAGTTGAGAATAGAAACAAGATAGGTGGATATGTGGGAATTTTGATAAATATTTTTCCTGCTTTGTATTCAGAATTGCTTGATAAAGAGGTGTTAAAAGACGTAAACATCAATCTTTCCGATAGGAAAATGTTGGTTGATAATGCTGAGGATTTTGTACAAACCCTGCCATTTTTTGAAATGGTTAACAGATACAGAGAGATTTTGATGAGTAAAAGAAATATTAAGGATAAGATTCAGTGTGGCGATGAGTATTCTTTGGAAAAACGACCAGAACGACGTGAAAGAAGCATACTTGTCGATTCATTAAATCAGTTAATCGACGAAGGTAAGGTCCCTGGAGCTATTATGAGGAAAATTAGGATATCTTTTGATAAAGAAGGGAATCCCATAATAGCGTGTCATGGAAAGGTTAAAGTTGAAGAAACTGACTTTTTCACAGCCAGAACTAGAGATTATGCTTGGTGTTGCAATTGGCTTGAACTATCTTTTCACTGTATGAATAGGATGATGTATGATCGTACGATTCCAAAATTTGTGGAGAAATTTTCTTTATGTGTCAGAGATACAAATAAAAATACTAATGATTTAAAAAAATTGGCACGGTGTATAATTGAACATGAGTTTGTTTTGCCTATAAGATTAAAAAAAATAATAGAATTATATATGATTCCGGATCCGAAGCTTCACAGAAAATTGTTAGAGGAAGAACCGGAACCGTTTGCAGCAAAGGATACAAGTGTTGATTTTTATGATGAGTTTAAGCCAATAAAGATAAAATATAGAAATAAGAAATTGTCAGATCCGTATACTACTTGGCGCAAAGTTTATGCACAGAAAATTGGTGTACAATCTTGGGCATATACAAGGACTTATCTTTTACCTCAAAAAGATTGTGGAAATGGAGATACTCAGGATTGGGGAGGAAAAAAGCCTTCTTTATGGACTTATTTGATTTATTTTGGCTTTTTGGATGATCCTGTCATAGTGGAATACGATGAACAAAAGACGGAACAACTTTTGCATTGGGACAGAAAGTGGATGGAAAAATTTTTGAACGATTATTGTTGTGCGAATTTGCCTATCGAAAGAAAAACCTATATTCTTAATGAAGTATTAAACGATTTGGATGAAAAGATAAGCATTCTTGATAAAGAAGATGAGGATTTGTGGTTTTATAGGTATAAAAATGATTTATAATTTGAGAGTAATATCGGCGGTCTAAATGACCGCCGATTGCTTAATTATTTTCGTACAGCTCTAATGCCTTTTTAAGGTCTTCTTTAACCTCGTACGCAAGGGTTTTGGGAGATAGGATTTTGACTTCCGTGCAGTATTCTTTAGCGAAAGCTTTTATTCCGTCAATAGGAGCAGTAACTGACACGCTGAGCCAGGTTGATGACGCATCTTCTTCTCGGATATCTGTATTGCCTCCAAAAAAGTCATATAAAACATTGAGCATTTCATGAGTGTTTGAAACCTGCATTTTTATTCTTTGGGTTTCATTGCGACCCATAAACAGATAAGGAAATCTGTATTCAGAAACATCCAGTGTGCTTTTATCTTTCGGAAATCTATACTGGAATTTTTGTAATGTGTTTGGTTTTTGTACATCGCCTTTGATACACATTTGGTCAAGACGAAAATACTTGATAGTACTCTTATCGGCTTCCTGATCATAACTGATTGCTTCCATATAGCAGTAACCTTTGACATTGATTGTCTTGACAGGCAAGACCAAATACGGCTCGTCAATATTCTCCTCGGTTAAAACGTGGTCTGTATTATAGTAGCATTTGACTATAGAGACAAGTTTTCTCTCGGAAATCGCTTCTTTTAGCTTTTTTAAGTTTTCCGATAGTACAAAATACTCGACGTTTGTATTATTGGTGTTATATCTCTTAGTAAGGTAATTGCGCATATATACCGGTGATAAACTTGCAATTCGGCGGATTAAGGATTGTAATTCCAGGGATCTGATAGAGTTATTTGTCTCTAAATCTTCAATGAGTAATGAAAGATCGCGTTCATTCAGAAGATGTTGGTAATAATAGTATTTAGTGGTTAATCTTTTTATCTTTTTGTACTCGCTGCCTATTTCCCCTGATATATAATCTTCACAATCATCTGAATCTGTTTCTTTATACGGTATATAATTTCCCTTACTATCCTTGATACAACATTCAATAGTAAAGCCAAGCTGCGGCATAGTGTCATAAGTTCCGTAGAAATAGGGATTACTAGGAAAACGCAGAGATATTTTTTCGCTGATGACACTAATAATGTCGGAGAGCTGACTGCGTATTGTTTTTAAATCAGGCACCTTTTCATCGTAAAATATTTTATTGAGTTCGTTTTGGATTGTCTTAACTGTAATCGGGGACTCTTTGCTTGATTTGGCTTTGAGAACAGATATTATCTTCAGATTGTAGGCTTTTGGACCTTTTTCCTTCTTTTCCATAGAGAACCTCCTTTAATAAAGTGTATATCAGTAGGATGACTATACTGTTTTGATATTTTGAACATATTAGCATAGAAAAATCACAATATCAATAGAATTAAGAAAAATATTCCTAAAAATTAGGGAGAAAAATCCCTAAATCGTATGATATGCTTTTGCTGAAAATAAAAATCAGTGCAAGGACTCCGATTTTACAATAAAGTTGAATTCGAGTGGCCGATGCTCTGGATGAAAGGAAGTGTTGCTATGGAAGATAAAAGGAATTGGAAGAAGGCACGTCAGTTAGTTAAGGACATATGGTTTACCGGCATGAATGAGGAATTTTTCTCATTGTTTACGGAACAACCGGATTTTATGCCCAGTTCTATTGTCAGGCATAAAGATGGGACTGTGGAAGCAGTTTCTTTAGGAACTGAGGATAATTGTAGCGAGTGCTGGTTTGGGAGTGAACTGGAAAAAGACGGAATAGAAAAGAATATTTATTTATGTGTTTATCCGGAAAAATCAGACAAGACACAATCCGGTAAATTTCTTTATGACCTGCCGTCATGGACATCATCAGAGCTGGTTAATTCGTTAGAAAAAACAAAACCGTCTTCGCCTAACCTGGCTGATAGTTATAGGGCTATGTTTACCGTATGTTATGTTGTAAAAAAATCAGGATATTATGGAGATTGCCGGTATACTGTGCTGGGGCAAACAGAGGAAACATCGGATAAAGCTTCATATCTTTATATTGTCCAGGATATTTTTAAGAGGGCTGATGTTACGATAAATATTGTTGAAGATTGGAGTGAGTCTAAGTCATCTTTTGAAATAGAGCAGGTGGAAAATCTATTAATTCCGGACCCGGTTTTTGACTTGATAGAAAACTGTATCGATTCCTATATTGAAAAGGATTTGTCAGCGGGTAGATATATACGACTTGGAAAAAGATTGGCAGAGTTGAGGATGTATCAGGAAACTGAGCCGGAAAAATCCGAAACTGATATAGAGCAGATGATAAAAGAATTAGGAGAGAATAATTCCTGCTTGTACAAAAGTATATGGTTTGCATGGAAGAAGTACCAAAAGAACAGTAGCAACATAAAGATACCAATACCGAATTTTGCGATAATGGGAGCTCCGGGAGTAGGTAAAACCAGGCTTGCGGACACATTAAGCGAGCTTTTTTACGGAGAAATACACAAGTTCAGTGCCTCAGATCTTAAAGGAGCATATGTGGGACAGACCGGTGCCACAATCTATGATATGTTCCTGAAAGTACTTGGGCTGGAGCTGGCTGTGGGAAGTTATAAAGATAAAGAAACCGGGAGCACATGTGACGGCCTGTATATAAAGCCTAAAAATCCGGATAGGGCCAAAAGGAAAAAAATAATCTTCATTGACGAGATATATACGTTAATGAATGATAATTTTGGCAGGGAAGCAGTGTCCATACTATTGCCGATCATGTCAGGGGACAGAAGGATTGTTTCGTGCTCGATGCCATACAGATGTCATGACGGCAGTGATAAGCCCAGACCGGACATATATCTCGATGATTACGAAGGTGTTTCTATATGGATAGCAGGGTACGAGGGGGCAACAAGAAGAATGCTTCAGACCAATCAGGGTTTATACAGACGGTTTGAGAAATTGTCTTTAAAGACTCCGAGTGTCGACAGGCTGCTGGAAGTGCTTAACGAGAGACTGTCTCAGAGCAAAATAACTATAGGAGAGGAAGAAAGAGCTGTCATAAAAAACTTTTTCGGTTGGGCTACTTCGCCGGAGCATTCATTGTTTTTTGCAAATTATTCAGGAGTTATGAGTTTTGCTGAGAAATATGCTGTCTTATGTGAATCGTCGGAAGCAGATTCAAATAAAGGCAATGCGGAAATAGTTGCAAGCATAATGAAGAAAGAAATTGAAGAGCAGTATCAGACAGTGATTTCAACAACGGATGAAGGTTTAAAGAAAGAAATCCTTGAGGAAATAGGAGAATTTCGTGTGTCCGGCGATATCCCGGAAACGAAGGTGGTTGGATATGAAGATGTTGTACGACGGGTAAATGAATTTGTTGAGATACTGTTTAATAAGAAAGACTATCTGGATAAAGGTATTAAAATGATCAATGGAGCTTTATTTGTAGGACCTCCCGGAACAGGAAAGAGCTATTTTGCAAAATATATGGCTTATATGATACAGAAACGGTACAGGGATCTTGATGATAAGGATCATAGAGTCGGGTTTATAGCGGTTTCCTCGACGGATATATGTACACCTGACAAAGTATCGAAGCTTTTCGGTGAGGCAAAGAAGTTTGATGATTGTATTATATTCATAGATGAGATAGACTTCATAGCGGAAAAAAGGGAGCAGAACAGATTCGCACCGGCTCTTTCGAAGCTTATGACAGAAATGGATGGATTCGGGTCGGATAACAGCATATTCATTCTTGCCGCCACCAATACACCTGAAAGGATAGATTCTGCTCTGAAAAGGCCTGGAAGATTTGACAGGATTATTGAAATAGATCTGCCTGATGTAAAGGACAGGCAAAAACTGTTGGAATTCTATCTGAAAAATACAGAACTGAAGGAAGATATAATAGAGGCGGTGGCAAAGGATGCCGCAAAGATCACCAGAGGGTTTTCTGCTTCTGAGCTAAAACAGATTGTAAATGAAACTCTGATAACCATAAACAGTGATATGTTTAGCAGGATGCTTCTGGTGGGAAAAGAAGATGCTGACTTGATAGATGGCATAATATCAAAGGATGAGAAAGTGATAAAAATGCTAAGTGAGGAGATAAGGGAACAGGTTGACAAAATGATAGCCGGTGATAAGGAAAAACGTGATGAAACAAAAAAAGAAAGGGAAGTAAATGAGGGGCCGTACGCGACCGCGGTACATGAAATAGGGCACGCAATAATGTCAATCCTTGAATCTGAAGAAAAAGAGGAACCTTTTGATGAGATTACCATTATCCCGCGGAAAAAGTTCGAAGGATTTGTCAGGAGAATTCCGAAGACAAGTTTTACTAAGAAAAGGATGTTATCAGATATTAGAGTCTGCTTCGGCGGGAAAGTTGCCGAGGAGCTTGTATACGGAGATGATAATGTGTCGGGAGGGGCTGTAAGTGATATCCTGCAGGCTACAAACATAGCAAACAATATGGTCTTGAGATACGGGATGGCCTATACTTCTAAGGAGGCTTCGAGAGCTTTGCCGGTCTTAACTCCACGAGCTTTAGTAAGACTTGAAACCGGATATATGTCGGATACGTGTACACCGTTATGTTCCGAATCCACAAAAGCAAAAGCGGATGACCTGATTGATGAGCTGTTAAGAAAGGAGTACTTAAACACCCGTAAGCTGCTTTCGGATAAGGTTGAAACAATCAGAAAACTGGCGGAGATAGTCTGTACTAAAGAAAAGATGAGCGGAAGCGAATTCCTGCGGGAGTATAATCGATCAGAGGAATCGATCAGAGGGACGGTTCGAGACCACTGAAAAAGTCCCCTGTCAACTAAAAAACTCCTAGATTTTTTGTAAAAACAGCACAAAAGCCAACCTGTTTATGGTATAATTAAGCTGCGAAACAAAACATACTAGGAGGTGGCTTTTATGCTGAAAAGAGAA
>JAFXXN010000003.1 GCA_017542245.1 Lachnospiraceae bacterium
CTGAGCCAGGATCAAACTCTCATGTTTTAGTTTGTTCTGTCTGGACTTACGCCAGCTTATCTTAAGTAAGCTTTTCGTTCTTGTCCGTTTTACTGTCTTTTTTTGGGTAGTATTTCTACTTCCGTTCAACTTGCCATTTTCATGGCTTACCACCTTACGGCGGTAATGAAATCTTTGGAAATTTCAAGGTTGTCTTGCTATTCAGTTATCAAGGTTCATGTCACTTAAGCTCTTAAACACTAACCATTCGTTTTTGTTCTTCCCTCAAGCGACGAAAGCTAGTATACCACCATAAAATTAGTTTGTCAACTACTTTTTTTAATTTTTTTAACATTTTTAATATTTCGCACAATTCAGACAATTATCGCTTTTTCAACCTGTTTTTTCACATCTGTTTAGTCTGGTAAAGCGCTAAAAAAATCGGCGATATTTTTCATATCGCCGATCCATTTACGCACTATTTAAATAACTGCAGAAGCTATGCTATTTCTATTGTTTTTAACCATTAACCCATTGACTGCAAGCGTAAGCTATCTGTTCAAAAGTCATACCCTTCTTAAGTTTGAAGGTTCCATATTGAATCTTGTATGCATATCCGCTGTCGATCAGATATTTGTTAAATACATTCCAATCTTCAACCAATCCTGCCTTTTCTATCATTTGTGCAAACTGTTCTGAAGTCATTTTCTTGGTTACGGTAACTGTTACATACTCTCCGTCATCATCTGTAGGTTTTGATGTCGGTACCGGAGTTGCCGTAGGCTTAGGTGTCGCTGTTGGCTTTGGTGTTGCTGTCGGTGTCGGACTCGGAACTTCAGTTGGCGTAGCCGTAGGTTCAGGCGTAGCTGTCGGTGTCGGACTTGGTTCTTCCGTCGGCGTAGCCGTAGGCTCAGGTGTTGCTGTCGGTGTCGGACTTGGTTCTTCTGTTGGCGTAGCCGTAGGCTCAGGTGTTGCTGTTGCTGTCGGACTTGGAGTTTCAGTCGGTGTAGCCGTAGGTTCAGGTGTCGCTGATGATGTCGGACTCGGAGTTTCAGTCGGTGTAGTTCCCTGTGTGGGATCAGCTTTATCTCCGGGCTCTAATCCTTCTGTAATATTTTCCGGATTTTCTGTCGCCTGTGTACCTGCATTACCTGAATTACCTTCATTTGAGTTTTTCGGGGTATCGGTTGTGGCATCCGGTCCCACCAGTTTACCTGCCTGAGAATTTTCAGGCTGTGTTGTATTTGATGTATTTTTCTCAATTTTATCGTTCAGCTCAAGATTTGGAATAATGATCACCACGAAAATAAAAAGTGTAAACAGGATTCCGCATCCTACGCCTCTCATATAATACTTTAATTTCATTTCCTTCCTCCGGGACTATTTACAATATAATTCAATAATCAGTTTTACTTCACCTTGTCCCATATTTAGAAGCTTTGAAATCTCCATAACTGATTTTTTCTTCTTATATAATGCAATTACTTCATTTGTTTTCTCTGATTTTTCTGGAGCATTTTTAATCATGTTCTGCTTAACATCGCTTGAAACCGTAGTCAGTCTTTGCTTAGCACGGTCTTTTGATTTCACATTCTTTTGGTTTTTAGGCTCCGGCTCTGCCTCTCCTGCATCTTCATCATCAAAGCTGAAATCTTCCATACCTATATCAAGTATACGCGCAGGACGATCATCTACGGATTTCTGTTCACTATTGGCTGATGAAAGTTCATCCAATGCAGAAAAATAATTTTTGGAAGCAGCTCCCTTAACTTCTACATCTCCGTTTTCATGCAGAATCTGTTCACATCCGATTCTCAATGCTTCCATACGCTGTGCGGTTTCCTTCAGCTCATTTTCTTTATCCTGAAGCATCTGATAAAGGAATACCACCTCTTTATGATTAGCATCAATCTTATTTAGTACCTGATCAGAATATTCGTTTACTGCCATGATCTTATCGTTTGATATAGCTTCAAGGCTATCCTCTGTACTTTCGATAAGCTTGTTGGCATTTGTATTCATATCCTTGATAGCCCGTTCACTGATAACATTCAGCTGTTTCATGTCCGGAACTGCCACCGTAGGCTGCTCAACTTTTTCTTTTTTGTCCACAAGAACAAAACTGATCCCAATCAGTATCAGTCCAAAAATAAGTAACGCAATTTCTAATCCGCCCATAATTTTAAATCCTTATGTCAAAGCCGCCATGATTTTCATTTAACGAACTGTCCTCTTTGTGCTCTGACTCATCTTCCTTCTTTTTCTTTTTCTTGTTTGAGGAATAGTTTCCGTTCCCCTGTTCTTTTGCGTCGTACCTATATTCAGGATTTTCCGAAGAAGTAACTTGTACGGTCTGCTGAGTATTATGCCTTGCCTGATGAGCTATTTCCTGCATCCCACCCTGCTGTTGCGCAACATTTTTTGCATTAGCCGCACTGTGGACATTTGAAGCTTCCTGAGATTTAGGCACCATGGTATACATTTCAATAGGTGTGATCATACGAATCCCTCCTAATGGTAAGATGTAATCCTCACATCCGCGCCGTCCCTTACCAGACGGCAGTGCTTTGTCTCTGCCTTAATGTACGTAGTAACTGTAGCTATCGTAACTTTACATCCGGGATAGATAACATCGTCTACCTGTAAATACCCCTTTGTGGAATTCTCAAGTAAAATATCCAGTTCATCCAGTCTGTCTTCTATTTCTTTAAGGCGTTTGTCAAACTCTCTTTTACTTGCACTCAGCTGTTGGAACTGTACAATTTTCTCCGGAGGAAGCTGTTCGCGGTCCTTGATTTTCTTCGAAAGATAGAATATGATCTTTTCCGCTTTCTCGAGGTTTTCTTTAATATTTCTCCTCTCAGCCAGAAGCGCTCTCTCTTCCTCAACAAATACCATGTTTTCCCCAATTTCAAAAATTGTCTGAGTGCCCATTACCGAACCCGCAGTCTTAGCTTCAACACATTTACTTGCTTTTATGATGCCTCCGGTAATGAATCCTTTCTTACCTGATACAATTATTTCCGCTCCTGAAGAAACCTTGCTGTGCATTATAGATTCTGTTCTGATATATCCTCCTGCACTTACCTCGGCACTTTCTATAAATTTGGCAACTATATTACTGCCTGCCGAAAGCTTTCCCTTGCTCATTCCCTGAATGCCACGTTTTAGAATAATCTGCCCGGATGCAATTATTTCAGCACCTTCAACAATCCCTTCAACAATTACATCCCCTTCTGCCACAACCTTGTAGCCCGAATTAACATTTCCCGCAATCTTGACATTGCCGTTATACTCGATATCTCCGGTTTCAGTATCAACATTTCCGGCAATCTCATAAGTATCAAAAACAAAAACCTGTTTATCCGTAAGCACAGCATGCCCGTTTACATTGCTTATAAGCTTTAATCCATCAGGTGAAAGTCTTGCATTTTTTGATTGCTTCAAAAACAGAAAGTTTACCTTTCTCGGGGCTATTGCTCTTCCGAGCACATCAGTTCCGGGTTTTCCCGGTACTGCAGGAGTAAGGATAGCCAAAACCTGATCTTTTTCAACCTTACTTAAATTATCAAGCTGATGAAAATCAACTGATCCGTCCTCATTCATTTTAGGTCTTCTGGTCAGATCGGTATTAAAGCAATATTCTATAGACGCGTCACTTCCTTCTACAGGCGGATCTGCTTCTGCTATAATATAAGAAGTACAATAACTTCTTTCCTCAAGGTATCTTTCAATAGCATCTTCCTTAATTCCGGATTTTATTCCTCTTTTGTTAATTAGCCAGAGTATTTCTTCTTTTGACAGCTTTTTCCCACCTTCAACTTCCGGATAAAACCTTGCCGTTACTGTAGCGAACCCGTCAGAGATGTCAAGACTCATCGTTTCATCAAGATTAGATGCTTTTATGGTAGTAATTCGGAGCTCTTTTTTTGTAGAGAAATCCCTCATAGTATTATAGATAGCTATCTTATCATAATCTATCCTATAACCGTCAAGATATGTCAATACCTCGGAAGGATCGGCTGGAGAACCACCATCGACAGGTGGATAGACGATTAAGTATGTTCCGTCTTTTCTCACTTCAAGCTGAAAATATCCGTTTGTCATATCCATCCCTCACTTTCTCCGATATTCTTTGCAGGTTATGCTCCGAATCATCCAAGAAACATCTGCATATTGTTTCCAAGCCTTGCCCTCATCTTAACCAGCGCTTTTGAATGCAACTGTGACACTCTTGATTCCGAAACATCCATGACACTGCTTATTTCCTTAAGTGTCATATCTTCATAATAATACAGAAGTATTACTTTCTTCTCCTTGTCAGTAAGTGTTTCAAGTACTTCCAAGAGTAATTTTTTCAGTTCCTCTTTTTCAACAACCTTATCAGGCTGCATATAGTCCTTTGTTTCTACAGGTTCGGCCTTTATATCTCCCTGTTCCATATATTCGTCCAGAGAAATGATATTGCTTACTTTGGTTTCATTCTGCATATCGCAGAGTTCATCAAGCGTGATACCGAGTTCATCGGCAAGCTCCTCATCGGTAGCCAGTCTCCCGGTCTTCTCCTCAATCTTTTTATATGCCGAATCAAGTTGTTTCTGCTTCTGTCTGACCGTTCTCGGAATCCAATCCATTCTTCTTATCTGATCTAATATTTCTCCTTTAATTCGTAAAGAAGCATAGGTCTCGAACTTAATTCCTTTGCCGTAGTCATATTTATCTATGGCGTCTATAAGGCCGAATACCCCATATCCTACCAGATCATCGTATTCTACATTGTAACCGAGGTACATACTTAGTTTTCCTGCAACTACTTTTACAAGCTGTGAGTACTCTATAATTAGCTTTTCTCTGAGTTCAGCCGTCTTATTCTTGCTGTACTCTACCCACATTTTGTCTCTGTCTGCTACTGCCATTTATAGTCCCCTCCATGTTACCGGCGTCTTATCCCTCAGTATCCTCCTGAGGCTGTTGTTCCGACTCTTCCTGCTGGCGTTTTCTTTCTTCCTCTTCTTCCAGTCTCTGCTTCTCGTCTTTTTCTCTTTTCTCGGCATCCTTACGCTGTTTCTGAATAACCGAATTAACTATGAGTCCGATTATTAAAAATACCAGCAGTGTTATCAGAACTACTATAAGGGTTGCCAACAGTTCGGCGCCTTTTATTATGCAGCAAATACTTGCCACAGATCCTGCAATCAGGGTAATGATAATTACTATAGGCTTATCCTTCATGCCAAAGCCTCCACGAAATATCAGATATATCTGTCTTCTTTCCTGATCGAACGAATTCTTAACCTGTACGTCACGGGGTCAAATTCTATTGTTCGACCGATTGTTCCTCCACAATCAGATGCAAGTATCGGAATGTGCAGTTCCTCAAGGATTGATTCAACCGCTTCTTTGTTCCTCTCTCCAATATTTAAAATATCTACAGAATTTTTAACTGTGAACATTCTGGCTCCGCCCGCCATCTTGGCGCATAGAGCAGACTTTGGAATACCGATTCCTCTAAGTCTTTCCAGAAGCAGTGCCACTCCCGTATCTGCGAATTTTGCCGGATTTTCCGTCTGTCTCATGATCGAACTGTCTGGAAGCATACAATGCAGCATCCCACATGCGGCAGATTTTATATCAAACAAAACCAAGCCTATACAAGAGCCAAGTCCAATAGTAGTAATCCTGTTCGGCGCCTTGCATACATTTAAGTCAGCCATGCCGACTCTGATCAATTCACTCATTATCTTACCTTGAAAGTCCAAGCTTTCTGAAAATCGTATCGAAAGCATTTAGTGTCGGGATCAGTATAAAAAAACCTTCAGCCTTTTGATTATCGGTATCAAATACTGACTGGATGAGAAGCACTCTGTCACTTACCTTTCCAAATTCAATAGCCGGTACCGAAAGGATCGCTCCGGCCATATCGTTTGAAAGTGCAGGAACGTTCGGAGCTATAACAAGACCTGTCAGTTTTGAAATAGCAGAAAGATATGATCCCGCTATTATGTTTCCAAACTCTGTAAGTACAGAGTTCTCCATCTCGGATAATTCCCCGCAGATCATTTCAGGAGGTCTTCCCAGAATCCTGTTGACTACAATGGAAGCTGACTGTTTATCAAGAACAAACATCATCATTCCGTCTATATCCTGTTCCAAGGTCACAAGAATCCCAATAACTTCCTTTTCTGCTCCACCCACTATCTGGCTAATTTCGTCGAAATTCAAAAACCTAATTATTGGAATCTCAATCTCTACCTTGCCGTCAAGCATTTTTGAAATCGCTGTGGCGGCATTTCCGGTACCTATATTTGATATTTCCTTAAGGACATCAAATTCAATTTCCGATAATTCCTCAATACGAATCTCTCCCAAATCTGTCTCCTCCATAGAACATGCCGCTGTCTCCGAACTTTTAACAGATTATTTTTCTGCTTCTTTTTCAGCGAGCACGGAAGAAATATTAAGTATCGATACCAACCCCTTGGTATGTTTACCTACCCCTGTAATAAATGTATTTTTATCTTCCGATGCAACAACATGATCAATATCATCTTCAGAAAGCGATATAACTTCTTTTACTTCATCCACTATAAAACCTATACTTGCCTGTGGCTCCGGTTTTAAGATAAGAATACGGGTTTTAGGAGTAAATATGTCATCTTCAAATCCGAATTTTTTTCTCAGACTCATTATAGGAATAATTTCGCCACGAAGATTTATGACTCCGGGGAAATAGTTCTGAGATTTCGGAACTCTGGTTATACGCTGCATTCTTACTATATTGTCAATAAAATTTATATCGATTCCGTATTGCTCGTCATTTATCATAACTGCAATATACTGCTTTATTTCAGCACTCACGGAGTTTTCATCCATAGTTTTTCCTCCTTCCCCTTAAACAAGCGCATTTGCATCCAAAATGAGCGCAATCTCACCATCGCCCAAAACTGTTGCTCCGCTGATCATCTTACTGTTATTTATATATTTTCCAATAGACTTAATAACTATTTCAAGCTGTCCGATCAGATCGTCAACTATAAGTCCGGCCTTCTTATCGCCCTTTGCAACAACTACCATTGTTACATTTTCTTTTTCAGGGCGTTTTCCCGGAACTTCCAGTACATCTGCCATGCGAATAAGAGGAATAACATTTCCACGCAGATTAACTACTTCATTCTTTTCAACACGTTTAACTTCTGTAACCGGAATATCTTCAATAGTATCTATACTACCGAGAGGAATGGCATATTTTTCTTCGCCGATAACTACCATGAGTGACTGAATTATAGCCAATGTTAAGGGAAGTCTGATTGTAAACGTTGTTCCCTGTCCGAGAACCGATTTACACTCAACGGTACCGCTCAAAGATTCAATCTTAGACTTAACTACATCAAGCCCGACTCCTCTTCCGGAAACATCTGATATCTTGTCGGCAGTTGAGAAACTGGGCCTGAATAAAAGATCGATAAAATCTTTTTCAGTCATCGTTTCTGCCTGCTCTTCGGTTATAGTTCCCTTTTCTATAGCTTTTTTCCTGACTTTTTCAGTATTTATTCCGCCGCCGTCATCGCTGCACTCAATTACTACGCTGTTTCCTTCCTGATAAGCGTTAAGTATTATGGAACCTACTTCCGGTTTTCCAAGCTTTCTTCTTTCTTCCGCACTCTCAAGACCATGGTCTGCGGAATTTCTGAGAATATGCATCAGAGGATCGCCGATTTCGTCGATAACGGTTCTGTCAAGTTCTGTTTCCTCACCTGACATATAAAGTTCCATAGGTTTATCGAGTTTTTTGGAAAGGTCTCTGATCATTCTCGGGAAACGGTTGACCACGCTCTCGATAGGAACCATTCGAACCTTCATAACGCTCTGATGAATATTTGTCGTTATTCTTTCAAGATATTCAATCTGTTCATTGAATACGGAACGCTTTTCTTTTTTCCCGAAGTCATCCGGAGAAATAGATGTTAAACCGTTTTTCGCAATAATAAGTTCGCTGACAAGGTTCATAAGATCGTCAAGCTTCTCAATGTCAACTCTTACCGAACGGTTAACAACCGCTTTTTTAGGAGCCTGCTGCCCGCCCTGTTTTGGCTGCTGTGCAGGCGGAGCGCTTTTGGCAGGAGCGGCTGACTTCTCATTTTCCTTGGCAACCTCTTCTTTCTTATCTTCCTTTACCGGTTCTTCCTCGAATTTAATCTGTGATATATTAACATCTTTTACTTCAGAGACATTCAGTACGCGTTTTCTTATTTCATCGACATTTGACTTCGAAAGAGCTACAACCACAAAGCTGAAATCGAATTTTTCATCCTCGATCATCTGTGCATCAGGTACTGACTTTATTATCTCGCCGAATTCTTCTACGGCTTTAAATACGAGATATGCACGGGCTGCCTTTAATAAGCATGATTCCTGAAGATCAACATGTATCTCGTAAGCAAACATTCCCTGATTTCCGGCCTCTTTTATCGCGGCCTTTTCATGGTCTGCATAAGTTACAGAACTTGAAGAAGGCGGTGCCTGTGCAGCCTCTTTATTTTCATTTGCTTCTGTCTTAGGATTTTCTTTAGGTTCTTCGGCAGCTGCGCCTTCTCCTTTTAGGCCTATTTCGAGCTCTTTTGCAAGCGTATCAATAAGAGACTGATTATCATTAGTCCCTTCATCCTGAGTATTTATAATATTATCAACATATTCCTGAAGCGCGTCAAGCCCCTCAAACAGACAGTCGGTCAGCTGAGGTCTTACTTTCATCTTCCCGCTTCTGATCTCCTGGAATACATTTTCCATATCATGGGTTAACTTCTGCATCCTCTTATAACCCATGGTTCCTGCCATTCCTTTTAAGGAATGGGCAGCCCGGAAGATCTCATTTATGGTATTCTCATTTTCCGGCTCCTTCTCTAAAATAAGAAGGTGCTCATTAAGTGCCTGAAGATGCTCTTTTGCCTCTTCGATAAAGACTTCCAAATATTGGCTGACGTCCATGTATTCCTCCGTTTCCGCCTCAGACAAATTTTGTCCCAGTGGCTTTTATGATTGCGTCCGCTATTTCATTCAAAGGGATTGCCGCATCCGCTAACCCCGCCTTTTTTACCATGCCGGGCATGCCGTATACAGTGCTTGTAGCTTCATCCTGTGCAATAACGTAAATGTTCTTTTTCTCACCCAGTTTCCCGATTCCTCTGGTGCCGTCGCTTCCCATTCCTGTAAGAACAACACAGATTATTTCGTCAAAATCAAGTTTTTCCAAAGACTCATACATTATATCAGCGCAGGGTTTAAGCCCGCTTCGTTCCGCTTCATCCGACAATGATATATAATAGCTTTCTCTTCTTTTTAATACTTTTAAATGTGCTCCGCCCTTTGCAATATATACCTTACCTTTTTCAAGCATTTCGCCGTCCTCGGCTTCTTTTATGCTTATGGCACAGGTACTATCCAGATGCTTGGCAAGTGAAGATGTAAAACCTCTGGGCATGTGCTGAACCAGAAGCACCGGGGCATTCAGATTCACAGGCAGTTTCTGAAATATAGCTGCCACAGCTTTCGGTCCCCCTGTCGAAGCACATATAGCCACAATTCTTTTGGCATCCGTGCCTACTTTCCTATGAGGAATCCTTTTGTAATTTCCTGTAAGTATATATGACATTGGATTATTACTGTGTCTGTCTATACGTTCACCAGATCCGTTTTCTTTCTTGCCATTATCTATTATATCAGATTTTGTACTACTCATGAGTGCAGAGTCACCGTTTTCCGATATTTTTTTATTCATTTTAGCCTCATTTTATTGAAGTCCGTTTTCCTTTTGCCTCTGTTTTCTTTCCTCACTGAATACGTATCGTACTATTTTCTCCCTAATATCTTTCTTTATTTTCTTAAATTCACATCTATACTCGACCAATCCTTTTGAATTGGCTATCTCAGCAGTTCCTATTATCTTGGCTTCGGCTTCTATTTCTATGTCTTCGTCCAGCCAGAAATCAATATTTATGGTCGTTCCGTTTTCATGTTTAGCAAGGGATGAGAATTTTATTCCTCCTCCGCTTACATTAACTATTGTCCCGTCCATTATCACGCCTTCAAGCTGCATAAGTTTTTCCGTAACTATCCTCTTTTCGCGATCATCCTTATACGCTTTTTTCTCCATAAAATATCTTAATCTTAATTCCAGGTCGGATATCACTCTGTATTTTAATGGGATAATCTTTTCGAGTCTGAAGTATTGTCTTCTCTGGTCTCTTTTAAGTTCCGAAATAATATTGATTGCAAGGTAATACAGATTTTCCTGCTTAAGTCTGTTTTTAATCTCACACTTACACATATAGAGTCCGGAATTGGTCAGAAAGCTCATTTCATAGCGGCTTCCTATCTCTAAGGGCACAAGATGCCCCGATTCAATAGGAACCGCTATATTCATTCTATAATCATCGAGAATATCAAGAACCTGACTCATATAAACCTTAGGTGAGTCATCAGGATTCTTGGGTCGATTTGTACTTTTCAATTCAATCCGGTCTCCGACCTTTAAAACATTCTTAAGCATTTTTCTTCTTCCTATAAATACTCTTCATCCATCTGCTGAATAACATGGCTATTCCTTTTTTATCGGCATTTTCATCCTTAATGTCGGCGAGTTTTTCCGCAATCAGTGTTATTGCTTTTGCCGAAGGTGATTTTGGATCTGAAAGAGTGATCGGCTGTTGCTGCATTATCGCCTTTCCGCAGTTGGGATCATCGGGTATGCCTCCCATATATTCTACTTTAAGGCTTAAAAACTTTTCAACAACAACTCCGAGTTTACTGTAAAGGACATCACCTTCATCACTGGTTTTGATACGGTTCGCTACCATCTTAAGGACAGTATCTTCCTTTGAAAAACCGCTTCTTCTGTTAAGGGTTTTCAAAAGTGCATATGCGTCAGTAATTGATGTAGGTTCCGGAGTAGCCACAAGTAATACTTCATTACTTGCCGAAACAAATTCCAATACTGAATCTGATATGCCGGCACCTGTATCAACAAGGATAATATCTGCAAGTTCATCAAGCTCATACAGCTTCTGAACAAGATAAACAACCTGCTCTCTTGTAAGACGGCTGAGTTCCTGTATTCCCGAACCGCCGGATATAAATCCGATGCCTTCGGGGCCCTCAATGATTATATCCTTCAATTCCCTGCCTCTGAACATCAGATCGGCCAGATTGTATTCCGGACGGATTCCAAGCATTACTTCAATATTGGCCAATCCGAAATCGGCATCTAGGATTATTACTTTCTTTCCGAGCCTTGACAGGTTTATCGCCAGATTTACCGTCAGTGTGGATTTTCCTACTCCGCCTTTTCCGCTTGTTACTGTAATTACACGTGATACTTTTCTTTCTTTCTTTTTCTGTTCCTGCTGTTTGCTGACAAGCATTCTCAATTGCTCGGCCTGATCCATTACTCACCACCTCCAAGCAATTGTTTTGCAATCATCTGAGCATCAAGTCTGGATATATCATTTGGAACTTTCTGCCCGAATGTAGCATATGAAAGAGGGGCTCCGGTAAGAAGCTTAACATTAAATATATTCCCCAGAGTATCCGTTTCATCTAATTTTGTAAATATCAGCCTGTACTCCGCTATCTCAGAGTAAGCTTCAGTTATCCTGATAAGATCTTTGTATTTTGTTGTAATACTTAGAACCAGAAAAATATCTCTTTCTTCCGCAGGGATCGCATTTATAAGCTTTTCTATATCCTCACGCTGTTGTTTGTCCCTGTGCGAACGTCCGGCTGTATCGATCATTACGATGTCGTAATGCTTCATTTCCTCATAAGCTTCTTTGAGTTCAGTATCTGAATAAACTACTTTTAAAGGAACATCAAGTATTTCTGCATAAGTCTTAAGCTGGTCTACAGCAGCTATTCTGTAAGTATCGGCTGTAAGCAAAGCCACGTTAAGTTTTCTGTCAAGCTTAAGCTTAGAAGCAAGTTTTGCGATGGTTGTGGTTTTCCCGACACCTGTAGGACCGATAAAAAACACAAATCTTGCTTTTCCCTGGGTTACACCCATCACTTCAGTCTTCCCAAGCTTCAGCACTATTTTCTGATATATCCCCGAAAGAATATTTTCAACTGATGCATCCTTTTTTAATGTAGGTTCTATCTCAGTAACGAGCTGATTGATATATTTCTCGTCAACCTCATTTGATTCAAGCTGCTTATGTATCAATTCAATGCAGGCATTACTCTTGTCATCGTGCTCCGGTTCCTCTTTCTTTTCTCCTTCGGAAGAAACGGCTGTTTCTTTTTTTACTCCCATCTGCTTCTCAAGCATCATGGCAATATTAGATATTTTTTGTTCAAGCTGTTCTTTTCCCAAAATAAGCTGGGCAGCATCATCCTGTTCCTTTTTCGTATTTTCCGTTTTCTCATCCAGGATAATATCCGGATTATCTTTAAACATGGCCTTGATGCTTTCACGCCTTGAAAGTTCGGTCTTTGGGGGCGTTTCATCAAGTGCGGCGGTTATTTCATAAGTCGGCTTCTTGAAAAGTCTCATAAGACCGCCGGGTTTGATCATTTTAACATTGGTTACTATGGCGTCCTTCCCCAGTTCGTCCCTGGCGCGCATGATAGCCTCTGTTTCTGTATTTCCCTGAAATTTTTTGATTATCAATTAATCGTCACCATCCCAACTGATTGAAGTTCTACATCCGAATCTATCTCATTGTAAGAAAGGACTATAAGATCCGGGAAGTAATCTCTTGACAGCCTCTTGAAGTACATTCTAACTATAGGTGAAGTTATTACTATAGGGTTAATTCCGTTTTCTTCAAGTATTCTCGACTGTTCTTCGACGGAATCCATAAGTTTTCTTACTTTCTCAGGATCATAGTTTATATATGTTGTCTGTTCCGTAGTCTTAATAGAAGCCATTATCTCTTTTTCGACCTGTGGATCAAGAGTCACAACAGAATGTTTTTCACCTTTGGTAAAAAACTTGGCTGATATGGCACGTTTCAGATCCTGTCTTACATATTCCGTAAGTACATCCGTGTCATGTGTTGTAGTGGCATTATCCGCAAGAGTTTCAAATATGGACACAAGGTCTCTTATGGATATTCCTTCTCTTAACAGATTCTGTAACACCTTCTGTATCTCACCGACATTAAGCAGCTTTGGAACAAGTTCGCTGACCAGAGTTTCGTTTGCATCCTTGATATTATTGATAAGGTTCTGAACATCCTGTCTCGACAAAAGTTCATCAAGATGGCGCCTGATTACTTCCGTCAAATGTGTTGCAATGATCGAAGGCGGGTCAACTACAGTATAGCCGTAGGATTCGGCGCGTTCCCTCTGGCTCTCTGTTATCCATATGGCAGGAAGATGGAATGAGGGTTCAAAAGTCGGAATACCGGTAATCTCTTCTTCAACATATCCCGGATTCATGGCCATATAGTGGTCAAAAAGTATTTCACCGTCAGAAACGGGAACTCCTTTTATCTTGATAACATACTGGTTAGGATTAAGCTGTATATTATCTCTTAATCGAATGGTCGGAACAACACAGCCAAGTTCGAGCGCAATCTGTCTTCTGATAAGCACAACTCTGTCCAGAAGGTCACCGCCCTGATTTGCATCGGCTAAAGGTATGATACCATATCCAAATTCCAACTCAATCTGATCAACCTGAAGCAATTGTGTAACATTTTCCGGCCGCCGTATCTCCTCTGCCGCAGTTTCCTCGGTAGTAACTTCTTTTTCAACTTCCTTAGTCTTAACTTTCTTTTCTATGTTTCTTCCGGCAACAATAAACATTGCACCGAAAGGAATGAATATAAACCACGGAAGCGGCGTAAATCCCAAAACGATCATGGCCACACCGACTATATAAAGTACTCTCGGTATGGAAAACAGCTGTGATACAAGTATGTCACCTATATCGGAATCTTTTGAAACCTTTGTAACAAGCATACCGGTTGCAAGAGATATCATAAGGGACGGCATAGAACTTACCAGACCGTCACCAATAGTAAGCATTCCGTAGGTCTTTAAAGCATCTGCGGCTGTCATATTTCCGGATGTAACGCCCATTGCTATACCACCGCCGAAATTTATAAGTGTTATTATAAGACCCGCTACAGCATCTCCTTTTACATACTTTGTAGCACCGTCCATGGAACCGAAGAATGTTGATTCTTCCTGTATTTTCTCTCTTCTTTTTCTTGCTTCTTCATCTGTTATGGCACCGGTATTTAAGTCTGCGTCAATCGCCATCTGCTTACCGGGCATGGCATCAAGCGTGAATCGAGCGGTAACTTCGGATACACGTTCCGAACCTTTGTTTATTACCAGGAACTGGATAAGTATAAGTATTACGAATACAATAGCGCCCAGGATCAGATCTCCTCCGCCTACGAAGTTTCCAAATTCAGTGATTACCTTTCCCGGATTTCCGTCTTTTAATATAAGCCTGGTCGAAGATACGTTCAATGATATCCTGAAGATTGTGGTCATCAATAGTATCGTAGGAAAACTTGACATCTGAAGTACATCAGGTGCAAACAATGCGTTAAAAAGCACTATCATTGCAATGGACATATTGAATGCCACCAGGATATCCAGCAGGAAGGACGGAATGGGCACAATAAAGAAGACTATAACAGCCAGAACATATACGCCAACCATATAGTTGGACAATGTCTTGAAATTCAGCTTCATGGCTTATCTTCCCCTTCCGTTATTTTCAGTTACTCCCCATATTTCCCGTTTTTGTATTTCAAAAAAAAATTTAGTTTTTCAGCGAATAAACATATGCCAGCACTTCAGCTGTCATCTGATACAGTTCTTCCGGAATTTCTTCATCAAGTTCTACATTATGATACAGCATTCTTGCCAAAGGTTTATTTTCAACTATCGGTATATCATGTTTCTTTGCTTCTTCTTTTATCTTCTGTGCAAGGAAATCCGCGCCTTTTGCGATAAGCATCGGCGCTTCAGCCTGTTCCTTATCATATTTTATTGCACATGCAAGATGGGTAGGGTTTGTGATGACAACATCTGCTTCAGGAAGCTGTTGCATCATTCTCCGCTGAGAAGCTTCTCGCATTCTCTGTCGTATCTGGCCCTTTATCTTAGGATCGCCTTCAGTTTGTTTGAACTCGTCTTTTATCTCCTGTTTGGTCATGCGCATGTCTTTATTAAATTTGAATTTCTGATAAATATAGTCGGCAAGACCGATCACAACATAAATAATTGACACACGAAGTCCGAAACTAATGACTTTTTCTCCTATCATTGCCACTGCATCCA
This sequence comes from Lachnospiraceae bacterium, assembly GCA_017542245.1. Taxonomy (GTDB): domain Bacteria; phylum Bacillota; class Clostridia; order Lachnospirales; family Lachnospiraceae; genus RUG11977. The sequence continues at coordinate 15,277 of JAFXXN010000003.1, forward strand.
TAGGATCCATGCCATATAGCGAATTTACTATTCCCGCCGATTCGGACAGTTCAGAATATGCAAGATAAGCTATAAGTCCTATCTTTAACAGGGATTTTAAGAGTTCTACAAGTTTATCCATGGAAAACATTCTCTTAAATCCGTTGATAGGGTTTATCTTATTAAATTTGGGCATTAACGGTTTCAGGGTCGGCTGCCATTTTACCTGAAAGACATTTATCACGATTGCAAAAACCACCGCAACTATAAATATCGGAAGACAGGTAAGAAGTATCTTCCACATAGCGGAATTCACAAAGGCTACAGCATAATTTGAATTAAATACTTCTCTTGAATACTGGTCTATATTATTATAATACTCTCCAAAACTATCCGAAAAATTGCCTCCGATAAATCCAAGAAAAACCTTCAGGCTTCCAAAAAGCGCTATCAAAGTAACAGCCGTGGCAAGTTCCTGACTCTTTGCTACCTGGCCTTCCTTTCGGGCATCATCCAGTTTTTTAGGCGTAGCTTCCTCTGTCTTTTCCCCGCCTTCATCATTTGCAAAGAACTGCAGATCAAAGACTAAAAGATTAGGATTTAATTCCAGATCTTCCTTGTCAAAGGAAACGCCTTTTATCATTTTTTTCCTTTCCCAACTTTTAATAAGTACTGCTCCGCCTCTTCGCGGTCATCCCGGTTCCATATATGACATTGCCATACGCATCAGCTCAAACATCTCGTCAAAAATAAACTCTGCTACACCGGGAAGCAGTTCTATAACTATTAGCATTACCACAAGTCCGACAAGTACTTTAAGCTGCATACCTATAACGAACATGTTCATCTGTGGTGCAACCTTTGCCATAATGGCCAGTATGGCATTTACTATAAGAAGTGCACCAAATACAGGTAATACTATCCTGAACGCCAAAACAAAGAAATCAACTATATACTTCAATCCGACATTATATATCAACGGGTTGAAAGTTATATCACCTACAGGAACTAGCTTAAAAGAATCTATCAATGCATCCAGCAAATAATGATGCAGGTAGGTAACCATAAGGACAAGCATTACTCCGTATTCGTAAAATGTTCCAGAAACTGTTACCTGCGTAGATGTTACAGGATCGAATTCGTTTACCATTGAAAATCCGATCTCCATATCTATCAGATGACCTGCCAGGCTTATTATCTGATAACATACATTTGCCAAGAAACCCAGTAAAAGACCTGCAAGCAGGTTTTTGGCAATGATCACCGCATATCCCACTACCGTTCCGTATTCCAGCGGCTCATATGGCATAATGTTAAAGATGATCAGCGACAAAAGCAAAGAAAATCCAACTTTTACCGACCTCGGGGAGTTCTTCAGGCTGAAGAACGGTGCAGTATAGACAAACCCTGTTATACGTATAAACAAAACAAGGAAGAATTCCAACTGTTGTAATGTAAATATACTCTCTTTCATCTTATAAATGCATTAAAATTTTCAAACAGATACTCCATATATTCAACAATGTTGGTCAGTATCCAATTGCCTGTAAGCATCAGGATCAAAAATATACTTATAAGTTTTGGGACAAATGTTAAAGTCTGTTCCTGGATGGATGTCACAGTCTGAAGGATGCTGACTATTAATCCCACTACAAGTGAAATAAGAAGCATCGGTGCAGAGACCTTTATGATAAGATACAGGGTCTCTCTCAGAAGCGTTATAACCATTTCTTCGCTCATATTGCCCTCCTGGTCCTCTAGATCCTTTAATTTTTCCCCGGGTCACTTTATAATAATAAAGAATATCCCCGGCCCAGCTAATAGAATGTCTTGACAACCTGTCCTATTATCAGATCCCATCCGTCTGCCACTACAAAAAGAAGAATCTTGAACGGCATCGAAATAGTCGTTGGCGGAAGCATCATCATACCCATTGACATAAGGGTTGAAGCTACAACCATATCTATTATCAAAAATGGTATATATATCAAAAATCCGATTATGAAAGCAATTCTTAATTCACTTATGATAAAGGCCGGAATAAGAACATTAGTCGGAACATCATCCCTGGTATTGACTTCTTCTATTCCCGCTATATCCAAGAACAGCTGAAGGTCTTTTTCCCCACCGTCCATCTGTTCAAACATAAATTCCCTGATAGGCTGCATGCCAAGTTCAAGCGCCTGTTCGGTAGTTATTTCACCTCTGTTCAGAGGAGTAATTGCCGTATCATATACTTTGTCCAGTGTGGGAGCCATAATAAAATATGTCAGAAAAAGAGCAAGCCCCACGAGCACCTGGTTCGGCGGCGTAGTCTGTGTACCGACGGCTGTCCGGACAAAATGCAGAACTATAACTATCCTTGTAAACGATGTCAGCATGATCAGAATTGAAGGTGCAAGCGCTATTACCGTCAAAACCAAAAGTATCTGAAGAGTAGCCGAAAGAGAGCTGTTATCGTCCCCATCAAAGCGGAACGTCAAGCCCCCTAAATCGCCTTCTATATAATCTTTGCCTGTGTCTGTATCTTCATTCGGATCAGAAGCATTTCGCTCTATATTATCAGTTGCCCCCGCACTTATCGGAGCACGACAAATAGAGGTTAACACGCACATTATTGTAAGAATAAGCCCAAACACTAATGTTTTTAAAAGCTTTTTCTTCGCAACTGCTTCAATCATGCTATCAACCTTTACTTGAAAAAATCATATATGTGTTATTATATTACAATTTTTTGAAAAAGTCACTCTTTTTCTTTGTCAGAATCGGAAATTTCAGTATTTTCTTCCTTATTTTTCTTGTTTACCATATCAGTAATAATATCTTTAAATTTTTTTTCGGAAACTTCCGGAGGAAAATACTTTATATCTTCCTTTTTCATCTCACATATGAGAGAAATCTGTTCCTTTGTAACCGCTATACAAAAGTAGCGTTCCCCGATTTTAACAATCTGAAGAAACTTATTAGGTGTCACCCGGAAAACATCTATACTTTTAAAGTTGGAATTCTTTCCGCCAATCTGTTTTTTTCCGATAAACTTTGTGGTAAAATAACTTGCTGCTATGATAAGGGCACAAAGTATGATCAATCCTATAAGCTTCAGGATGCTTTTAAACCCGCCCGAATCATTGTTCAGGAAATCCGTAGCGGCAAATATCACATTATAAGGCATTTATTTTATAACCTCTGTAACCTTTATACCAAAAGTTTCCTCTATTACCACAACTTCACCCTTTGCAACAAATTTACCGTTTACAAGCACATCTATCGGCTCTCCTGCCAAACGGTTCAGTTCTATAATAGTTCCCGGAGCAAAATCCAATATTTCTTTTATAGTCTTACTTGTCCTGCCCAGTTCCGCAGTAACTTCAAGCGGAACATCAAGGAGCAGATCTATATTTTCAGTCTTTAACAGAGGATTGTTCATCTCTGCAAACGGCTGGAACTGAACAGGTGCGATATTTACATTCTGTACCGGTGCTGCCATATACGGAACAGCTTCCTGTGGCTGTGCATACATTCCCTGCTGCGGCTGGAATCCCATATTCTGTGCATACATAGCCTGGTTTGGGAATGCCTGCTGCGGCTGTGTGTACATTCCCGGAGCTGCAGACGGCTGTGCAGGAGAAGGTGCGGCCGATGGAGCCGGTTTCGGTTCAGGTGCTTCCTTTACCGGAGCGGAAGTCCCGCCGGATGACGGCGAAGGATCAACCATGCTCACAAACTGATTATATATATCCTTTGCAAAATCAAAGGAATACATCTGCATTATCTCACTGTTGATCAGATCGCCTATTTCCATCTTAAACGTAACCTTAACAAAAGAACCTGTAAGGAATTCCGCTATATCGGTGGCGTTCATTATCTCCGTAAGTTTAACAAGAGACGCTGTAGGCGGTGAAATATCTATCTTTTTATTCAGCATGGAGGACATGGAAGTTGAAGCAGATCCCATCATCTGATTCATAGCTTCTCCGATAGCGCTCAAATGAAGATCTGTCAGTTCTCCTCCAATATTTGTACCATCTCCGCCCATCATAAGGTCAGTGATGATCTTAACATCATTTTCTTTTAATATTAATATATTATTTCCATCCAGACCGGAAGTATAATATACTTGGATAAATACGCACGGATCCTGGTACTCGCTCATCAACCCATCCCAAGTAGCATAAGTAACCTTAGGAGTCGTAATATTTACCTTCTGGTTAAGGAGCGACGAGAGCGTGGTCGCTGCAGTACCCATACTTATATTTGAAATCTCGCCTATGGCGTCTTTTTCTATATCAGATAAATCTCCCTGAGGCGCAGCCTCAACTGCCGGTGCAGGTTCCGGATCCGATGAAGGTCCGTTCATACTGTTTAGCAGGGCATTTATTTCTTCCTGTGAAAGCATGCCATCCATCAGCTATCTTCCTCCTTTATCACCTGTGATATCTTAACTGCATAAGAATCTGAGGATGTTCCCGGAAGTGCAAAGAACTTTTTCATATTCCCCACATATACTCCAAGTTCATCATTTACCTTGGTATTCAGCTTGATAATATCACCTTTCTGGATATTAACGAAATCTTTTACGGAAATCGTGCTTCTTCCAAGCTCAGCTTTTACCGGAACACGTGCCCTGGCTATCGCCACCTCGATAAGTTCCCTGTCAACATTTTTATCAACACCCCTGACGGTTGAATACCAGTATTTTGTATTCAGCTTATCTATAACCGGCTCCAGTACATCATACGGCATACAGACATTTATCATGCCCTCAACATTTCCTATCCTCATATTCATGGTAATGATAGCTGACATCTCACTGGGGGATATGATCTGGGCAAACTGTGAATTTGTCTCTATTCTCTGCAACCGTGCCTCCAGCTTAACCACATTTGTCCAAGGTTCTGCCAGCAGATTCACGCATACTATCATAATTCTTTCAATAATTGCCAGCTCTATTTCGGAAAACTCTCTCGATTTCTCCAAGGGTGTTCCCAAACCTCCGAGCATTCTGTCTACTATAGTATAGCCGATCTTTTCAGCCATTTCTATAATGATATTGCCGGTCAGGGGAGAGAAATCTATTATTCCGAGAAGAACCGGGTTGGACAGCGAGTTAGTAAACTCCTGATAAATAGTGGCTTCGGCATTCACAAGCTCAACCTGCACATTTTTGCGAAGATATGCGGGAAGCGATGTCGAAAGCAGACGGCTGTAATGCTCAAATATTATCTCCAAAGTTCTTAAATGTTCCTTGGAAAACTTTGAAGGACGGTTAAAATCATAATTTTTGACCGTTTTTTCATCGGAACCCTTTATATCACTGGCATCCAATTCTCCGTTGCTGAGAGCCGCTAACAGGTTATCTATCTCGTTTTGGGATAATACATCACCCATAGCTTACCTCCTACTGAATCAGGTAATCCACAGTAACATCAACAATAAACTTTGAATTAAACAATGTCTGAATATCGGTAAGGATCTTTTCCTTAATGGTCTTTTTGGTTTCCGGATTAGCCAGTTCTTCATTATTATAACTTGAAACATGAGTCTTGATTATAGATACTATATCGCTCTTCATTGTCTCAACCTTAGGGTTCAGCTTCGCATAATCATCATCGGCATTATTTATCGTAAGGCTTGCCGAAATCTTTGCATAGTGAGCCTTTCCGTCAGTTCCGGAAGCAACATTGGTAGTCATATCCTCAATATCATACTTTTCGATGTTTTCTATATCATAAGTATTGTTTATATCCTGAGGAAGGGGTGACTCAAGCTCCAGATCAATGATCTGAAGTATCCTGGTAATCAGGGTATCGGTTCTCTGTGCATTAGGAACAACCGTAAACACAATATACGCACTAAGGGTAAGATTTACGATACAAAGTATAAGTACCAGTATCGTGAGCATGTTTTTCTTCATGATTTATCTGCCTTTCGAATATTTTTTCCCGCTCCTTATCTGTTTATTTAGAGCTTAAAGAATTATATATACGTATTTCTATCCTTCTGTTTCTTGCTCTGCCTTCTGCAGTCGAATTAGTGTCTATAGGATCATATTCTCCGCGTCCGGTCCACGATATGCGGTTTACATCGATACCTTTCTCATTGATAAGATAATGAGCCGCACTGATCGCACGTGCCGAAGAAAGAATGTCGTTACTTTCATATTTCGACGACTTCATGGGAATATTATCAGTATGTCCGATAACCTGAACGTCATGTTTTGAGTAAACCTTCAGGATGTCGCCGACCTTTGACATAAGCGGTAAGCTTTCAGACTTTAAGTCTGCCTTTCCTGAATCAAAAAGTACAGATCCGTTAATTGTCAGCTCAACATATTTTCCGTTGACATCCATACCTACTTCCATCAATCCGCTTATATTGTAACGTTCTGTCATCTCAGAGATGGCATCAAGCATCTCGGTAGTTTCTTTTCTGTTAGCTGCTTCGAGTTCTTTCTCTAGATCTCCCTCGCCGGTCTTTGTTTCTTCCTTCTGTCCTTCACCCGACTGTTTTTCCGGCGTATTACCGTCGCCTTCACCGTTATCCCCGGTCTGCTGGCTTGGATTATCCCTAATGTCTTCGCCGCTGTCCTCGGATTTCTGGCCGAGAGAAGCATAATACTCATCCAGATTTGAAAGCTGTGTAGTTCCCATTCCAACCAGTGTTCCGTCACCGATTGAAGTACTTCCGTCATTAAAAACACTGAAAGCACTCGTCATTGAGGCTACAACTTCTTCCCATTTATTTGCATCAACGCTTGACATTGAGAACAGAAGAACGAAAAAGCAAAGCAGAAGGTTCATAAGATCCGAAAACGTCGCCATCCAGGCGGGCGACCCTTTAGGCGGATCATCCTGCTTCTTTTTAGCCATTATTCTTCACCACCTTCATTTGAAGAGAAGTTAGCTCTTGCTTCAGGTGTAAGGAAGGACTTAAGTTTTTCTTCGATAACTCTCGGGTTTTCACCTGCCTGTATAGAAAGAAGACCTTCCACCATAACTTCCTTCATCTGTATTTCCTTATCGTTGGTTGATTTCAGTTTTGTAGCAGTAGGTGTACAGATCCAGTTTGCAAGAACTGATCCGTAGAATGTTGTAACAAGCGCTACCGCCATGGAAGGACCTACGGTACTAACGTCAGAAAGGTTTCCTAACATGTTGATAAGTCCGATAAGGGTACCGATCATACCCCAAGCAGGTCCCATGGATCCAAGGTTCTCCCAGAACGAAACGTTACCCTTATGTCGAGTCTCTATACATGACAGTTCTGTTTCCATGATAGACCGTACCAGTTCCGGATCCGTACCGTCTACAATAAGCAGCACACCTTTTTTCATAAACTCATCTTCTATACTGCCTGCTGCTTCTTCAAGTGCCAAAAGTCCTTCTTTACGTGCTATATTTGACAGATCGATGATTGATTTTATAGTTTCTTCTTCATTTAGGTTAACTTTTTTCAGATTAAGCGTAAATGTCTTAAGGCTTTTAACGAACTCTCCGGGACTACCTGACATAGCCATTGTTGCCATGAATGCTCCACCGAAGGTAATAAGCAAAGAAGGTACGTCAACAAATGCTTTTACTGCCGCAAAATTAACAGAAAAAGTATTAGCATCAAATACCATACCGAATATCATTAGTAAAAAGGCTGCCACAAGGCCTATTAACGTCGCTAAATCCAAAATAACACCACCTTAATATGTGAATTTTCTGAATTAATCTATCTCTTCATTCAATATATATTTCTGAAAAATTTCCTGCTTATACAATTTTACTAAATTTTTTATCTTTTGTCTACTTTCTTTGACAATTATTTTTTTTCCAGTTGTTAAAGTTATAACGGTTTCCGGAATCTCGTCCAAAGTTTCGATCAAATCTGAGTTTATAGTTATCTCCCGGCCGTCAATTTTTGTCACATCTATCATTATAACAGTTATTCTCCCAATTAGCAAATAGATATTTTTAAAAACGCCAAACACCGACAGCGGTTTCCCGCTGTCGGCCAACATGCTCCAAGTGTATTTTCATATACCCGCAGCAGATCCGGAAAATTCTTTTATCCTAACGGATTAAGCTTATCGTTTAAGATTTATAAGCTCTTCCAAAAGGGTATCTGAAGTCGTAATGACTCTCGAATTTGCCTGGAATCCACGCTGAGTGGTTATTATAGATGTAAATTCGGTAGAAAGGTCAACATTCGACATTTCAAGAACACCGGTTGTCATCTTTCCGCCAACTGTATTGATATCTTCTCCGATACCGTTAAATTCTCCTGAGTTCATGGTTGCAAGGAACAGGCTGTTACCTGCTGCCTCAAGACCTGCAGGATTTTCAAACGAAGCTACTGCGATCTGGCAAAGGAGCTTCTTGTCTCCGTTATCATATGAACCATATATCCTGCCGGCAGAATCTACAGCCAGGCCGGTCATGGTTCCCTTAGGCTTTCCTGCACCGGTACCGTCTTCAAGCGATCCTCTGATTGCTGCAAAACTCGAAGATCCGCTGCTTGCATACATTGTCATTGAAGAAAAGTCACATTTTATCTCTCCAAACGGTGAAGGATTGTCCGCATCAGATTCTCCGCCTACCATTAATGATACCCACTTGGATCCACTGTCTTCTCCATCTTCACCGATACTTACAAATTTACCCGTTTCGGCATCAAATTTCAAAGGCACCGGAGTACCGAGATAATTGTCATCATCATCAAACAGATTAACTTTTCCGGTTTCTGGATCTATCATTGAATCATCTACTGAAATATCCTGTCCTCCGAAATTAAAAGTAGTTATTGCGGAGGGTCCGTATGTTCCGTCTTCCTCATTGTACTTTACAAAGATAGATTGTCCGGTGGAATCAAGAATATCAGTAACGAAAACATTGTAATTACCTTCCGCGCCGTCTTCTCCATCAACTTTTTTAATGCTGACAACCGCCATATAGCTCTGCCCCAGTTTATCGTAGAACGACATTGTTGTTGTCTTTCCGTGAGGATTTGTGAGCTGTGTATCCTTCTGATCAATATTTCCGATAAAATGGATATCTGTGGTTCTTGCAGGTGGAACATATGTATTTTCAGCTGACCTTACCCTAAGCTCGGAAACCGTATCATGAACGCATTTGCTGGGATCATTAGGGTCTACCTGCCATCCCATTACCTTACAGCCGCCTGTATTACAAAGCAGACCGCTCGCATCGATGGTAAATGCTCCGGCTTTTGTAAAATAATTCTGTACACCGTTATTAACTATAAAGAACTGTTCGCCCTCGATCATGATATCAAGAGCATTGTCCGTTCTCTGTGAACCGCCCGATACAGTGACCGTTGTGGAAATAGCAGCTACAGATGCACCAAGTCCTATCTGTTTTGCATTGATACCTGCGGTACGTGCTTCAGTATTCGGTCCGGAAGCACTGCTTGTTGTCTGATACAGTATATCTGAAAAATTAACCTGGCTGCTTTTAAATCCGACTGTATTTACGTTAGCGATATTGTTACCTATAACATCCATCTTTGTCTGATGAACTTTAAGTCCGGAAACACCGGAATATAATGAACGCATCATAATAAACTCCAATCTGCAGTTTTTAAACTGCTGTTAAAACTTAACATATGTGGCAGCATCCGGCATTCAGCTGCCTGCGCTCTCCAATCGGTCCAGCGCTATGTTTAAACTATTACTGCTCCGTCAATATTGGTAAAAACCTTGTCTTCATTCTCATCGACTGCGGTAATCACCGTGTTGCTGTTAACATTTACTATAAAAGCCACATCATCGACCATTATAAGCGATTCTCGGATTCCTTTAAGCCCGGCTTTTTTTACACCGCTTTCAAGTCTCTGCCACTGAGTATCGGAAAGATCAATATTCCTCTGCTTTAACCGTTCTCCTGCATGCTTTGATATCTTAAGTTCCCCGGGATCCGATAATTTTTTCCTAAGTATGCTTTCAAAAGAAAGTCCATCTATTTCCTGCTTCTTCGCTTTAAAGTCGGATACGGATATTTTTTCCTTCGTACCTGTTAAGATCGGGGTGGAAGGAAATCTGTTCATAACATCAATTGCCATCTCATTTTCCTTTCCTTATCACGACAGGTCATAGATTATTCCTCACCCGTATCTTCCGTTTCCTCATAAAGTACAGTATCATCAATAACCGAATAAAGTTCTTCATACTTAAAGGTCTGTGTATCGGTTGAAAGTGTGATCCTGCCACCCGAAATATTAACTGATGAGATCTTCCCCTCGTAATAATTTATGTTTCCGTACGGATCCTTACTCTGAAAGATGCAATATTTTCCGATCAGTGAAAATGCCTGTGACTTCTGTGATTCGCTGCTTAAATTCTGAAGCTGTTCAAGCTGTGAGAACTGAGCCAGCTGAGCGACATATTCAGTATCATTGTTAGGTTCCATTGGATCCTGATTCTGCATCTGACAAACAAGGAGCTGTAAAAACGCATCTTTTCCAAGATCAGTGGATCCTTTTCTTGATGCACTGTCTGTTCCGGTAACCGTAGGGATATAATCGAACATTCCGTCAATACCTGTCTGACCGAAACCTGAAACACCGTTTGCCATAAATGACTCCTTTCTAAAGTACCTGTTATGCAGTATAGCTTACAGTACTTCCCATTTCTTCAAGTACTTCGCGTGTAATCTGTTGCGTTTCCGCGATCGAGCCTGTTTCTGAAACAACACCGTTACCGTTTCTTCTTCCTTTTCCGGAGCTTTCTCCGTCACGATTCTCAGAACTGCTCTCACTGTTTCTGCTATCTGCCAGATTGAAATCCGAGATTCTTACTTCCACTGCTTCAACCTTTATTCCCTTAGCTTCGATATTTTCCTTAAGTATCTGAAGCTGACTTTCAATTGCCTCTCTGGCCTGACGGTTTTCGGTATTTATCTGTGCCGTCATAACCCCGGCTTTTGAAGTTATGCTTATTGAAACCTTACCAAGGTTTTCAGGATTAAGCTGCATCTCCATGGAAGTATTGTCCGGAGAGATTGAAACTCTGATCTTATCAACTACCTGATAAACGATTTCTCTTACATCGTAAACATTTTCTCCGATCTCCTGAGTCCGGTCAACCGCCATTTCAAGATTTCTTACGAAATTTTCAGCAAGAGAGATATTTTGCGTATTGTTATCCGAACTTCTTACCTGATCGCTGTTTCCGTCTTTACCTGCCAGTCCGGAATCTGCTCCGTCCTCACCGTCCTGATTTGAAACGGTAATCTCAATCTCCTTTGAAGATACTGTTGCAATATCCGGGTTCCCGTTATCTGCCTGAACCTCTTCAGCCTCTTCATCCGATGCTCCTAAAACTTCTTTTCCCGCATCGGTATTTCCGTCATCAAGATCTGCAAGCATTCTTCTGAATTCATCCTCAGTAAGTCCTGATTCCTCAAGAGTTTCGGCAATGAAATCGTTTAGCTCATTAAATGCTTCAAGCATTCCGTTATCAACGAGCATATCTGAAAGATCGCTTGATCCGTTAAGAAGCAAAATCAGCTTTGCCACATTGTTCCTGTCTGTAAGATCTTCAACCTTCAGATTCAGGGAATCCATAGCCTCCTTAAGCTCTTCCGGCTTAACATTCAGAACCTCGGCTGCACCGGCTAAAACTTCATCGGCAGTCTTGGTTGCTTTACCTTTTTTGTCTGCTGCAGGAGTTCCGTTCTTCTGTTTTGCAATATTGCCTGCTTTTGACGAGGCTGAATTTTTAAGCTCTGTACGGTTGGGCTTTTTAATTACATCCCCGGTCTTTAATTCGGCTGCTCCGGCTCTTTCTCCGGCCTTATCCCGCATCACCTGACTGAAATTAGTCTTTGGCGGATCATTTTTTTCAGAATATTTTACATTCTGAACACTCTGAATTATATTTCCGATACCTCCTGCTGCATTTAAGTTTACAGCTGTCATGTCATTCCTCCTTTCTTTTAGATTTTTTAAGCATACGCTCTTTTATTTATTTCGGCATTTTATGCGCTTTTCATAACACTAAAATGCCAAAAAAAACAATTTTTCTAAAAAATTCAGACCATCAGTTTAAGAAATTCTTTGATACTTTGCTATAGTATGCTTCATCCATATCATGCATAGTCTGTAAGAGACGTGCAACAAACAGTGAATCCATCTTATCAAGAATAGCCGTGGCTTCGATTGGTTTCATGGCAAGAAGAACTTTACAGCTGTATTCCAGGTCAGCAGTCATCTCCTCCAAAGCCTTCGCTGCCTGCGCAGGCTTCATGTTTTTCAGGAGATCGGCTTTCTGTTTAACCATGTCATCATACATCAATTGTTCGGTAACCTGCCTGTATATTTCCTCAGCAGTTTCCGGATTTATCTCTTCGTAGAACTTTTTATACTCTTCAATATCGGGAGCCTGTGAATTATAAACCACATCAACGTCAAAACGCTTAACTCTTTCTTCAAACGCAGCCTGTTCGTCTTCAAACTTCTTTAATCTTGAAATCTCGTTCTGAAGCTCAATAATCCTCTTCTGTGAAGATTCATCGGTATTTTTCAGCTCGTCTATTTCCTGTTCAAGTTTTTTTATAACTTCAACAGCTTCATCAATATTCTTGTAAGGATAGTTTTTCTCGGAAATTATTACCTCATCATCCACTTCCGGAAGTATTATATTAAGTACCGGAACATCTTTTATGAGTGGTCTGAGTTTTGTTCCCATTCCTCCCACATCCATTTTTACCAGAAGTCCAAAAATCGCAATCCAGACAAGCACAATGAATACTATCAATATGATCGTACCTATTTTGCTGCCTACGCTCTCGTCTTTTTCCTTATTGTCTTCTTTATCTTTCTTTGCCATGCTTCTATTAATCCTCTACCTTCCCGTACTGATAGCTTATCAGTTCGTCGGTCTGTTTACTCTCTTCCTCGTTATACTCTCTCATATACTCTGCGAACTTGTTTTCCCTGAGCTTTTCCATGCTTTTACGTTCCTGCATAACGGTATTAAGCTTGCTCGTAGCCAGTTCAACCTGTTTTTCTGCCCTCTTTACCGCAAAACTCTGAGTCTTTATCTGACCGTCGATAATGCTTATAGCCGAAGCCGTAAAGTTTATTTTTTTAATATCAAGTTCATCAAGATAAAGCTTTCTCAGTTCCCCCTCGTAGGTTTCTTTTCTGTCAGTCAGAGCTTTCAGCTTATCTTCTTCTTCATTTAAACGGATTTTTGCTGTTGCAAATTCCATCTTCGCCTGTTCTTCAAGTTTTATCTTGATCTGCAGAATACTCTCAAGTCTAAATGAAAACCTCGTCATGTCATCACCTTGAAAGAAATATGCTTCTTTACTTTTTATACAAATATGCCCCTTAATGCTTCCAGTGTCTCATCAAACGTAAATTTCTCATCGGTTCCCTGACATAGGAAATTATTTACGGCGTCAATCTTTTCTATAGCATAATCAATATTTTTATTCGCACCGGCTTTATAGGCACCTATATTTATCAGATCCTCTGATTCGTTATATGTAGCGAGCACCATCTTAAGATCCGAAGCAAGTTTTTTCTGCTCCTTTGTTACGATGGAACTCATAACACGTGAAATACTTGACAATATGTCTATTGCCGGATAATGCCCCTTTGCTGCTATTTTTCTCGACAAAACAATATGCCCGTCCAGTATACCTCTTGCTGTATCGGTAATAGGTTCATTAAAGTCATCACCGTCTACCAGAACCGTATAAAGTCCTGTGATAGAACCTACTGCTCCTTTTCCCGCACGTTCCAAAAGCTTTGGCATTTCAGAATACACACTCGGCGGATATCCACGGGATACCGGCGGTTCTCCGGCAGCAAGTCCTATTTCACGCTGTGCCATAGAAAAACGTGTCAGTGAATCCATCATCAGAAGAACATCCTTCCCTTGATCACGGAAATATTCAGCTATCGCGGTTGCGGTTTTCGCCGCCTTTTTTCTTGCCAGTGCCGGTTTATCCGAAGTTGCTATGACTACCACGGACCTTTTCATACCTTCATCACCAAGGTCACGTTCAATAAATTCCCTTACCTCTCTTCCACGTTCTCCGATAAGAGCTATAACATTTATGTCTGCCTTAGTATTTCTGGCAAACATACCGAGAAGCGTACTTTTTCCTACACCGCTTCCGGCAAATATCCCGATACGCTGACCTTTGCCTATTGTAAGCAACCCGTCCACAGCCTTAACTCCTAAGGTCAGAGTTTCTTTGATCATCTCACGTTTTAACGGATCTGGAGGAGCAGATTCGGCAGGATAAGTATTCATAGTCTTAATAACAGTACCGTCCATAGGTTCGCCAAGACCATTGAGCTTCTTGCCCAAGAGCTCATCTCCGACTCTGACGGAAAACTTCTCGCCCAGATTTTCCACAAGGCTTCCTACCCCAATACCGCCTATCTCTTCATATGGCATAAGAAGAACATAGTCATCCTTAAAACCGATCACTTCAGCTCTGGTTTCAATCTTATGATCTGTCGATGTTACCTTACATACGTCATCAAGAACTACATCGGGTCCAAAGGATTCCATAGTAAGTCCTACAACCTTTTTTACCCTACCGAGTTCTTTAACATAATTCTTATCCAGAAAAGCCTCATATTTTTTAACATCCATAGCTTATACTCCGGCCTTATTTATTCTTACTGTTAACCTCAGAGTCTCCTGCAAGAAGTCTCAGATCCTCTATTAGACTCCTCATCTGTGTTTCTACCGAACAGTCAAATATACGGGTATCTGTTTCTATCATGCACCCGCCTTCCGTAAGCATTTTATCCTCGACCACTTCTATCTGAGAACCGTCCGGAAGCCAAAGCAGTATTTCCGGTTTAGAGTTAAGTACTGTTCCGTAATCTGCAGGCGATACTCTTATAATAAAGTTCCTGCATGGTGTCTGTTTGGTCATGGCCTGATGAATTACATGCATTATAACTTCAGTCCTGCTTGTGGCATAAATCCCCGTCAGTTTCTCAATATATTTAATCAGAATTTCAACAAAAGCAGGTTCCAATTCACTTACCTGCTTTTCGTAATTATCCTCTGTTTCCTGTATTTTTCTTTTTAAATCATTTTTTAAATTGTTATATTCTTTTTCAGCCTGCTCGCGACCTTCGGCATAGCCTTGTTCCATATATGTATTGATGAGGTTTTCATATTCATTCTGCGCCTCACTGCGGGCATTTTCCATTATGCTTTCTGCCTGTTCCTCGGCCTCATCAAGTATCTTTCCGGCTTCAACCCTTAATTCTTCTATTTTAGTCTGAAGCTTCTTTATTTCCCGCTGGTTATCAAGTATCTTTTTCTCCTGTTCGGATAGAGTTTCTTCCTCACTTCCTTTAAAGAAAACACGTTCTCCGACAATGCCCTCAGAGAAACCGTCAACGCTTTCTTCATCCTCTCCGTCACTATGTTGTTCTTCAAACTTTTTTTCCAGATTTTCTTCATAAAGGCGTCTGAAATTTTCCGCCTTTTCGTTCATATCAAGTTTTTTTACAGGTTCATCGTAGCTTATCGAATATGCTTTTATAACATTAGACAACTATATCGTCACCTCCGCCACGTGAAATAATGATCTCGCCCGAATCCTCAAGTTTTCTGATAATATTTACTATCTTCTGCTGAGCTTCTTCAACATCCTTCATACGTACGGGTCCCATATATTCCATATCTTCCTTGATCATGACCGCAAGACGCTTTGACAGGTTCCTGAATATAGCATCCTGAACCTGTTCATTTGTAGCTTTCATAGCTATAGCAAGTTCACCGTTATCAACCTCACGGAGTACTCTCTGGATGGACTTATCATCAAGCAGCAGAATATCTTCGAACACAAACATCTTCTTTCTGATCTCATCAGTGAGTTCAGGTTCTTCGATTTCAAGGGTTTCAAGAATATGCTTTTCTGTAGCACGGTCAACAGAATTAAGTATCTCAACGATTGAATCAACGCCGCCGGCGATAGTATAATCCTGGTTAACAAGTGATGAAAGCTTCTTTTCAAGCACTGCCTCAACCTCCTGAATAACATCCGGTGAAGTTCTGTCCATCATAGCTATACGTTTTGCAACATCTGCCTGTTTCTCGGGAGGCAGGGCACTGATGATCTGAGCTGCCTGTGCCGAAGGCAGATAGCTTAAAATGAGCGCAATGGTCTGCGGATGCTCGTCCTGTATAAAGTTAAGCAGCTGAGTAGCATCTGTTTTTCTGATAAATTCGAACGGACGTACCTGCAAAGATGCCGTAAGTCTTCCGATAACCTCTGAAGCCCTTTCTGCACCGAGGGCATTATCCAAAAGCTCCTTTGCATATCCGATTCCGCCCTCAGCGATATACTGCTGTGCAAGACAAAGTTCATAAAACTCATCAAGCACATCATCTTTTACCTGTTGAGAAACACTCTTGGTATTCGCTATTTCCAAAGTAAGAGCTTCTATTTCTTCATCCTTTAAATGTTTAAAAAGCTTTGAGGCCTTCTCCGGTCCCAATGCGATCATAAGAATCGCCGCCTTTTGAAGACCATTGTAATCAACAAGACTCGGCTTTCCTGCCATATCATCCTCCCTGATGAGTTAATACTTTATTCCCATCCATCATCATTCAGCCAGTTTCTGAGCAACGCAGCAACGGCCTCGGCATTCTCATCTATATATTTTTCTATCATTTTTCTGGTCTCTGATTTATCACCAAACTCAATATCCTCCAGGGACTGATTTTCTCTGGTAGTTGCAAGCAGTCTCTCAACAGAAAGCTCGGGTTCCGTTTCCACAACCTCCTGAGGCTTCATTGCCCTGAATACTACAAACAGTAGCAGACCTACGATCAGTGCTGCAAGCAGTATCTCAAGAATAAGAGAATAGTTTAAGCCCTCTTCTACAGGTTTAGCCAGATAGAAAGGTTCTGTATACGCCGTAATCGAAATATTCTGGACAGCTATACCACTGGCATCTGAGAAAAGCTGCTTAATATCGTCGCTTACCTCCATAGGAGTTATATCCGTATGAGTATTGGCATAATTCTCAAATGTAGTATCTTCAAGCAACCCATCTGCTTCAAGCTGTTCTTCCGTTATCTGTACCGGTTTTCTTAAAGTGATAGCAAGACTTGATGTCTCATGATTGATAAAAGGCATGTTTCTTATCGTCTGGGTCACACGCTCACTCGGCTTATATTTATAAGTCTCCTCACTGTAAGTACTGTTCCCGCTGCCCGATGTCTGATAATAATAATCAGTCTCGTCATTAGAATCGGTTCCCGGAATATCGCCCGAAACTCCGGTATTTTCAGAATTAATCTTTGTATAGGAATCATAAAGTCCCTGCTCAAGACCTTCTGCGGCAAGGTATTCAGTAAACATGATCGATGTCTTTTCCATGTTCACATCAAGATTCGGAACAACTTCCGCATATGAATATCCATTTATGGTAGCGAGTTCAATAAGCTTATCCTTATACCATTTTTCAACCGTCTGCTGATAGGTCAAAGAGTTTTCCATCTCATATGTATCGCTGTCGGAACTCTCCCGCCCAAAAAGAAGCCTTCCGTGCTGGTCAATGACTTTTATCTTGTCGGTCGTACTGTTCCCGATGGCATAAGCTACAGCTGTCGCAATTGTGCTCGGAGTATTCTTAATGTCAAACTTGTCATTTACCGTCAGCATGACACTTGCTCCGATCTCCCGCTGTTCCTTAAGGATAGATCTTGAATTGTCAGAAGGATAATAAATTACAGTCGCACTGTCTACCCCGTCAAACTTCGAAAGACGCACATTAAGTTCGCTTTGAATATACAGATGTCCGTTTCGCTCTTTGTCACCGGAAGTTGTACTTAAATCCGTATTCAGCAGATCGGCAAGCGTAAATCTATTCTCTGACATGATGCTGCTGTCCGCAAGCGCCAGAACCGCTTCCTGTTTCTGCTTAGCATTAACCTCAACGGTAACATTATCCGAATTAAGCCTGTTTTCTATGGCATTCTCTGTAAGTACGGTCATTGCAGATTTAGCCGTAGCAGTATTTTCAAATGTCAACAGCTTCTCGTACTCGGTCCTGTTTAAAATGACGATCAAAATAATTAAGGCCAATACAACTACAGCCAACGTACTGATTATGATGGCTCGCTGTTTGACCGTATATTTTTTCCATATTTCCTGTAATTTTTTCGGTATCTGCTTCAATCTTTCAAGCATTTATCATCACCCTTTTCATAGTCTTAAACAAATTTTAGAACTGCATCTGCATAATTTCCCTGTATGCATCGATCACTGCATTTCTTACAGCTACGGTATACTGCAATGAAACATTTGCCTTCATCTGTGCAACCTGTAACTCATGAGTACTGTTAGTAACACCCATGGCATATGCAAGCTCTGCTTCTGCAGCTTCATTTGAATATCTGTTTGTCTCCGATATCATATCCATGGCCGACTGAAGCAAGGAATCAAAAGAAGCGGTTTTCCCTTTGCCCTTAAGTTCGCTCGGAGAATAAAGCTGAAATTCATCAAGCTTGTTCGCCTTTACAGGCTTTGATGTCCCGTTAAGGCTAAGTGCTTCAAGCCCGTTTATACCCAAAACCATGCTGTCCATATTATTCCTCCGTATTTATCACAAAACCTGTTATTTGTTATTATCAGGTACCTACCTCAAGTCCTTTAAGAAGCATATTCTTTGTAGCATTAAACGCAGTTACATTTGCCTCATATGAACGAGTGGCATCTATAAGGTTTGTCATTTCCGTAACAGTATCTACATTAGGATAAGTAACATATCCTTCTTCATCAGCATCCGGATGTGTAGGATCATAAACCTTCTTTAATGCAGTTACGTGATCTTCGGCTATGGCAGTCACCTTGACACCGTTACCGTTGATAGCCGTATCACGTCTTGCCTGCTGCATGGCAAGCGCTGCTCCGAACGCCTCATGATTCTTCTCTGCAAAAACCACTGTTTTCCTTCGGTATACATTACCGTTCTCATCACGTGTTGTATCAATATTTGCCAGATTCTGCGCTATAGTATCCATACGCATGGTCTGGGCAGTCATGCCGCTGGCGCTTATATTCATACCATTAAAAATAGCCATAACCTTCCTCCTTCTAACCGGTCAATATCACCTCGAAAACGCCTTATGCGTTTCCTCGGTAACAAAACAATCGTATACTATCATGACTTCGAAAGAACTGACTTAATCCTGCTGAACTCCTGTGACATGGAATTAAGCAGGGTATAATATCTTATCTGATTCTCAGCCAGGTTTGCATTTTCCGTATTTATGTCAACATTGTTTCCGTCAAGCCTGTAGGAAAGCTCCGACTGATCGGTATATACTCTCGTTCCCAATCTGTCAAGATCGACATTTGCCACTCTCTTGTTAAGGTCGCCGCCGTCTATACCGTCCTTCATGATCTCTCTTCTCAGATATCCTTCAAACTTAATATCTTTTCTCTTGTATCCGGGTGTACTGACATTCGCAATATTGTTAGCTATAACCTCGTTCCGTTTCCAGCTCGCGTCTGCAGCCTTATTAAGAACATTTACATAATTAAACGCATTTGACCCAATCATAAAAAACCTCCAACCGCATGTGTTTTTTCTCCTCCGGCAGATTTCGTTTCCTTTCTTCAGAGCAAAAAACAACCTTAATATTTAATTATAATGAATTACTGCAAAAACACAAGTAAAACTTTATATTTTCGCTATAAAGCACTCCAAAAAGCAACTCGATTTGGTACAATAAATCTTGTAAAAAAGCAAAAAAGGATTTTGCGTGCAAAATCCCTTTTAAACAATCAATCCCTTAGACTTATTTGGTTTTCTCCAGTTCCTCGAAAACAACGTCATTCAGGACCTTGATATAGGTGCCCTTCATACCTGAAGACCTTGATTCGATAACACCGGCACTTTCAAATTTTCTGAGAGCATTGACGATAACAGATCTGGTAATACCTACACTGTCGGCTATACGGCTGGCAACAAGTATTCCTTCATTGCCGCCGAGTTCTCTGAAGATATGCTTAATAGCGTCCAATTCCGAAAACGAAAGTGTGCTGATAGCGGATCTGACAATAGCAACTTTTCTGCTCTCCTCTGCACTTTCCTCATTAACGGAACGCATCATCTCAAGACCTACTACAGTAGTTCCGTATTCACTTAAGATTATATCGTCAATATTAAACTGAGCATGTTTTCTGTACTGAAACAGTGTTCCCAGTCTCTCACCTGCGATATCGATAGGAGTTATAAGTGCAACATAAGAACTGATATCCGGAAGTTCAAATCCGAGAGTTTCCAAATTGACATTTTCTTTAGTCGAGAGAATATTTAAAAGACGCTCGTTAAGATCAACATCAATGTGGTCACCTATCTCATTCATTATCAGTTCATTGATAGGCTCAACATCCTCCTTATTAGTGATGCCCAATACCTTTCCCTTCTTGCTTATAACAAGTATATTGGCATCCAGTATATCGCTTAAAACCTGGCATATATCGTTAAATACGACCTTATGTGAATTATTATTATGCAGAAGCTTATTGATTTTTCTCGTCTTATCAAGTAATTGAACGCTCATATAATACCCCCGTCTAGAAGTTATAATTCCATTTATAAGAATATCACATATTTTTCAAAAAATCAATAGAATTTTCTAAAAATTTAAACATTTTTCTGACAGGGTATCAAATTATCGATAAACTCAATTTTTACTGATATATTCAGACTTATCATTCCGGTTTCTGCCATGACATATAGTCACAGTCAGGATGATTTGCACAACCGAAAAATCTTCTTCCCTTACGGCTCTTCATGATAACTATCTCTCCGCCGCATTTAGGACATTTATACTCTGTTTTTTCAGTATACGACTTAGTATTTCTGCATTCTGGGAATCCCGGGCAGGCCAGGAATTTTCCGTGAGGTCCGTATTTAATCACCATGTGCCGTCCGCACTGCTCACATACTATATCGGTCTCTTCATCGGAAATCTTAACCTTTTCCAGCTTTTTTTCTGCCTCATCGACAGCTGTTATGAGATCGGGATAGAAATTCCTTATTATGGATTTCCAGTCAAAGTCTCCCGTTTCCACACTGTCAAGCGTATCCTCCATAAGAGCGGTGAACTCAGTATCCACTATTTCAGGGAACGAAGTGACCATAATATCATTGACAGCTTCTCCAAGTTCAGTCGCATAGAGGTTTTTCTTTTCTTTTAATATGTAATTTCTCGCAAGAATTGTCGTTATAGTAGGTGCATATGTACTAGGTCTTCCAATTCTTAATTCCTCAAGAGTTTTTACAAGCGAAGCTTCTGTAAAATGTGCGGGGGGCTGGGTAAAATGCTGTTCTTTATCAATTTTCCCGATAATAAATTCATCACCCTCGGAAATTTTTGAAAGATCACCGTCGTTTTCTGTCAATTTATCTTCTTCGGTAGAATAAACAGACATAAATCCGTTAAAAACAAGCCTCGAAGAAGCGCTTGTAAAAATCAGGCCGTTTGCATCAAAGGATGCCTTTATGGTTTTGTAAACAGCACTTTCCATACGGCTTGCAACAAAACGTTTCCAGATCAGCTGATAAAGTTTATACAAATCCCTTGAAAGAGATTTCTTTATTGTATCAAGAGGAATATCTATATATGACGGTCTTATAGCCTCATGTGCATCCTGTATCTTTTTTCCGGTACCCTTGTTTACATCAGCTGTAGTCACAAACTCTTTTCCGTATGCTTCCTCTATATATTTTCTGACATTTGCATCTGCCTCTGCAGATACCCTTATGGAATCGGTACGGAGATATGTGATCAGACCGATCGTTCCATGTCCTTCAACTTCAACACCTTCATATAAAGACTGCGCAAGCTGCATTGTTTTCTTTGTGGAAAAGTTCAGGACCTTTGAAGCTTCCTGCTGCAGAGTACTTGTAGTAAAAGGAAGCGGAGCCTTTCTGTGCTTTTCCGTCTCCTTAACCTCAACGCATTTCATCTTCTTATTGGCCTGCGCAATATATTTATCCGTTTCGCTTTCCGAAGAAGGGACGATTTTTTTGTCCGCCGTTCCGTAAAAATGTGCCGGAATATCCTTAATTCCTGCGTTCTTTTTATCTTTCGGATTAAGCTGTGCGTCTATACTCCAGTATTCGACGGGTTTAAAATCATTTATTTCTTTCTCTCTTTCGCATATCAGACGAAGAGCTACCGATTGTACTCTTCCGGCACTCAATCCGCTTTTAATCTTCTGCCATAAAAGAGGACTTATTTTATATCCGACAATCCTGTCCAAAACACGTCTTGCCTGCTGAGCATCCACAAGTCCCATATCAATCCTTCTGGGATTCTTGATAGAATTTTTTATCGCATTTTTTGTTATTTCATTAAAAGTAATACGATCGGCTGAATTTTCATCAAGCTTCAAAAGTTTCTGAAGATGCCAGGATATAGCCTCTCCCTCACGGTCCGGGTCGGTTGCAAGATATATCTTATCCGCTTTCTTTGCAGCCTTTCTGAGCTCTGAAAGAATTTCTCCCTTACCTCTTATAGTAATGTATTTAGGTTCAAAATCGTCTTCCGGAGATACTCCCATCTGACTTTTGGGGAGGTCTCTTACATGCCCCTGTGATGCTATAACATCGTAACCTGACCCTAAAAATTTTTTAATTGTCTTCGCCTTAGCGGGCGATTCCACTATAACTAAGTTTTTAGCCATTCTTCTTCCCCTTTAATTTTATCAAACGAAACATAGCATATACCTTTTTTTCGATAAAATCAAGCACTAAATAAAAAAACTTATTTATAGTTCTTTATAAAACCATAATATTTCGAGTATTCTTCAAGGTTTGATCTGTAATCCGAATAAAGGACTTTCTCGGCATAGGTAAATATTTTTTTGTAATCCTCAACCAGTTTTTCAAAATTTTCCTGGGACTTTCCGAATTCCTGATCAGTGTCTTTTGAGCTTGCGGTGCCTTTATTTTTCTCAAATGAATGTTCTGCCAGTATCTCTGCCAGTTCCATCGGAAGCGGATTTTCCCGGCGGACTATTCGTTTTCTTTTCAGTTTTCTTACAAAGTCACAGTATCTTCCGTAGACCAGCGGAGCAAATTGTTCTTTTTTAAGATAACCTGAATATTTCATTTCCTGAAGAATCTTCTTTATAAGAAGGTAAATAATCCATACTAAAATTACAGCTGCGATAACAATCCCCAAAGGAACAAGTACAATATTCAGATCAAAATCCGAAGGTTCCGTCACTGCCTGAGTAATATCTCCTGTGATCGAAAGCGATCCTTCTGAAGTTCCTCCAATCCCTAAATCCACATTCAGAAGTCTCGAGAAAAACCTTCCGATTCCTCCCATAGAAGCTTCGGGAGTTGCTTCAAAACTCGGAGGTGTTACTTCATAAGGTACAAAACCTTTTCCTTCAAGATAAACCTCAACCCATGCATGTGCATAATAGTCACTTACTTCAACAGAGACAACCTTTTTCTCCTGATTATAAGCATTGTCTTTAGAATACCATTCATCTCCTCCGACATCGAGTTTTACTCCTTCTTCAGTCAGCAATGAAGAAGGAATGCAATATCCTTCGACATATCTTGCCGGGATACCCATATGCCTCAATATCATAACTGCTGCCGAAGCAAAATGGGAACAGTACCCTCTTTTCTGCGTCTCTAAAAAATACTGTACAAAATCTGCATCGGTAGGTGTTTTCCCCGGTGAAAGGGAATACGGATACTTTTCCAGGAACATGCTTTCAATAGCTGCGCATGCCTTTAGCCTAAAATCATTTACCTTTTCTGCGTCACCGGAATTAACAGCAGTCTTATAACTTCTCATATCAAGAGACAGATATTTCTGTTCCTTTAGAAATTCTTCCAGATACCTGTCAAGTTCATATGGAACTCCGGTACAAAGCTTATTTACATAATCGTTATAAGTAATCCTTGTTCTTTCACTATTATCCGAAGCCTTCTCATTTTCAGAAAAATCCTCTTCCTCTTCTGCATATTCCGCTATGTTGATCGGAACATACTCAAAATCAGCCGTATAATGAATTATCGGTTCCTTCTTGTTTCCGTCATTTTTCGGAATCAACGGCTCTCCACCCTCACTGACATTCTCAGGAAGTGTTATATAAGGTTCCACCTTCATGCCGAAGCTCATATCTACATAGTTTATCTGCATTTTGGCCAAAGCGTTATCTTCCGACAGTATTTCCCGATAATATGTATCATCCAGATTATCAATTACTTCACTTGTAAGAATTGTAGAATCTTTCCGTCCAGTCCCGGTATCATATCCGTCAGTTGAACTATAATCCAAGTACTGTCCAAGACTTATGTACCCATGCCATGTCTGTCCGGCATACTCAACGCCCTTAAATCCGCGAAGATACACTGTTTCAAGACTGTTTGGAACATAATTGACTATCAGATCGGTTTCAAAATCGGGCCGTACAGAGGATACTCCGCCCAAAGCTCCTCTGGATAAACCATTCAATGAATCATATCTGTTAAAGAAACCATAAAATCCATTTTGAACAAATATCTTAATACTGTCATCAAATGCGGATTTTGCACTGTTCTCAGATGTTTCTCCAAGACCTCTGTTGTAGGTGGGAAGTGAAAAAATACACAGAAACAGGGAGAACACAAACGAAAATCCTATGGCCGTAAGTATCCCTTTATGACTTCCGCGCGTTGTATAATATTCTTTTTTAAAGAAACGGTCTTTTATAAAATCCGGAGCATTCTTCCCCGGAATCGTCACCCTGTTAAACGAACCGCGCTGAAGAAGTCCCGTGGCGATACATCCGGTCATTGCCATCACCACAGAAAGCAAAGGGGGTTTATATCCGATATAGAACGGAATTTCAAGAATTATAAATGAAATGGCAAAAGTCTCCGCAAAATTCATGTATCTTGAAATAGTTATGTTATACATGATCACCAAAAAGATCACTATAAAGATCAGCGCAATCGTAATGGTCACATTTCTATTGGTATATGTTTCTTCGGATGTTCTGACCATAGACATGTTAAAATGATCGCCGTATGCTTCGCGCACCCTGTTCATTATAGCCTGGAAACCGCTGTTTGCATATAAATAGTATCTTAAAAGTTCTATAGTAAACAGTATCAGCAAAACAATATATCCGACATAAAACAAACTTCTCTTAACATACAGAAGTGAAATGAGCGTACTGGCAATAGCTACAGAGAGCAGCACTATCCCTTTATTGTAATTTAACGAAAAAGCATCGCAGAAACCTGTAAGGGTTCCTCCACAGACCAGAAAAATGATCAGAGCTTTTGAAAGGCATAGAAACAAAGAGCTTGTTCTGCGGGTTCCATAGACCTCATCTATGGTTATACCTGTATTTTCAAGCTCGATAAGTCTTTTCTTCTCCTGTCTGGACATTCTTTTTACCATATTATCCTCTTATTTCCAGATTATCCTCGAACAGTCTGACCTTATCGCCGTATACCGTAAGTACCAGCGAAGATTTCTGATGTGAAGCATAATATGCTTCCCTTGCGCTTTCACTCTTCTCATAAAGCGGCAAAAAATATAAATTCCGATAACATTCAAAAAGTGTTTCTTCATTATCTATCATAAAATAATCAAAGGAGCATATCTTATCGTTATACAGGCAAATCTCAAATCTTTCACCTGCTTTGGCAAGCTCTCTTGAAACAGCATCCAATGTCTTTACCGTCTCGCCTATAAGCGTTTTTTCCAGTTCCGGTACGATAACCAGCGACATTACGGAAGTACGTTCCATTTCCTTAACTGCCAGTTCTTCCATTTTTGCACTGAGCTTCCAATGTATCCGCGCAAGTCTGTCACCGGGGCGGTATTCCCTTATTTCCTTGATATCTGAAGAAAGATTTCCTTTAAGATCCGGTTCTGAGTACTCATCATACCCCTCAGAATAAGGTGTTTCAGGAACCTGCATACTCTCGGAATCTGAAGGAAAAACAGGTACCTGTACTGCAAATTCAGCCGGAAATCTGTAACTTACCATACCGAGAAAACCGGTAATTTCAAGTTTCTCCCCCTCAAAAACAACCATACCTATTTTTGAGGTTGCCACATCCATATTTACTCTGTCTTTTCTTTTGGGGAACATGTTAAAATTCATAAATCTTTTTCCGTTATTTTCAAAAAAACGGTTTGAAAGAATAAATCTTAATGAACATTTTAAAAACGGAAAATATGTGGGATTGTCATATTCCAAATAAAAAACGATATTATTACCTTTATCGGCAGATCCAACATTGGTTCCGCCCGTAACCTTCACTTTCTTTACATTTATCATGAATAAAGGAATAAGTCCTGCCGGAAGAATGACATAAGGAAAAAGCAGAAACACAAGATAGTTCTGCTTGAAAACCAATATAAAAAATATGATCACAAAAAATATCAAAATATATTTTATAATAGACCAAATATGTATCTTCATTCAAAACTCCGAAATTTCAACGCTGTTATCACCCCGGAAGCCTTACAGACCCAAATGAATTTGACAAAGCCATTTCAGGAGAGTATCCGGTAGCTTTTGCCTTTGTAGACAATACAACCCTGTGATTAGCAATACTATAATAAACAGCTTTGATATCTTCAGGAACTACATAATTTCTGTCCGAAATAAAAGCATAAGCCTTTGCCATTTTAAGAAGAGCTATGCTTGCACGCGGACTAAGTCCAAGTGAATAAAGATCATTGTTTCTGGTAACCTCTGTCAGCTGTACTATATAGTTCAAAAGCGGATCTGCAACACTGACAGCTTCCACACGTTCCTGAAGTTCAAGAATTTCATCCTTTTTAAGACAAGGGTTCAAGCTCTCAACTATTTCATGAGAGTCTCCTCTAAGTATATCTATAGCACTTTCATGATCCGGGTATCCCATGGTAAGCCTTATCATAAATCTGTCCAGCTGTGATTCCGGAAGTTTCTGAGTTCCGGAAGCTCCTATAGGGTTCTGGGTAGCAATTACAAAAAACGGTTTCGGAAGGTTATGGGTAACGCCGTCAACAGTACATTTCTGTTCTTCCATAACCTCTAAAAGTGCAGACTGTGTTTTCGGTGAAGTACGGTTAATCTCGTCTGCAAGAAACAGATTTGTAAATACCGCTCCCTCTCTGAACATAAACTCCCCCGTATTCTTGTCATACATTGTAAATCCGGCAAGATCTGAAGGAAGAACATCAGGCGTAAACTGAATCCTCTTATAATCAAGTGACAGAACTTTTGCCAGCGCCGTAACCAGTGTCGTCTTTCCTACACCGGGTATATCCTCCAGAAGAACATGTCCTTTTGCCAGTATTGCACACAATACCATATCTATAACTTCATCCTTGCCGTGAATAACAAGTTTTATAGATCCCTTTACCCTGTCAATAAGTTCTGACATTTTAACCTCCGTATAATACATTCATATATCAAAAAATATCCTTCTTATCTCTATCGAAAATAAGTCTTCCTGTAAGAATCCCGACAGTATGCAAAAACTCTTTGGCCATTGTTAATATATCGCTCGGCTCCGTATATTTTTCATAATCGGCAGAATCTATTCTTTTAACATATCCCTCTTTGACCGGATAACCTTCAAGAAGTTTTTCTATACCAGGAATATCGTATTTATAAAACGGTTTTTCAAGTTTAACTCCCGCCATTTCTATAACTTTAGCGGTAAAATCCATACAGTTATGGGCTTTATAAATCCTTAGTCCATGTAAAATCGGAGTCGTCAGCATAGCAAAAAGATTAAATATCTGCTCACTGTCGTTCTCACATTCAGAAATAAACTGTTCAATCTCCCGATATTGTTCTTCTGTTACCGGAAGGGCAAATATCTTGGCATAAAACTTTTGATATTCTTCAAAAGCATAATAATCCCGATACTCTCTCATAAATCCGGCCTTAAAGGGATGATGGTGCTGTTTACGGGAATAGGATACAAATTCTGTCAAAGATTTATCCATACTGACAGCTATATGTTCATATCTGTACCCGGTAAACTTTTTGAGTATCTTACCGAGTCCCGTATATGATTCTATGAGAACGATATATACATATTTCATAAATACTCTCCTTATCCGCCAAACCTGAATAGATTCTTTACAAATGACATGATAAACGCTTTGTAATCCATAAAATCATATATTCCCTGTCTCTTTGCCCGAAGAAACAGCTTTATCAGTAACAGATGATAATAAAAATAATATTTCTTAACGCTCAGATGGGTAGGCTTAGCAACAACATGCAGGTAATCCCATTCCGAAGGATCTTCCGTTACCAGTCTGTCCCTGTACTCCTCAAAATTTTCCAGACACATTTCAGGAGTATATATAGAAACAGCCACGTGTTTTAACTTAAAGTGCTTTATCCACCGATACAGATTCTTAAAATCTTTCTTCTTAAAATCAAGGTCTGTTATAAACATACCCATCATATGAATCCCACTGTCATGAAGTATCTTGATTGCACGGCCGTTAGTGTTTACGCCGCTGCGTTTATTGGTATCCGAAAGTCTCCTGTTTTCAATATATTCCAGCCCTGTAAGAATATAATAAAATCCTATTTCCGCAAGTTCTTTAATAATATCCGGATGTTTTACTATAAAATCAGCACGTCCGAAACATACAAATTTCTTCCTGATATTCTTTGCTTTTATCAGAGAAACAAACTTTTCAAGCCTTTCCGTTCCTACAAGAAAATCATCATCAATTATATAAATATTCTCACAGTCTATTGATTCAATCTCATCAACTACATCTGCAATATCCCTTGAAGTATATTTGCCGCAGTTCAGCCTGTTACGATAGCAGAACGAGCACGAATAGGGACAGCAAAATGCTGTTCTTATAATCGCACATGGGCGAAGTTCAAGATAACAGTATCTTGCTCCGTAT
Source organism: Lachnospiraceae bacterium (assembly GCA_017542245.1). Lineage (GTDB taxonomy): Bacteria > Bacillota > Clostridia > Lachnospirales > Lachnospiraceae > RUG11977. The sequence continues at coordinate 44,171 of JAFXXN010000003.1, forward strand.
TTATAAAAATTTGAGCGATCGGCTCTAGGCATTTTTTTTATATCAAAAGGAAGAGATGGTGAAACCTTTCCGTGCCAGTATTCTTCTCCGTTTATGGTCTCCGGATTGCTGCCGTTGCCGGGAATATAGCCCGGAACACTGCTCCCCCAGCTATCAGTATTTCCTTCTATAATATCATACACCGCCTTGGGATCAAAAGTAGTAACAACATAATCCACATCATCTGTAAAAAACCTGTGCGGGCAGCACTGGGCGTGAATTCCACCGACTATTGTAACCACTTCTTTCACGGAACTTTTATTTCCGGATTTACATACCCCGCAGTATTCTTTAATAAAATTTTCCTGCCTGGTTCTTCCGCAAAAATATACATAATCCGGATTTTCTCTTCTGAATATCCCCCAAAAGTTCTTATCCATCTGTCCGTCCCAGATTACAGTTTCTATCCCCTTATCTAAAAGATATGCCGAAAGACATTCAAGCTCATAAGGTTCATCATCAATTATACCGGCATAATCATACTTTGATCTTGATGTTTCCGGATTTGCAAGTAAAATCTTCATATTCTTTTATCCCCTTAATGCGATAGCATAGTGCTATAAACCTAAAGGACTTTTATATATCCCCTTCTCCAAATGCTTTATCTCTTTAGAGACTATACCACATTCTGCAGTTTTTGTCAAAAAAAGAGGCAGAATAGTAACTACGCCCGAAACGAAGAACTCCCCCACCTTACTACACTAAGAGGTGGGGGATATCTTCAATTATGTTATATCATTTTACGTCTTTAATCGAGAAGCTGATTCTTCCCATCTTGTCCTTGCCAAGGCACACACACTTAACCTTGTCGCCTAAGGTCAGGACATCTTCTACATGGTTGATTCTCTCCTTAGCGATCTTGGAGATGTGTACCATGCCTTCCTTGCCGGGTGCAAACTCAATAAATGCACCGAATTCCTTTATAGAAACTACTTTACCTTCGTAGATCTTGCCCTCTTCGAATTCCTCAACTATGATATTGATGAGGCGGATAGCTTCCTGCATCTGAGCGGGATCAGTACCGCATACCGATACAACACCGTCATCGGTAATATCAATCTTAACACCTGTAGCATCGATGATCGCATTGATTGTCTTACCGCGCTGTCCGACAACATCACCGATCTTCTGAGGATCGATCTGGATCTGAACAATCTTAGGAGCGTAAGGACTAACCTCAGGACGAGGCTCAGCAATAGCTTTCTTCATGCAGTTGTCCATAATGAAGAGCCTTGCTTCACGGCAGCGAGCGATAGCACCCTCTACAATAGGACGGGTAAGTCCGTGGATCTTGATATCCATCTGGATGGCAGTGATACCTTCTGTAGTACCTGTTACCTTGAAGTCCATATCTCCGAAGAAGTCCTCTAAGCCCTGGATATCGGTAAGGAGTACGAAATCATCATCTGTCTCGCCTGTAACCAGACCGCAGCTGATACCTGCTACCATACGCTTGATAGGAACACCTGCTGCCATAAGTGACATACATGATGCACAGGTAGAAGCCATGGATGTTGATCCGTTTGACTCAAATGTCTCCGATACGCAGCGTATTGCGTAAGGGAATTCTTCCTCGCTGGGAAGTACGGGGATAAGTGCACGCTCTGCAAGTGCTCCGTGACCGATTTCACGACGTCCGGGACCACGGCTTACCTTGGTCTCGCCTACTGAGTATGCAGGGAAATTATAATGATGCATATAACGCTTGCTTACTTCGTTCTCATCAAGACCGTCAAGCTTCTGCATTTCTGAAAGAGGTGCAAGTGTACATACATCACAGATCTGTGTCTGTCCACGGGTGAACATTGATGAACCGTGTACTCTGGGGATGATGTCAACTTCAGCTGCCAAAGGTCTTATCTGAGTGATCTCACGGCCGTCAGGACGCTTGTGATCCTTTAAGATCATCTTTCTAACGGTCTTCTTCTCATACTGGTAAATAGCCTCGCCAAGGATTGCAAGCCACTCCTCGTTGTCTGCAAAAGCTTCTGTTAACTTATCTGTGATAGCTGAGATATTTGCCTCACGCTTCTGCTTTTCGTCTGTAAATACTGCCTCTTCCATTTCCTCGGGAGGAACGATCTGCTTGATGGCATCGAAGAGTTCTGTGGGGATAGCACAGCTGGTATACTCATGCTTGGGCTTTCCTACTTCTCTTACAATGTCGTTAATAAATGCGATGATGGTCTGGTTTACATTATGTGCCTTGTAGATGGCCTCGATCATCTTCTCCTCAGGGATCTCGTTAGCACCTGCTTCGATCATGATAACCTTTTCTGCTGTTGAAGCAACTGTAAGGTTAAGGTCGCCGCTCTTCCACTGCTCCTGTGAAGGGTTGATGATAAATTCGCCGTCGATCATGCCTACCTGAGTCATAGCACAGGGGCCGTCGAAGGGGATATCGGAAATAGCGGTTGCGATAGCTGAACCAAGCATACCTACAAGCTCGGGACGGCAAGCGGGATCAACTGCCATTACCATGTTGTTAAGGGTTACGTCGTTACGATAGTCCTTAGGGAATAAAGGTCTCATAGGACGGTCGATAACACGTGATGTAAGGATTGCGTTCTCACTGGGCTTTCCTTCACGCTTTGTGAAGCCGCCGGGGATCTTTCCTACTGCGTAGAGCTTCTCCTCGAATTCAACGCTCAAGGGGAAGAAATCGATACCGTCTCTGGGCTTCTCTGATGCCGTAGCTGTAGAAAGAACCGTGGTATCACCGTAACGCATAAATGCAGCGCCGTTTGCCTGGGCTGCTACTCTGCCGACATCAACACTGAGTGTACGTCCGGCGAGTTCCATTGAAAATGTCTTGTACATTTCGTACCTCCGTTTTTTATAGCCTTATCTGTTTTTCGACCCGCGTTATATTAAACTGCTATCATCAAAAACAGTCCTAAGGCAGTTGATAGTTTCCGGGGGGCTCCGAAACAACTGAAGGAAACTCTCGATACCAACTTTCATACAATGCGCCATATATTTCCATAAGATAACACCTCAGCAGTCGCTGCGCAACAGCTTCTCTCCAAGAAGAAGCCTTAGCTTCATCTGTAACACCCAGAATTCCCTTCAGTAGTCTCGGATAAAGCCCCACAAATTTATATTATAGCACAGTGTAGAAAGAAATGCTATACTTTTTTTATTTTTATTTTCGTCAGCTCTTATCCGATCTCCTTTTTTTTAGCAAAAAGTTAAAAAATTCCATTTTATCCCTTCCATTTCGAGAAAAAATGAAAAAACCACTTCCATTTTTTCTTGAAATGAATTATAATGTATTTGATTGAGCATCTTTCATAATCATCCTAAACATGTTCGATCAAAATAAGATAAAAATGAAGTAAAATGTCTTACGAATGATGTTTTACAGAATTTGGAGAGAAAATATGGAGCAAGATTATCTTATCGCCACGGCATCAACCTGTGACCTTACAAACGAGTATCTGTCAGAACATGATATCCCTTTTATAAAGTATTCTTATACAATAGGTGAAAGAGTATATTATGATGACTGCAGTGAAACTACACGTCAGGATGTATATACTCAAATGAGAAGCGGGGCACTTCTTAATACTGCTGCGATCAATACATATACTTATCTGGATTTCTTCGACGGACTCGTAAAAAAGAACAAAAAAAATATCATCTTTCTTGATATGTCCATGGTTCTATCAGCATCACATAAATTTGCCGAAGAGGCTATTGAAGAACTCAAGTGTACATACCCCGATGTAAAGATTGTCTATGTTGATACTTGTTGTGTATCGGGCGGACTCGGTATGCTGGTTATGAATGTGGTTAAAAATTTCGAAGCCGGTATGAGTTTTGAGGATAATTTAAACTGGATTGAAGCAAATAAACTTAAAATTGCACACAGATTCACGGTTGACGATCTAAACTATTTAAAACGCGGAGGACGTGTTTCCAACGGTGCAGCTCTTGTCGGATCTCTTCTTAACATAAAGCCTGTACTGTATGTCCCCGATGACGGTTCTCTGATGGTATCATCAAAAGTCAGAGGTCGTAAGAAGGCACTGAATACCATTATAGATTCTATTAAAGCAGAGATCGGTAATCCCGACGGAAAAGAATTTCTTTTCAATCATGCCGATTGTCTCGAAGATGCCGAATATGTCAGAGATAAGCTTTTAGAAGCATTTCCTTCGATAGGAAAGATAACCATCCAAGGCCTTGGTGTTGTTATCGGAGCTCATTGTGGTCCCGGTCTTTTAGCTGTTTTCTATATGACAGACGAAAGAAATCCATAATATTTTGAAGACAATATGAACAATAAAACGGGCAGGTAAAATCTGCCCGTTTTTCTACTACAAGGAAACGGCTGAAAAATGAAAAATAAAAAATGAAATATAAAAAAAGCACAATGATCAGATTATTATTGAACATTGTGCTTTTTCTTTCCATCATTTTACTTTATAATTTCATATTCCTTATCTTGGATCAGGTTTACTATCTCATAGTTTTCTACTTCGGTCAGTATCTGTTCGTAAGTTTCCCACCAGTTTAGATATGCGGCAGATACTGAGAAAAACAGTGATGTACGGTTCTTTTCACTGAGCCTGGGATATGCTTCAAGTGCTGCGTCATATGCGGTTTCATCATCAAAGAAATAGTAAATCAAAGGACTTGCCTTCCATGCATCCAGCTTTCCTTCCTCCGTAAAACCTGTCAGGACATAATACTGTCTCGCCTTGCCACAATCCTTCCAGCCGAAACCCATACCGGTACCTGTATACTTCAATACGATGCGTTCATTCTCTGTAGTTTTTCCGACCACATCTGCTTCGGCTATCAGTTCCCCCGGATCCTCTTCAGTCCCGTTTCTTCTCTCGGGTCTTTCCTGATCAGAACTGTCCTCATCTTTTGAACCGGTGGATGAATCGTTTGAAGAATCTTTGTTTGTGTCGGAAGTATCTGACTTCTCATCTGTTTTATTCTCTGTATTATCCTGTGCTTTACCATTATCATCATTCTTCACGGTATTGTCCTCGGAAGAACCTGATGATGTACCGCTATCTTTCCCGCATGAGGAAAGGCAGAACACTAAAGTCAGTGCAAGGATTAAAAATACTGATATCTTTTTTCTCATGTCAATCTCCGTTTCTCAGCCTTTTACCGACCGCGCAAATAGTAATAATATGTTAGAATCGTCCCTTTATCACATTATCTCTCGATAAAGATGGTATAGAATTTGCCGCCGTTTGAAGCTTTCATGTAGTCAAGTTCTTCTCTGGTAAGTACCAGCGAATATGCTGAAATATCCCTGTCATTCACCCATGACATATCAAAGACTCCCTTATTCTTAAAGATGCTGTCTTCTTCAGTATAAGCTTTTTCACCGTCCTTAAGTCTTGAATAGTAGAAATATTTCATCTCTTCTTCTGAACCTACATATATCAAACGTTCCGTATTATTTTGGAATATAAATGTATTTTCATCAATCTGCAGATGTTCAAATATTTCATAATTAACCCGGTTACCGGTAGATTCATCAAAAGTCTCCGAGTACATAGCAACACCATTGCTGTCAGGATAATAGTAGCAGTCTATTACATATGAGCCTGGATGCGAATTCCAGTCATCATCAAGATAACTGCCGTCAAAAGAAGCCCTGAAGTGACCTGCTTCAATTATTTCAACCTTTGCATTCTTACCTTCGCTAAACATCCCTACCATGGTCTGAAGTGTAGAACTCATTGTTGCCTGATCCTGATTTGTATCAAAACTTGAAACATACGCCTTTGTAATCGAGTTAAACGGGGTGAAGAATCCAAGCGAAACAGTTTTCATATCTTCTGTTACATAGGTGGTCCCTTCTTTTACACGCTTGTTATATTCTTCAACATATTTTTGAGCTGCACGATCAAACAAATCTATAAGCTTATCCGAACGTTTATTGACTCCGCTGTATGATAGTGATTCTAAACTCTCCCAACCTGCCAAAAGGAACTCATAATCCCCTTTTGACGTATCAACAAATTTGCCAATATCATCATATTCCGGATCATTTTCCTTTATAAAGTTTAAATATGCATCCCATTTATCAATATCTGCTTTAGAAAACGATCCGTCAGCATTTTTCCCGGGTACCGAAGGGACCTCGGGTGCATTTTCGCCGTAAATTGTCTTTAAGACATCTTTTGAACCCGCAGCATATGCAAATGTTCCGGAAGCCAGCGAAATGATCAGGCACAAACCTATAGCAGAAAAAATATATTTTCTCATATCCTGTATCTCCCTTCATCATCTAAAGTTAACATATATCGGGATATTTCCCGGATCCAACGGTGCCCAAATATTTCTGTCCCAGAAAGTAACAACATCCTTTGTCCCGTCATCGACAGTGGTCGGTCCAAATATCGGTCCGACTGCAAATTCCGCATTTCCCTTATCCTGAACTATTGTAAGACTCTCATTGTCTTTACTCTCAACATGATAAGCCGCATCTACGATTACATACCCGACTACATCATCGGGATTGCTTCCGTCTCCGTTTAAGAATCCTGTAGCAGTGCTTATTGTACAAGCTTTATCTGACTTTATGGCTTTAGTATCTTCAAATTCATCAAGATTTAATTCAGCTACAACTCTTTCCGTAGTTGCCACAGACATTCCGAACGGAAGAAGATCTGCTACTATATGGAGCTTCAGATCAGTACAGCACAAATACCTTTCATCATCTATCATACCACTCTGATCACAGTTATAAATCTTATCTCCGTTTATATACATACTGTCGCAATTGTAATACCAGTTTTCTTTAAAAGGACCGATCTTTCTGTTCCATATAAGGTTTGAAAAGCCCACAAGAAATCCAGATACTTTTATTGATGCCGATCCCTCGTAAATACCTGACGGATTTCCGATACCTCTGAAATCACTGTATGTCCTTGCAAGATTTATCGATACAGTCCAGCCTTGAGTATTGTCTTTAACCCCCATAAAAGTATAACTTCTCAATATTGTTTTATTTATGGTAAGAGCCCAGCCGCCGGTTGGAAACTGATCTGCAAGATATTCATTTAGTTCGTCATAAAACCTGTCCAAAGTTCTTATGGCATTTACTCCGTCAATCCTTACCTTCCAACGGTCAAGATCATTAAGATAACCCTCGTACGCTGTTTCGGCAAGACTTTCGGCATATGTTATTGCTTGATAAACCGTAATATTTTCTTTTTCTGAATTTTCAAGAACATCTGTGATCAGAAACTCTGCAGCCTCGTAAGGATCGTCAAATCTTTTTAGCGATTCTTTCCACTGTTCCTTGTCCTTAAACCTCCAGTATCCTTTCATCATCTTCTCTCCCGCATCTACCAGAACCGAAGAATAAAGACTGTCTCCTACTACACCATCAATTCTTTCTAATACCGAGTCAATACCCTCATCATCGGAATAATCCAGATTAAGATAAGCATCATAAGCTTTTTGGCATGCAATAACCTCTTCAAGCTTAAGATTATTTTTCTTTAAATATTCCAGAATGTATTCGTCAACTTCTGCCGGAGTAAGCTTCCCTTTCCATTTTAGAGAGCCTTTAAATTTCATTCCCCCTATATCTGCATACGCCGGAAGTCCTTTTTTCTTGGACCTTACATGTATCCTCTCATAATCTATTCCTTCAAGTTTCCCTTCTTGGGCTGCGGATGAATTGCTCCATGTAAATGCAAACACAAGGAGAAGAGCCGCAAGAAAAGTAATACTAATTTTCTTTATCATAATCACCCTCACCTTTCTGCCGCATCAAACAGCTGTTTCCATTTTTTTAAGCATATCGCTGTAATGTTCGGAAACTCCGGCTTTTTTTGCTTTTTCAAGATAATCCTTTGCTTTAGCAGTATCTTTCGTTCCGTATGCTATTACCGAAGCAAACAGATTTATATCTCCGTTCATATCATCAAGCAGAAGCCCGTTATTTACATAAAATGCAGCTTTCTCAACATCGCCTGCCGCCAGATTCACATATGCTGCAAAGCTATAAGAATCAGTAACAAAAGGCGCTGTCAGAACAACCTTTTCCACAGTTTCCGATGCTCCCCCGAAATTTTCCTGTTCAATATACCACATAGTTGCCAGCATATGATATTCACTGCTGAATCCGTTCTTTGAACGTTTTCCCTTTACAGGAACATTTTTACATAATTCATAGAGTTTATTTTCATATTGAACAAGCATATCATATATGGTTTTCAGTTCATCCGCACTAAGCCCTTTAAGCATCTCTGTATCAGGAACCATTGTCTTCGACAACGGGTTTTCTGCGCCGTATTCTTTAAGCGTATCAGCCTGACCTTTATCTGTCTTTTCGACAGATATTGCTTCCATATAATAGGGTACGGGAGTAGTCAGACTGATCCCATATATCTCGTCCCAGTTGCATATCAGACCATCTGACGATACTGTAACTCCTTTTTCTGAAAGGAGCAGTCCTACTGCATATCTTAACGAAGATACCGACCCTTCGGCAAATGTAAAACCGTAAACTGCCGGAATCATTGCACCGATTTTTAAATAGTCTACACCTGTCTTATACATTTTATTGACTTCAGCATCAAAACCTTCAAAGCCCTTTCCCAGATCAAGGACATTACTCTTAAGGGTATCTATGGTATTGACAAAATCATCCGATGATACTTCTGTCAAAGCCTTGCCTCCAAAAAGATCATACTTTTCAGTATTATTGGAATCGGAACCGTCCTGTTTAACGGAATCGTTAACTGAACTATTCTGATTTCCGTCTGCTTCAGTCCCCTGATCAGGGGTTTTATCTGTATTTTCTTTTTTCAAGCATGCAGTAAAGAGCAGCAATGATAATAAAATCAGTAAAATCGCGAATACTCTTTTCTTCAATTCGGCACCTCCCATCATAACAGGATCTTTATCTCCCTTTATGATTTTTATTATCCTTTATAGTTTCCAAGACCTTCCGGATTTGCATCGTATTTAACTACCTTGAACAGTTCCTTCTCCTCATCATTCTCTTTTTCAACGATTTTAAACATTACACCTGTTGAAGGATCGTATGCAAATAAGTGCTTTGTCCAGAGCGAATCGTCCTCACAAACAGCACACTCTACTCCGGCTATGTTCTCTGTTCCTGTCTTCACAAGAGATGTCGATATAGAAAATCTCCAGTTTGCTCCGCCAAAAGTCTTACCTTCGTTAAAGTCAAGTGACATCTGTCCCCAGGCAGAAAGACTTCCGTTATCACCCATTCCTTCAATATCGTACCAGTTACTGAGCAGATTTTCCATATCACTTGCTGAAATAGAACTATCTTTACTGAATTTCGTCCCATCATATGAACCTGCAGAATATTTATCGTAACCGCCATCAGAATTTGCTATATAGGCATATGCCCAACCGCTATCAGACGAATCCTTGTATTTCATTCCCTGGATATAGTTCCCGTCTTTACGGCCCAATGTCTCAAAAGCGTAGTCAAATTCTATCTCGATAAGGAAATTCTCCGGTAAAATGTCAAGTGCACTTTTTGCAGGTATAATATCAGGCATGCTAGCTTCCTGCTGCTTTATATATTCCTGGCTGTAGCACTCAGGTGCATGTGTCATCCAGATAGTCATTGAAATACTGTCCGAACTGCCATCCGAATCACAATATACGATGATTCCAAGCTTCTTACTTCCCGCACGTTTGAAATATGTTTCGCCTAAAAGCGCGCTGTCTCTCTGGAAACCGTATCCGTCTATAAGCTGTTTATCCAAAGATGCAAGCAGATCGGCTTTCTTTGTCTTTGCCCCCATCACTTCCCATTGATCGCCGTATATACTCCACTCAGTATACGGCTCATATTTTACCGAATCAAAATCACAAAGACTTATCTCATCAGGTCCACCGATTTCGGAAAGGTATGCCGCAATTTTCTTTTCCATTGAATTTCTGTTCATTCCTTCATTTCTTTCCGGTCTGTCCTGTGTGCCGCCGTTATCTCCGCTATCCGAAGTACTTGTTCCCGATTGGCTATCGTCTTTTTTTGACGAATCCGAGCCGTTTGACCCGCTATCATTTGAAGATGAATTGCCGCTCTGATTTCCCCCGGAATTTGATGTATTATTACCGCTTCCCGATGAAGAATCTTTCTCTCCCGAACCACATGCAGTAAGTGCAAATGCCAAAATCACTACCACAATAATGTTTAAATACTTTCTCATAGTCCTACCTCCGTTTTCAAAAATTTTTACTGCCGTTTCTGCGCTACGGCTATAAATTACTAATTATAAATTATACTTAAAGGCAATAAAAAATAAATAGGACCCGGTAAAAATCCAAGTCCTATTTTAGTCCTATAATACCCTATAGTTCTATGTCCGTGCCTATATAGTTTTTTCTCATCAAGAAATGTCATCACCCCTGGCAGGCATCCACCATTTTAAGAAGTCCTTCCTTATTCTTTACACCAAGTTTTGAAAAAATATTAGATATATGGTTCTTAACAGTTGACTCCGATATGAACAACGCTTCACTTATCTGGGTACGAGTCTTTCCGGAAACATATTCCCGCAGAACCTCAGTCTCACGCTCTGTAAGCGATCTTTCCCTGGCAAGTTCTTCAATTTTTCTTTCGGTAAGTTCTTTTGCTTCATCCTTATCTGCATCAGCTTGCTCTAAGGTCATTTGATCATTTTCTTCCTCAGTACCGATATCTTTAGGTTCAATAATCTGCTCCGATTTATTAAAGGACAACTGTCCGTATATCCCAATATTTTCTCTTTCTCTCCTGTTTTTTACTGAACGGACGACAAAGAAAACGATTCCGGCAAGTACAACTGCACATACCGCACAAAGTATAATTACCGCATTCTGCCTGTCTGTATCCGATCCTTTTTTCTCCTTTTCAAGATCCGGTATCTCATTAATCCCCGGATATAATCCAGGATTCTTTCCAAAATAATAGCCGTTTGCTACTCCGTCTAATACTTCCTTCGGGATAATCGAGCCTTTTCTTTCCGAATTTATTACATTATAGTTCTCGTCATCTTTAAGGTTTCTTGTAACCTTAGAATCTATTATCCTACAGGCAATAAAATCTATCTTTCCATTCCTTCCTTCCTTTGAATCAGCGTTTTCCAGCATAATCGGATGAAAAATAAGATGCTCTTCATCCTCGGAAGTATTGTTTTCCAATGTACAGAAACTTAACTCCACAATACCGGTCGGAACTCCAATCCCTATCTGGTCAGCAGGGCCTACCCATACAGCCCCTTCTTCCTTTGCCTTGTTTCCGGAAATCAAACAATTTGTAATATATATAGGAAAACTTTCATCACTGTATAATGCCATTCCACCGCCAAAATCATCCGCGGTATTATTCAATACTTTACAGTTGTCCATTGTAAGCTTTGAGGCTGTAACCAATATGCCACCTCCACAAGGAGCACTGTTTCCTTCTATCAGACAATTCTTTATAACAGCATCCGATTTAGCTAATGAAATTCCGCCTCCACCGGTTTTAAAGCTATTCTTTTCTTTAAAGCTTACCCTGATATTATTCTTTACAACAACATTATCAAGCTTCCCGTTTATACCTCCGAGCATTACAATACCGGTATAAGCATAATTTCCGCTAAAGGAACAATCTGTCATTTCCAACAGTGTATTTTTTCCATTACACCAAAATACGCCTTTTTCGCATATATTTCCGGTAAATGTACAAGCTTTCAGGCTCACATTTGCTCTGGTACCAATATCTTCATTTCCATCGGTATATTGCAGATATATCCCCGCACCATACTTTGTACAATAGTTCTTCACGGTACAGTTCTGAACAGCAAGTTGAACAAAACCTTTTACAAAAAGACATCCTTTATCGGTCCTGTCACCGTGAAAAGCATCAAATGATGCCGCTTCCTCCGGTCTTCCCTCCGGGCAGGTATAACATCCGTCAAAAATAATATTCTCAAACGAAACCGTGATAAGTTCACTCTCTACCTCTGATCCTTCCACATGAAAAATACCTTTTTTCAAGATTGAACCATCCGGTTTTCCTATAAATTTTACGCTCTGTTTAATTTCAAGGTAGATATCTTTTTCATCAAACTCGATATCTCCCACATATATTACGTCTTTTTTATTTGCCAGAGCATTTGCAAGCTCCATTCTGGATGTAATATATGTTTCATTGTCACCCTGTGAAGCGGCTATGATTCCGTCGGGTGGAATTATAAACAGCGTCACAAGCAATAGTACTGTAAATACTAAAACTATGAACGACAACTTTTTATTCATTTAGCCCCCTGAGCCTGAACAGCAGTAAATGCAACAGTATTAATAATATCCTCTACAGAACATCCTCGTGATAGATCATTACACGGTTTAGCAAGTCCCTGAAGAACTGCGAAGCACTCTGCACCACCGATACGCTGAGTTATTTTATATCCGATATTACCTGCCTGAAGATCAGGGAATATAAGTACATTAGCATAGCCTGCAACAGGGCTTCCCTTCGCCTTTGATGCTCCGATCTCCGGTACAAGTGCTGCATCAAACTGCATCTCTCCGTCAAGGCACAGATCCGGTGCCAGTTCATGGGCAATACGTACTGCCTCCTGAACCTTTGAAACCAATTCATGCTTAGCGCTTCCCTTAGTTGAAAATGATAAAAATGCCACCTTAGGTTCTTCGATACCACAGAGAGTCTTCGCCGTATCCGCTGCCGAAACACCTATCTGAGCCAGTTCCTCTGCCGTGGGATTAGGCATTACAACACAATCAGCGTAAACCAAAAGTCCGTTATGACCCAGCTTTTTATTCGGGCAGTCCATGAGAAAACTTGATGAAACCACCTTGATCCCGGGCTTTGTCTTTATAAGCTGCAATGCAGGACGAAGCATATCCCCGGTTGTATGAACGGCACCGGAAACAAGACCGTCTGCATCCCCCATCTTAACCATCATAATACCATAATACATAACATCCTGAACAAGCTTTTCTGCATCCTCTTCAGTTACACCCTTGGTTTTTCGAAGCTCATAAAGCTCTTTTGCATAATCCTTCGCCTTAGGACTGTCAATCGGATCAATGATTGTAATCCCAGAAAGATCAACATTTTTCTTAGCTGCTTCCTCTGCTATTTTTGCAGAATTTCCCAAGAGGACAGGATTTGCAAGTCCGTCCGTCTTTATGGTATAAGCTGCCTGTATTGTACGAGGCTCATCACCTTCGGGAAGAACAATTGTTTTTACATCTGCCCTTGCTTTTTTTCTGATATCATCGACCATACTCATAATACGCACCCCCTAATCTAAAAAATCAAATCCGTTCCATACATTCTTGCCGGAATATTTTAAAGCCTTTACCTCTCCCCTTAAAACTTTCAGAGTAGCATATGCCAAAGCTTCCTGTTCCATCTCACCGGGATAAACACTTATAGGTGCTATAAATCCGCAGCGTTTTTCTATTCCTTCCTTAATATCATCAAATCTCATCAGTCCTCCGGTAAGAAGTATTCCGTCAACTTTTCCGCAAAGAACTGTACTCATTTCTCCGATCATCTTGCATATCTGATATATCATCGTATTCCACACAAGACTTGCCTTTTTATCTCCTTCTTCCACAAGTCTGTGTATCTCATCGGAATCAGCCGTTCCAAAAAGACTTACAAATCCTCCTGCCCTTGAGCAGAGCAGTTTAGCTTCTTTTATGGAATGCTGCTCAACATATTCGAGCATTGAAAGCACCGGAACACTTCCTATACGTGTAGGAGTATATGCTCCCTCACCGTCGGCTCCCATATTTCCGTCAACCATTTTTCCGTGATCATGAGCACTGACAGTTATCCCGCCATCAATATGTGCAACTATAAAGTTACAATCCTCATATTTTTTTCCAAGCTTTTCAGCGTGTGCTTCGGCAACAGCCTTCTGATTAAGTACATGGCTGTGAGATACCCTGTATACGCCCTTAATTCCGGTAAGCCTTGCGTAATCACAGTATTCGTCAACATTTGTAGGATTAAGCGTATATGCATTTCTTCCAAACTCGTTTGCGAACTTCCATGCAAGCATTACACCTAATTTGGCAGGATGTTCACTTCCTCCAACTGCTGCCACGGTATCGTCAAAAAGCTTCTCATCTATCTTTGTAACTCCTCCGGGCTGAGTACATGCACTTCCTCCGCGTCCAACAAAAACATCGATTTCCGAAGGATCATATCCTTCCTCCTTCAGCATATCAAGAATAACCCCATATCTAAACGGCATCTGATCATTAACATGCGGATATTTCAATAATTCCGGAGCATCATGAAACAGACTCTTTTCAAACAGAGATGTTTCGTTCTCAAAAAGACTCACCTTCGTTGAAGTAGAGCCCGGATTAATTATCAAAAGTTTATATTTTTTTTCAGTGTTCATTTTTTCCTCCGGTATTCTGCAGGGTATATTTATATCCATATGGATATTCCCACACAATTTGTAAATATAACATTATTGAACTTTCTTGTCAATCGAATTGTTTAGACATGTGCCCACAATTTGCTTATCGCACAAAAAAGGTGCCATATCGCTATGACACCAAAATCTTTTTAACTTCTTCCCTATATTTTTCTTTTACGAGATAGTACAGATAAGATTCAAGCACCATGTCCTGCGGCAATCCGCGTCCGACAATCTTAAAATTCCTATAACCTCTATCTATATATGCCGGAAGCAGCTCATTGCTTATGAAATGAGGACGTTTCATAGCTTCCGCAAATGACGGTCTGGTCATTTTGTTGGTACATTCATATCTTGTATCTTTATCAAATGTAAGCTGCATTAAAGCCTCATCGGCATAATGATCCTTACGCTTCGGACAATACGGGTAACATATCTCATCTACCAGTATCTCTATCCTGTCTGCATACGGTTCAAGAGATTTAAGGACTTCTTCATCGCAGTTAAGATCATAGTCAAGAACAACAAGAAGATAATCTCCCGAGAGTTCTTTTTTTACTGCTTCAATATCTGTAAGCCGTTTTGTGGTAGAAGATATAAAAGCAAATCCCGAATCATCCCCCTTGGGAACAGTGCCAGTATTACCGGAAGTTTCTTTCGATACTGATTTATAAGTATCTCTTAAATAATCTTCAAGCACCTGCCTGTTAACAAGTACCTGGTTCCTACCGTTATCAGCCAGTTTCATGATCAGATTGCAGTAGGTATCATTCAAATGCTTCTCTTCAATAAGAGAATTTGTCCAAGTGAACCTGACAGGTACATTCATACTGTTATATGTCTCCAGCACACGGCTTATATCCCTGTTTGACATGACCCCGAAAACAGCTCTCCCACCATTCCATATGGCTCCGGGAAACGTGCCGTAGACACTGCCGATATCATATCCATCATAAAACATCTCGGGATTTTTTCTTAAAAGACCGATAAGCCTGGTATTCATTTTATAGAAATAACAAAACCCCGGAAGATGCCAGTAAATCTTTTTCATTTGGAATTCCTCTGTTATCTTTAACCTTTAAAAAACTTTTTCTGTACAATTGTCAGCTAACGGTTACCGAACATGTAGCCGTAAAGTCACTTCCGACTTTTGCTGTAATAGTTGCTGCTCCTGCTTTCTTTCCTTTTACCTTGCCTTTGCTTGATACGGTAACCTTGCTCTTGTCAGAAGAACTCCATTTAACCTTTCCGTATGCAGTTCCGACAATATACTCTCCTGAAAGCCAGGAATCCTCATTAACATATTTCATCTTCAGCGAAAGCTTCTTAGTCTTACCTTTTTTGACTGTTGCATCTCCCAAAGAAACCGTAAGCTTGCTGTTAGGGATTTCTATAACCTGATAATAAACACCGGTTACACCTACAAAGTCTTCCTTAAGTCCCGTATATGATGAAAACTCTCCTGAGATACATATATAACTTTCTCCGCTGAGAACAAATGCACCAAGCCCTACATACTTATTGTTCGGATTAATCATGCTGGTATAATGACCGGTTACTGCTCCTGCTGTCTGAGCAACCCAGTCGTCTTTTTCACCATACCACTGGTTTACTCCGTTAACCATATTACCATTATAGTTCCATGCAAGAACTTCTCCCCAGCTCTGAGTTCCGTTGTACTTAACAGTAAAGCAGCTCTTTCCGTTAGGACGGGTATGTTCCCAGTAAATATCTGCTTCAGCTGCTCTTGTCTGAGCGATCATCTCAAGATCCGATGCCCATTTAATAGGAACATAGTCACTTTCTTTAAGAGGCTGGTTAGTAGCAGGATTTCTTACGCCTTCCTTACATGCTTCAAGCCTGATCTCATTTATCCTGTCTAAGGCAGCCTGTCTCTCATCTGTCTTAAAAATGCCTTTAAACAAGACAAAGGTATTCCCTGAAGAAGGAGCGGATTCCGAGGTCTTTCGTGTCTTAGCCCACGATGACTGCGAAGGTGCTAATGCAATAATAATCCCTGCCACCATCAAAACTGCTGCGAAACTTAAAACATTCTTTAAATATTTCTTCATAGCCTTACTCCTTTTGCCATACCGGCGTCAAATACAAGTATTCCCATCATTTTTGCTTATACAATAATAGCACATTATATACCTAATTACAATACATTCCTCAGAACATTTTGTATTATAGATGTAAAAAGTTGTAAAGCATTCCTCATCCTCTTTTATTTTTTATTTTTACGTTATATAATAAAATTGATGCGAAACATAAAAAATGTTAAGGAGAAGGGAAAAATGAAAGAAGGGTACAAGAATTTTACTACAGCCGTTTATTGTACGGTAAGTGATGTTAATAACATCAAGGATTTTGATGCTTTTGACAAAGTGTTCAGTCACATTTCGGATCCGGTCCACGTGGACAAGGTATATCTTGAATACTACAGAAGCAATGAGTTCTGTTCCAAAGAACATATGCTTTCAGTTAAAGATTTCTTTAATAAAAAGGGGATTAAAACTTCCGGCGGTATTACTACCAGCGGTGGGCAAGGTGAAGGCTTCGCCTCACTCTGCTACTGCAATAAAGATGATATCGAAAAAATAAGAAAAGCCACAGAGCTGTGCGCCGAAACTTTTGATGAACTTATACTTGACGATTTCTATTTTACAAACTGCCGCTGCGAGAAATGTATAGAAGCGAAAGGCAGCAAAAGCTGGACCGAATTCAGGCTTGAGCAGAAACTTGAGTTTACAAAAGAAATCATTATGAAAACCGCCAAAAGCATAAATCCGGATATGAACGTTATCATAAAATATCCGCAGTGGTTTGAATACTATAATGAAACCGGTTATGACCCTGTAAATGAGCCCAAATATTTCGATTCCATCTATACCGGTACCGAAACCAGAAATCCCGACTATTCCCAGCAGCATCTTCCAAAATACTTAAGCTATTTCGTAATGCGTTATCTTGAAGCCGCCGCTCCCGGCAGGAATTTAGGCGGTTGGTTTGATCCTTTTGACTGCACTTATAATCTTACATCATATCTTGAGCAGGGATATCTTACTTTATTCGGTAAAGCAAAGGAAGTTACTCTTTTCTGCCTGGGTGCATTAAGGCAGCAGGGTCCATGGAGACTCATGGCACCGGCTGTAGGCGAAATGTTTAAAGAATGTGACGAATACCTCGATAAACTCGGGAATCCCACAGGTGCTGCCGCATACCGTCCCGGAAGGGCAAGAGGAGAAAACGATCTCCATTCCTATCTCGGAATGTGCGGTATTCCTCTCGAACCATGTTTTGAATATCCTTCCGGATCAAAGACCGTATTTTTAAGTGAAGGAGCTGCAGCAGATAAAGATATAATTTCAAAAATGCATAATACTATGCTTAACGGCGGCGATTGCATTGTTACGAGTGGATTTGTCAAGAAAATAGGGGACGCTTTCGGACAATTTGTCAATGTAAAAGTCACCGACAGAAGAGCTATCATCAAAGAATACGCCGGTACACAGAATAACGGTATAAATCTTACGGGTTCCGTACCCGGAAAAGAACCAGTTATCATCCCTCAGATTGATTATTGCACCAATGATATCTGGGAGCTTGCCGGAGGTTATGCTACTGCCAATAACTTCCCTATCGTTCTTCGTGCAACTTATGGTAAAGGGCATATCTGTATAATTACCATTCCGGATAATTATGGTGATTTGTATAATTATCCCGATGTAGTATTAAACGTAATAAGAGGATTGTTTACAAAAGATCTGCCTGTAAAGCTGCTGTCTAACTCTCAGATTCAGTTCTTTGCTTATGATAACAATACTTTTATTCTTCGTTCCGATCTTCCGTATACTGAAACCGTTACTTTGGAATTTTCAGAGAATGTTACAAAAGTTACGGAACTAAAGTACGGAAGAGAATTTAAACTTGACAGTAACAGAAAAATTTCAGTTCCTATGATGTCCGGAACCAATTTCCTTTTCAAGATTGAACTTTAATTTACTTAATCCCAAAAAACGCTCATAGCCTTTTCCACCTAAGGACAAGGCTATGAGCGTTTTTTTCATATTAATTTTTTTACGAATTATGTCAATAATACCTTGAAAACACCTTTAGCATTTCTTCGGTAACATAATTATTCTGTAAATAGCGGCAATCCGGTCTCACTGTCTACTATGATATAAAGCCTCTCCTCTGAACCTGTGCTGAATACAACTTCTTCTGATGTGCCATCTTCAAAGGAAAGTTTTGCGCGGAGTATACTTGTATTTTTATATCCGCTTTCAAAACTTAAATCAGATATAGAACCGTCACGGCAGTAAAAGCCGTCGGTCATAACAACCTGCTTTCCTTCCTCGTAAACATTCTTATCTGCATAAAAGGTATTTTCAGACATCTGCCTGTCGTTTATGTAAACATAGAGTTTGTTGTCTTCAAATTTCAGCTTTACATCAGCAAATGCACCGTTCCCGGAAAAATCACCATTACTGAGCGCCATCGTCCAATAATACGGCTGATCTTTTTCTAAACCATCCTGATTTTTATGAATATCGGAATTACTGTATTTAGAACTCTTCTGTTCCCATTCTGACCGTAAATCCGTTGCCAAAGAAGGTTTATCGACTGAACATCCTTCCGGAAAACTCGGTTTATCCTCATCTGTTCTGTAATAATCGGCAACGTTTCCGGTAAACTTTGCACTCTTTAAAGAACTGCATCCTCCAAATGCATTTTTCCCGATACTGCACAGGCTTTTTCCGAATGTGACAGAAGTTATCTCTTCGCACTTATAAAATGCCCTCACGCCGATACTGTAAACACTGTCAGGAATTATAATATCTCCTTTAATGCCTTTACATCCCGAAAAAGCATCCTGATTTATATTTTTAAGTGTATCCGTAAACTCTGAAAGACCTGTAAACCCTTCACATCCGTTAAAAGAAGACTTTCCTATGGATGTAAGCGATTTTGGTAAATTCAATGTGCCGGTAAAGGCAGTATACGAAAATGCATCGTCTCCAATAATCTTAACTGTATCAGGTATTACCAGGATTCCGGTCATATTACTGCACCCGCTGAATGTCTTCTGACACACTGCTTTCAGTTCTGAAGGAAGTTTCAGCCCTGTAAATCCCTTATCCCCGTAAAATGCATTTTCGCCGATATATTCAACACTGTCGGGTATTACCAGATCCCCGGTAAGATTACTGCAATAGTCAAATGCATAATCATCTATGCATTTAAGACCCTCCGGAAGGATCAACTGTCCGTCTGACCCACAGTCCCTGAAAGCCATTCCGCATATATGAGTAACTCCCGGGAATATCTCTATATCACCCTTAAAGGATTTGCATTGATTAAAACAGCTGGAAGGTATAGAAGTTAATCCTTTCGACAGCTTTAATTTCCCATCAAATCCACACTCGGCAAACGCATATGCCCCGATAGATTTTACTGAATCGGGTATAATAAGGTCTCCCGTAAGCTTTTTTCCTCCACAAAATGCAGATTTTCCTATACTTTCAATACCATCCGGAAGTTCGAGGCTTCCTTTTAAGCCCTCCATTTCCGAAAATGTTTCTTCGCCTATATTTTTTAATGAGCGTGAAAGTTTTATCCCCGAAAAACCTTTACATCGTATAAAAGCATAATTTCCGACCTTTTCTACTGAATCCGGCAGCCTAAGTTCTCCGGTAAGCCCTTCACAGCCATAAAATGCAAATTCACCGATTTCACGAAGGCTCTCCGGAAGGATCAGTTCTCCGGTAAGTGCACCGTTAGAATAGAATGCTTCTGCTGCAATAGATGTGATACCGTCTGATAATACAAGTTCCTTTATCGGATAATCACTCCACATAAAGCGGTTTTCAGTAACCATTTCCCCGCTTCCTGTTATCGTAAGTATCTTTTTAGAACTGTCATACTCCCACTGCATGTTTTCACCGCAGCTTCCCGACTTTGGCAGATTCTTCTCTTTCCCTTTACAGCCAAATAAACCAAACATTACCACAACCCCCAACAAAATAAACAGCCTTTTCTTCATTCTAACGGAACCTTTCCTATAACAAATGCCATTAGTCTATTTTGTTATATTTTAATTCATCAGGCTTGCACTGTCAAGTTGTCCGTATCCTCCGAAGCTGGATGGAGCTGCGTAAATCTCGTTTGAAAGTTCTTTTCCTAAGAAAAGTTTTGTAACTTCGTCTGTTTTGGCTTTTATATCGATATCGGAAAAAGCATCCGGATAAACAGTTTTTGCTATGAACCAGCAGTTGATAAGTGCTATTTCATAGTTCGTATAGTATGCATTGTAAGCCATTTCAAGATAAACCTTGCCTTCTCTAAAGGCCTTACAATCATTAAACAGTGCAGGATTTTCTACCAGAAGAGGCTTAATATTCTTAATTGCAGCTGCATCCATGATGATAATGTCCATATCTTCACCGAGTGAAACGAATTTCTCCTCCTCGATAGCCTGAATACCATCTTTTTCAAGATCATTAACAACATTTTTTACATTTGCAATATTGAACTGTATATAATTCTGAGCTGTCATCAGATGATTTGTAGTTCCCCAGTTTCCAAGACCGCAGATATAGACTCCGGGCTTATCTTCATCAGCAATACCCGATGTTCTGTTATTTATCTCTTCACGTTCCTTGGCTATAAAGTTTACAAGCTGTTCTGCTTTAGCTTCATTTTTAAATATCGTTCCGAGAAGTTCCATAGAAGCCGCAAATGACGGATCAAAAACTCCTCCGGGACCTGCTTTTAGAGTTATTACCGGAACTCCGAGCTGTTCCTGTAAAGCATCTTCTTTCTCAACATCTTCATATTCCGAAATAACTATATCCGGATTACAGGATAAGATTTTCTCTGCTTCCGCTGCCTGTGCATTCGGACCGCCGACACCACATGAGGGAAGCTTACTGAAAGAATCCCCGTATGCGATAACATAAGGACGGGCTACAGAGTCAAACATCTTTGGTCTCTCGGCAAGCGCAGTATTATCAATATCTTCCACTCCGCAAAGAAGCTCAACGCTTCCGATGTAGGTATACATTCTCAGAGCTCCCGCTCCTATACAAACAATTTTTGTGTAGCTTCCGGGAGTAACCTCAACTTCTCTTCCGATCATATCGGTAACAGTTATCTTTGAAACAGGTGCCTCTGTAATCTCAGGTTCTGTCTCGGGTTCAGGTTCTGCTTCCGCATCGGTAACCTGCGGAGTGTCTGTAGCTTCAGGTGTTCCAGGAACTTCGGTAATACCATCTGCTTTTGCAGATTCTGTCGTCACAGGAGCTTCTGTTACGGTTGCCGTAGGATCGGTATTATTTTCCTTCTCTTTGCTGCTGCATGCACAAAGCCCCATGATAAGCATCAGGGATAACATAAATGCAAGTAATCTTTTTGTTTTCATTTTTCCTCCTTAATCGATCCGGTCACGCCGGAAATATCAGCAATTGATCACGAATGTTTTCCCATCATGTTCTATGATATCCACATTCACATCAAAAACTTCCTTTATAACTTCCTTTGAAACTATCTCTTTTCCTCCCGAATATAAGAGTTTTCCCTTCTTCAGAAAGAAAAATTTTTCTCCTATTGACAGTGCCTGATTAATGTCATGGAGTGAAGTAAGTATACCTATCCCTTTTTCCTTAGCAGCTCTTCCTGCCTCTTTTAGTATGAGCTGCTCATTTGCTATATCGAGATTCCCGGTAGGTTCATCAAATACCAACAGCTCCGGTTCCTGTACAAGTGCCCTTGCTATTGCTGTCTTTTGTCTTTCACCTCCCGAAAGCTCTTCCACATTTCTTGCTGCAAGCCCTTCCATGCCCATTTCCCTTAACACGGCCATTGTCTTTTCTTCGTCCTCTTTTCCGGATCTCAATCCGAAATACGGCATACGTCCCATAAGTACAGTATCAAATACACTTAACGAACCAAACTCAACGTTCTGAGGAACATAACCTATATATCTTGCCCTTTCCTGTCTGCTGCTTTCCTGAAGATTTTTCCCATTAAAGGTTATACTTCCATCAGATGGTTTCACAAACCCCAGTATATTCTTAAACAACGTTGTCTTTCCTGAACCGTTTCTCCCAAGGATTACTCCTATCTCGCCTTTATTTAAACAGAAGCTTACGTTGTCAAGCACAAGGGGAGCACGTTTAAAATATTTAAAACTTAATCCTTTAATCTCAAGCATTTTTCTCCCCTTTCTAGATTTTTATCATTCTGTCAATTTTGCTATCTTGTACTTTGCCTTCTTCCAAAAAGTATTATCATAAGAAAGAAAGGGGCTCCAAGCAGCGATGTAACCGCCCCGACCGGCAATGCCGATCCGTTTCCCATACTTCTTGACAGGGTATCAGATATCAAAAGCAGTATACTGCCTGCAAAAACTGAAGCCGGTATTGAAAACCTGTGATCCTGTCCAAGGATCTTTTTTACTACATGCGGACATATAATCCCAACAAAACCAATGATTCCAAGATACGAAACGCATACAGCCGTTATTATCGATGCAAAAAGCATCGATGTAAATCTCAGGACTTTTACGTTAACGCCCAAACTTGAAGCTGCTGCGTCACCTGAAAGAAGTGCATTATATCTCCAGCTCATCAAAATAAAGAATATTATTCCGATAACCACTGCCACAGCCATTATCAGATCTGTCTTATATGTAGCTCTTCCCAGATCGCCGAAGGTCCAGATAACCGCTGCCGAAAGACCTACATCAGTTGCATAGAACTGAAGAATAGTAGTCGCTGCTGTCCAAATCGAACCTATAGCAATGCCTGCAAGCACCACCACGCCCGGTCTGAAAGATCTGAAATGACACAGCCCGAGAACCAGGAAGATCGACAGTGTAGAAAAAATAAATGCCATAAAAGACGTGGCGTACGGATTTGCTCCGGTAGTGTAGCTGGTAAGATTGTTGCCCGTCGAAAGAAATCCGCCCGCAAATGCGATTATTGACAGATTTGCCCCAAATACCGCGGCATTAGACACGCCAAGTGTTGCCGGTGATGCCATAGAATTGTTCAGATTTGTCTGCATTATAAGTCCCGAAACCGATAGCCCGGCCCCTGCAATTATTGCGGCAAGTACTCTCGGAATACGTATATTTCTGATAATTCTTACTGCAGCAGAACTTCCTTTTCCAAAAAGAGCATCAATACATTCCTTAAGAGACATGTTTGAAGATCCCACAAAAAGGCATACAAATCCTAAGACTATAACAAGTATTAAAAGAACCGTTACAGCCACAAGCTTTTTCCTTTTTGTTTTTAATAAAACACTTCTGTCTCCCATATTTTTCAGAAAATAAAAGGCATACCCTCCCATTCTTGGGATGGTATACCTTCTTGGCATACTGTATGATAGTTACTATAAAAAACTCATATTGTTCAGGTGCTTCTGCACCTTTTATTCGGCTTCAGCCGACATTTGCAATATTTTTACATATTTTTTATTCATTGTCAAGTATAGTCTTCAGATGTTCCACGGCTTCATCAACCATTTTTCCTATACCATTCTCATTTATTCCCACGATATAATTATCACAGTTGTTAAACGGAACAAGTATCCTTTTTGCATCCGCTTGTGCCACGGCACAGGCCATCCCCGGTGTTATTTCTCCCAGCATGGCATCCGCAATGACTATCCCGACAGGACCCATGATTACATCGGCATGCCGGGATGCTACTCTGACGGCATTTTCACCCGTAGCTGCCTCATCTGCGCCTGCTTTGAGCATTGCCGATGTTGCCATAGTATTTGTACCTACAGCCATAATGTACACTTCCGGGTAATTTTTTTTCACCAAACTTACTATCTGTTTTCCAAGACCTCCGCCCTGAGCATCCATAACAAGTATTTTCACCGTTTTCATCCTGCTAAATGCCTTCTCTTTCTCCATATAAACAAATTCGTCAATGTCACCTCAAAAAACACCTTCAGCACTTCCACTGCAGCCAAATAATGCTCCGAATCTTCAACGTTGAAATATTTCAGATTATCTCATCTTTATATCAGAAATACTGATATTCCTTTCTTTTGCAATTCCTGCCAGATCGTCATATTCAAATTTTTTATGTACCGTTCCGTACCCTGATGATATTTTACATCTGACCGGTCCGTATTCTGTATTTACCGTCTCTATTTTCCTGTCAAGTATATATCTGTTCTTCCTGCTTTCTCTGATTCCGATAGTAGTAGTATATTTAAATACTGCCTTAACGATTTCCTCTTTTTCCGTTCCCGCACATATGATATTTATCAGAACTCCGGGACGATTCTTCTTCATACCGCATGCTACAGTAAATACATCCCTTGCTCCGGCTTCAAAGAGCCTTTCCGTTGCAAATCCGATTTCTTCTCCCGTCATATCATCTACATTACAGGACAGCTCAAATATCTCATCTCCGTAAGATTCTGTCTCCCCCAACATTACTCTCACACAGTTTGCTGCTTCAAAGTCTTTCTTTCCCATACCGTAACCTATGTTTATAATTTTCATCATCGGCATCGGTCCGAATCCGGAAGCAAAATTTTTCAATAATGCCGCTCCTGTCGGAGTACAGAGTTCTCCTTTGATGCTGCCTCCATATATAGGAATATCTTTCAGTATATATGCTGTCGCAGGTGCCGGAACGGGAAGGATACCGTGTGCACATCTAACCTGACCTGAACCAACATGAATCGGTGAAACTGTTATTTCATCCACTGAAAGACATTCCAGCAGATAACATACTGCAGCTATATCGGCAATGGCATCTTTATTTCCCACTTCATGGAAATGTATTTCACTTACAGGCATACCATGTGCAGCACTTTCCGCTTCAGCAATAAGTCCGTAAACTTTAAGTATATCGTTTTTTACCTTTTCAGATACGTTAAGATGATCTTTTACGATATGTTCTATATCGTGCATAGAAGTATGGTGATGGTGGTGCTCGTGATGGTGATCATGATCATGTTCGTGGTTGTTATCATGTCTATGATCGTGATCATGGTCATGGTCGTGATCATGATCATGCTCATGGTGGTGGTCATGTTCGTGTTCATGATCATGGTTGTGCTCATGGTGGTATTCATGTTCATGAACATCAGAGATTTCCTCCTCTTCCCCATTGACCAAAACCCGCATATGAGTTCCGATAATCCCGCATTTTACAGATTTTTCATTCTCATACACCACATCCGGAACACCTAAAGCATTAAGTTTCTTAACCATGGTTTCTCTGTCGGGAAATAATTCCAGAAGTGCTGCCGTAAGCATATCTCCTGCTGCCCCCATACTGCAATCGATATATAGTTTCTTCATATTATTTTTCTCCATTCCCCATATGATTTATCATATGAGCAAGATACCCTGCCCCAAAACCGTTATCAATATTTACTACCGACACTCCGCTTGCACATGAATTAAGCATTGAAAGAAGTGCCGAAAGCCCGTTAAAACTCGCTCCGTATCCTATACTTGTCGGTACTGCTATTACAGGACAATCCGCAAGTCCCCCTATCACACTGGCCAGTGCTCCTTCCATACCGGCAATTGCAATTATCACACTTGCGCTCATTATCACATCTAATCTTGAAAGCAGCCTGTGAATTCCAGCAACTCCAACATCATAAAGCCTTTCCACCTCATTGCCAAAGGCTTCCGCCGTTATGGCTGCCTCTTCTGCAACAGGGATATCGCTTGTTCCTCCGGTAGCAACAACTATCTTACCGATTCCTGTAGGAATTGGAATTTTTCCAATGATACCTACGCGTGCTTCATCGTAATACCGAAACGTAATATCCTTTTCAAGTTCTAAAACTTTCTCTTTTGACAGTCTGGTGATCAAAATAGTTTCCTGTCCGTTTCTTTGCATCGTACTGACTATTCCGCGTATCTGTTCCGGAGTCTTTCCTGACCCGAATATCACTTCTGCCACACCTTGTCTTAAGGCTCTGTGAGTATCAACTTTTGCATACCCTATGTCTTCAAAAGGTTTTGTCTTAAGTTTAAGCAATACCTCTTCTACCGTTAACTCACCACGAGATAAGGCCTCAAGCATTTGTCTTGTATCATTCTCCATTTTTACCTACCTTGTCTTA
This sequence comes from Lachnospiraceae bacterium, assembly GCA_017542245.1. Lineage (GTDB taxonomy): Bacteria > Bacillota > Clostridia > Lachnospirales > Lachnospiraceae > RUG11977. The sequence goes on from JAFXXN010000003.1 coordinate 70,732, forward strand.
AGACTCAACGATACAGTTTTAAAAAGTCCCTTTAATTCCTCATATATTACATTTCTTTCTTCGGCCAGTTTCATCCACTGATCATCGACTACTTCAATCCTGGCATGTCCGTTCACAGTCCTAACCCTGAAATCCATATATCCCTTAGAAAACAAATAATCCTCGGCCTTTTCGATGTTCTTAAGTTTCTCCCGGTTTATCGGTTCATTTGGCGGTATTCTTGTGGCAAGACATGCATAGGCCGGTTTATTCCACGTAAAAAGTCCGGCCTCTTGGGAAAGTTTTCTTATTTCCGGCTTTGTAAGTCCGCATTCCCTTAATGGAGAGCGTACTTCAAGCTCACTCAAAGCTTTCATTCCAGGTCGGTCATCCGCATCATCAGAAGCATTTGTACCGTCGAGCAAAACCGTGAATCCGTCTTCAGCTGCTCTTGTCCTTATCTCCGAAAAAATAAGCTTTTTACAAAAATAACAACGGTCCACAGGATTTTGAGCTACCCTGCTGTCAGCAAGAACCTCCTTTTCTATAACTCTCATTTCTATACCAAGGCTTTCTGCCAGTTTTTTTGCATCGGCGAACTCAAATTCCGGCTGAAATTCTGTTTTCACATAGTATGCTTTGCATTTTAAAGCATATTTCTTCGCAGCATACAGCAGAAAAGCTGAATCAACGCCTCCTGAAAAAGCTATTGCTACAGAAGGATTAATCTCAAAAAACTCTTTTAATATCATAGTTTGTCACCACATGGGATTATCTTCCCATTCCTACCACCTGATACATATTTTCATCAGAAATAATCTTTGTAACGGTAAGTCTTTCTGCCATGATCCCCGCTAACTCTTCAGCACTCATAAGTCCGTTTGAAACATGTAATGCTGAACCCTGATGATGTGCATTTATCTTTTCCCGGCTCATACCGTGAGCGACAGTCAAAATTCCTTCCGGCTTAAGCTTTTGTGTTAATCCGTCTATCAATCTTACAGGATCAGGAAAATGAGGGAATGCATTATATATCACTATACAGTCAAATAAACAGCCGAAATCATAATTCTCGACATCCCCACATATAAAAGAAATGACTGTATTTTCCTTTTCGCAGAGAACAGATGATGCCGTAAATTTAGATTTTGCTATTTCCACCATCTTTGGAGATATATCAATTGCAGTAATACTTTTGACTTTTCTTCTGCAATAATCCGGTATCAGTACACCTGTACCGCATGCAACATCTAAAATATCTTTTTCAGCTTTAACACCGGCATTGTCCAGAATACAGTTGATTACCTCTTCATTTCTGATCATATTGGCATCCCAGCCCGGTGCCAGACGATCAAAAAAATCTATCACTTCATTTGTATCTATCATGTATATTTTATGCTCCTTTCTCTCTGTCCCGTTAAATCTTCTTTGCTATCTCTGTACTTTTATTCTTTCCGCCAGAATGTTTCAAAAAAGCATAAAATCCAAAGCAGAGCAATATCTGGACAATAGTGGAACAAGGAGTTGCCAGTCCTATATGAAACAATGAAACAGGTTCCCAGTTACACATTATAAGGCTGACAGGAATACGTACCGCAAAGGCTCCGATAAGGCCCTGTACCATGACAAAAGTAGTATTTCCTCGTCCATTGTAAAATCCTATGAAACAGAAAAGGAAGCATGTAAAAAGACAATCAATTGCATATGCCTGTAAATATTCTGCCCCGGCCATGATTACATCACTATCTTTTGCAAACAGTCCCGTTAAAAGATCTCCCTTAAAGAACGCCAAAACAAACATTGTCACACCGAAAATAAACGATACCGCAATAGAACTTTTAAGTGCTTTAAGCGCCCTGTCCATTTTTCCTGCACCGATATTCTGAGCTACAAAAGCTGAAATTGACTGCATGAACGAGGCCGGAACAAGCATAATAAACCCACATACCTTCTGAGCCAGCCCCACTCCTGCGGAAGCATTGACTCCCAAGGTATTAACTATCGCCTGAAGTACCAGGAACGATATTCCTACCAGAAAATCCTGAAGCGCTATCGGAAAACCAAGCTTTAATACCATTCCTATTATTTCTTTGTCAAATCTGATCATTTTCATAGAGAAAACGAATGAGAACTGCTTCTTTCTGATTATGATCAATGAGAACAAAACACTTAGAAGCTGTGCTGAAACAGTCGCTATAGCGGCTCCCATAGCTCCAAGTTTAAATACAGCTATCAGTAAAAGGTCTCCCGCAATATTGAAACCGCAGGCAATTGCAACCGTCATAAGCGGAGTTTTGGAATCCCCCATACTCCTGAATATCGCTCCTATCAGGTTATATGAAACTATGGCAAGCATTCCTGCTCCACATATTCTTATATAGTCTATCGTCTGCGAGAAAGCATCTTCAGGAGCTTTCATGATTGTGGCAATTCCTTCGGCGAATATCGGAATAAGCACCGATAATGCAACTCCTATCAATGCAAAAAGGGCTATACTTGCACCTATAATGGCTCCACCCTTCTTAGCATTACCCATTCCTATCTGCTGACCAAAATAAATAGTAGTGCCCATGGCCAGGCTTATTATCAGATTCCCCAGGGTAAGCATAATCTGTGATCCCGTAGAAACAGCGGAAACATCTTCGGGTGTTGCAAATTGTCCTACCACAAAGAGGTCTACCGCTCCGTACATTGCCTGTAAAAACATTGCAAACATAACAGGAAGGGCAAACTTCATCAGTGGTCCTAATATTTTTCCTTCAGTAAAATTTTTTTCTGTATTCATTTTTTCCCTTAAGTATAATGTTATTGTATTTTAGCAAAAAATATACTCTTTTACAATCGATTTTTAAATATCAGGAAATATTGCCAAGATAATACAGCACTTCTTTTTGTATACGGTTCCAAACATGCTTTTTATCTCCGCTCCAGAGCGGTGCTACAAGGATTTTTTTATCTCCGTCTCCCGTAAGCCGGTGTATCACGACATTATCAGGGATAATACTCACACACTCTTTAAGGATATGTATATATTCATCTTCTGAAAGTACTTTTATTTTCCCTTCCAGATATTCTTTTTCAAGATCCGTTCCTTTCAGAACATGCAGCAGTTGAAGCTTAATGCCGTTTACACCACTATCGCAGACATATCTCACGGTTTCTTTCATTTCTTTTTCGTTTTCCCCCGGAAGACCCAGGATTACATGTGTTATCACTTCGATACCACGTTTTTTCAGTTCGCTTACAGCTCGGTCATACACATCAAGTGAATATCCACGTCTTATATAATCTGCGGTATCAGGATGTATTGTCTGCAGTCCAAATTCAACCCATACAGGTTTGATACTGTTATATTCTTCCAGAATATCAAGCACGAAAGGCTGCAGACAGTCCGGCCGGGTCGCTACGGACAAAGCAACTATGTCCGGGTGACGGATTGCTTCGGTATACAGCCGTCTTAATGTTTCCCTATCTCCGTATGTATTTGTATATGCCTGAAAATAGGCAATAAATTTTCCGTCAGTTATTTTGGAAACCAGTTTCTTTTTTCCCTCATTGATCTGTTCGTTAATAGATTGCTTCACATCTCCGGCGAATTCTCCGCTGCCTCCCTCAGAACAAAATATACAGCCGCGAGTATCTATTTTCCCATCTCTGTTTGGACAGGTAAAACCGGCATTCAGAGCAATTTTATAAACCTTACAGCCAAATCTGTTTTTCAGATAATCATTAAGCAATATCATTTTTATTTACTCCGCTCTATAATTCAAGGTGATTTATTTCTTTTGGATATAGCAAAAAGTATATATAACCCGTTCAGATTGATTTTTTTATAAATATGTGTTAAAATAAATTTTATTGATAAAATATTAAAAAGGACCGGATCAAATGATAAAACGAGGCATTTCACTGCGAAAGTTAAATATTATCATGCTGATATCTGCCGCTCTTATTTCTATCGGTTTGTTTCTTGCCATGAACCGAACGAGCAGTATTTATGCAGAAACCCATACGATCACACAAAATCTTATAGAATGGCAGCGGAGTTCCTATGACCTCCAGACCGCATCCGATTATCTGACTGAACAAATGAGAAATTTTGTCGCTACGGGCGACAGAGTTTACCTGGATAATTATTTTTATGAGGCAAAGGTTGCAAAGCGACGCGATAAAGCCCTGGAATTACTTGAAAAGACTCACAGTAAGACTACTGCATTCCGTGACCTTAATGCAGCCATGCAGGAATCTTTAAGTCTTATGGAAAAGGAGTATTATGCCGCACGTCTCACCATCCTGGCTTATGGGTATGATGTAACAGAATATCCGGAAGAAATACAAAACGTAAAACTGATAAAACCGGATACTGAGCTGACTCCCAAACAAATGAAAGAAATGGCTATAATGCTGATGATCGGTGACGAATACAACAGTCGTAAAGATGTCATTTCATCCCATATGAACAGCTGCATTAAAGACCTTGATGAGGAAATGCATAACGAACAGCTTAAAAATACCGATACACTTGATAAGCAGGTCTTTATAGAACATCTTTTAACAATACTTCTTATAGCCGTTTTGCTGATCATAGTCATTCTTACATCAAGGCTTATAATAATTCCGTTAAATCACTCGGTAGAACTTATAAGAGAAGAACAGGATATACCTATCAAAGGTGCATATGAAATCCGCTTTCTTGCAAAGACTTATAATCTTATGCACCACACCAACCTCCAAAATAAAGAAAAACTGACCTATGAAGCTACACATGACAAACTTACAGGTCTGTACAACAGAAGAGGATATGATTTTCTCATGAATAATATAGACCTTGAAACTTCTGCCCTGCTGCTCTTCGATCTTGATAAATTTAAATCCATAAACGATACTTACGGACATGATGTAGGAGACAGAATATTAGTTAAAACAGCAGATGCTATTTTCGGAAGTTTCAGAGCTCAGGACTATATCTGCAGGATCGGCGGCGATGAAATGGCTGTCATCATGGTCCACAGTGATTCTTCTCTTGCCCCTCTTTTAGAAAAAAAGATTGCTAAGATAAATACAATTTTAAGTAACAAAACCGACGATGATCCGACCATTTCCATAAGCGTTGGAGTAGCTTTCGGAGAAAAAGGCATTACCGCCGAAACTCTTTTCAAACGTGCAGACACAAGCCTTTACAAAGTTAAAGGCCATGGAAAAAAAGGCATATATTTTTATAAACCTGAAAGAAAGAAAAAAAGCGGTAAATCTGCAAACAATTAACAATAAATATTTTAGTAAAGTTTTATACCGTCATCAGGACAGCTCTGCAGGGAGCACCGTCAGATCCTGAAAGATTAAGTGGCGCAGCATTAAGTATGTATGCGCCTTCTTCTATATTCTTCAGCCTTATACCCTCAAGCAAAACTATTTCTGCACCGAGCATTATCAAATGTACCTCTTTCGGAGCGTCCTCAGGTCCTACAGTCTGAGATTCATTTCCGAACAGCTTGATACCATTTTGGACAAACACTTTTGCTGCCTCGGCTGTCATGGTCGCATTTCCTTTTACCAGTATCCTTTCTGCTGCCCGGATATCGGTTTTTCTTGCTTTTTCCAATATTATCTTAGCGTCTTCGGCACTTATATTTCCTTCATGCCCGGCAACATAAGCATATCCGACAAACTTGTCTAAAGCTACTTCGTCTATTGTTTTTCCATCATCATAAAAATGATACGGTGCGTCAACATGTGTCCCGTTATGTGCGCACATATTAAATGCTGTAAGATTGCACATTGCACCATCACTTATCTTAAGAATTGTTTTCTTTTCCGGACTGGGATCTCCCGGAAATACCTTGCAGCCAAAAACTTCCTGTGAGATATCAAAAACTTTCATAGTATCTTCCATCCTTTTCTGTCTGATTTAAAAATCTTTCAGTCTCCCCCGTTAGTTCTTCAACTAAGTCGGTATCAATGTCATGACCGCAGTTGGAATAAATAACAAGCTTGCAATGCGGCAGGCATTTCGCAGTTCTCATCATCAGTTCCGGTGTACTTATAGGATCGTCAATCCCACCCAGTATCAGAGTGGGAGTCTTTATCGTCTTTAAGCTGTCACAAAGATTTTCTTCTGTTTTTAACCGCATGAGAGGTCTTCCGTAATCAATCTTTTTCTCCCTTGGATCAGCATCCGGTAATCGGCTCAGCCACTCCTCCCGTTCTTTACGTCTTGCTTCTCTTGCCGGGTCGTTATCTATAGGCGGATTAAACGGAGGCGGTGAAGAGATGAGTCCCTGCATCATCATCTGTCTGTATGACATAGCTCCTGCTGCCAGACTATGCGGTCCGGGAACTACAGCTACAAAAGCTTTTACCCTATCAGGATGACGAAGAACAAGATGCCAGCCTACTCCTGCTCCATGGGATGCTCCCATATAGAAAAATCTGTCAACTTTCAGGAAATCCGCAAGACAGACAACATCATCTGCAAATCTATCATACCAGGCATCCCCATAATCTTCAGTAACATATGATGACGGGGCAAAACCGCGAAGTGTCAGACAGTAAACATGGTATCCCCTTCGGGAAAGTTCCTGCTGCATTCCTTTAGGATAAAATCCAACCTGTGCGGATATTACGATTTTTTCGCCTTCACCATACTCTTCATAAAACAGTTTTTTATCATCTTCGGTAACTATAAATCCCATAAGGTTTTCTCCCACATAAATATCTTTTCCCTGATAAATTCTAAAGATTAAAAACTTACTGTAATCCTGTTTATAAAATCTCCGTCTGAAATTTTTTCATACTTTAAAGATTTTGTTATCCCTTTTATAAGTTTCAGCGAGATTTCATCCCCGTTCTTTAATACATTCTGTTCACTCCCGCTGTACTCTGTAATCATCAAAGCGGAATTATCAAGAGCAGAATACTCTATGGTTATATGAACTTTTGGGTCCGAAACTGATGGAATTACAATTTCGTGTACAAGCTCTTCAAACACAAGTCTCATATGCTCCATCAGTTTAAAAGGGATCTGATTCTTTATCGCATATTGATCAACATTAGCCGACATACTGATAAAGTCATAGTCCTTGTCTTCGATGTCCATTTCCAAAACTTTAAGTCTTTTCACAAAACGCCTGGTATTCTCTTTCTTCGGATTATCAAATATTTGGTCAGGCGTCCCGTCCTCATATATACCGCCTTCATCCATGAAAAAAACTCTGTTGCATACGGCTCTTGCGAAACTCATCTCATGTGTAACGATCATGAGGGTTTTTCCGGTCTGAGCCAGCTCTCTTATAACAGACTGAACTTCACCGACCATTGTAGGATCAAGAGCTGAGGTCGGTTCGTCAAAAAGAATAACTTTTGGATCCATCGCCAGCGTCCTGGCAATTGCTATACGCTGTTTCTGGCCACCCGAAAGCTCATCAGGATAGTTCAGGGCTTTATCAGAGAGACCTACCATCCTTAAAAGCCTGATACTCTCATCGTAGGCCTCCCGTTTGCTTTTTTTAAGGATATCCATAGGCGCCAGCATAATATTTTCAATAACAGTCAGATGCCCAAACAGATTAAAGGACTGAAAAACCATCCCCATTTTTCTTCTGATCCTGTTTATATCACATCCCGGATCCGTAATCTCATCATCATCAATAAAAATATGTCCGGATGTAGGCTTTTCTAAAAGATTTATACATCTTAAAAGTGTGCTTTTCCCGGTTCCCGAGGGTCCTATGACCGAAATAACATCGCCGTCATTTATCGTGACACTAACATCCTTCAGGGGAGTCGTATTAGGATATACTTTTTTTAAATGCTCTATCTTAATCATCAGTCTTTACCCCTTTTAGAATTGATTCACGTTTACGTCTTTTCGGATTAATATTTATCTCTAATTTACTGACTGCAAATCCTATAAGTATTTCGATCACAAAATAAATGACCGTAATAGCTATTAGGGGAAAAAACGCCTCATAAGTACGGCTTCTTACGATATCTCCCATCTTAGTCAGATCTTGAACGGCAACATAACCTACAACAGCCGTAGCTTTAATAAGTCCGACTATCTCAGCCTTGTAAGATGGCATAACTATCGGAAGTGTCTGCGGTAATATAATTCGGAAAAATGTCCTTGTATTTGAGTAACCCAAAGCATAAGCTGCCTCATACTGTCCCTTATCTATAGCACCTACTCCTGTCTTAAGCATACCTAACACCGCCGAGCCAAAAGTAAGGGTAAAAGCTATAATCGCAATAATTTTCCCGTTTATAGCGACAGAAGCAAAAATTATGTAATACAAGACCATCAAGAGAACCACTAGCGGCATGCCCTGAACAATCCAGGTACAAAAACGCGAAATACCGTTTGTCACCCTGTTTCCGTTCCTGCAGGCCATGAACACCGAAAATCCCAATATAGTACCGAAAATAATAGACAGTATCGTGATAAGAAGCGTTGTAAGAATACCTTCAACAAACAATTTCCAACGATCTTCCTTAACAAATGTCTTATAAAAACTGTCTGCTATGCGTTCAAAGAAAGATGCCTCATTTTTCTCCTTTTTCAGTACAGCCAGCTTTGTTCCGGCAACGTAATAAGGGTCTGAAAAATTTACACTTTCCTTTCGCTCTTCAGTAATGCTTAAACTCGCTATCGAAAAATCTGCTTTTCCGCTCTGAATATAAGGTATTAAAGCATCAAAATCCATGTTAATGATTTTCAACCCATATCCCTTAGAATTACAGAATTCTATCGCTATAGCAACTTCAAGCCCGACTATTTTATCTCCCCTAAAATATGTAAACGGAGGATTCGCTCCTTCTGTAGCCATAATAAGCTGCCCATTCTCTGCAGGGAAAGACTCGTAATCCCGGAGCTGTTTATCATTTTCGGAACCTTCAACCCAGATTTTGGTTAATTCTTCCAGTTTTCCGTCTTTTTTATATTGTTCTAGCCACTCATTAAACTCTTTCCTTAAACTGTCTCCTTTTTCCGTCTTGGCAAAAATTGCACCCAGATCAAATTCCACAATGTTTTCAGGCAGGACAAAAAGAGCCGGATTCTCATTTGCCATAAGTTTCAGAACAGGTTCATCCCCTGCAAAGGCCTCAATCTTATTTGCCTGCAAGGCGGCTATCAAATCGGAAGTTGCGGTAAAATAGCAGATTTCTGCATTCGGAAGAGCAGCTAAAACCTGTACATCAAAAGTTGTTCCTGTCTGTACTCCGATTTTTTTACCTTCGAGCTCATATATCGAACTGTAGTTTGCTTCTGTCTGCACCGAAGATTCATTTTTTTCTTCCTCGGATGCATTTACCGTATAATTGCCCAGATATAAGGATAATGTAAATATCAAGATTATAAAAAATAATGTTGCAAAATATTTAGTATGTTTTTTCATTCATAGTCCCTCTATCAGACTTATACAGATTATAAGTTATTACGGAGTTTCTGCCACCCAAAACAGCCTTTGGTCTTTTTCTTCTTAGCTGAGACTCTTATAAACAACTATCTCAACATTGTTCCTCAGTATTTTAACCTTTACTTCATCCGCAACGTTTACGATAATCGATTTTTCCAATTCATCCCAAGCGTTCATTGCCTCTGCACTGTCCTGTTTATTTTTCTTTACTTCTCTTTTATACTGTTCCAAAGACCACTCGGAAACGCTTTCTGCATTTTCACTTGAAAACATTGATTCTGCTATTAAATATCTAAGTCTGCTCATAAAGCCCTTTGAAGGTACTTCAGTCTTTCCTGATGAAGCCAAAGCAAATTTCGTTTTCATTTCATCACTTAAGACTAATTCTGATTTCAGGTACAGTTCGTAATCTCTGCCCTCTGTTTCAAGCCAGTATTCTGCTTCCACGTTTCCGGCTATACTTCTGACCATTCCCATTAATTCCTCTGAAAGGAGCCTTAAGTGAAGCATCTGCTTAGGAGACAGACCGCTCTCCTCAGCCAGCCTCTCGGTCATATCAAGAGCTGAGTCCATACCTGCTCCGTTACCCTGAACCTTTACCACAGTCGATTTTACACGTTCGGCCTTTTCCCTAGTAATGTCCGAAGTATTTTCTACTCCAAAGAATCGAATATTGGTAATAGCACATTGATCGCCTGTAAGCGAAATATAAATGTTTTTTATATCACTGTTAACAGTTGTAACATTTCTGATAAGTATACCGAAATTTTCCGTAACGGTAATAACATTCCTGCCTTCTCTCTTAAAACTTACTGTAACATCATAACCCTTTTTATTATATTCTTTCCATGCATCCCAATCTTCAAAATCATCATTTTTTGTAATCGTCAGCTTATTTTCGGCAAATCCACCGGTCTCCCAATTTTCTCCGTCAAGCCTTATAAGCGCAAATTCTCTGTAATTCTCTCCATTTACAAGTCCGTCATCCGAATTGAAAATAACCAAATACGGGCAATGCCATACCAATCGTGAAGTCGGAAGGCTCATCGTATGGAATTTGACCGTTATTTCCTTTTCGATAGGTATACCCGCAGTAGCAGCTGTTCGGTAATTATTTACCTGAATGTTCGGTACATCGCCCTCATCACCGTTTATATAACTTATTTCTTCAGCAATCCTCTCAATATAATTATCTTCTACAAACTCTTCAGCTTTATCTATCGTAACATCTGAAATGGTACAATATTCTCCTGTAAGTCCCAAATAGCAGTATCTTGTACTGTCAGGAAGGGCAACCGTTATCTCTATGGTCTGCTTCTGGCTCATTATCCTAATCAGAACATGGTCTTCAACCTTGACACCTTCTAATATATACTCAACCTCATTATTTTTTAACCTGTCTCCGGCATTTGCCACTTCCGAAAGAAGTTTCTTACCGATCTTATTTTCTTTATGTTCAACCTTAACCTTTCTGGCAGATGCAAGAACAGTGGTACCGTCAAATCTGACCTCACCGTATTCGCAGTATACCATATCCTTCTTCATTTTTTCATCCGTGTACACACGTCCGTCCAGTGAATCAAATAAAACTATAGAAGGAATGTATTTGTCGGGATCATTTGTCTTCTGAGGTGCACTTTTCAGCTGTATAGTCGTAATATTCTTAAGCATAACTATACCTTCTGATATTTCACTTCTGTACTCATCGCAGATGAGTTCATTCTTTCCTGAAAGTTCCTTTACCTCTTCCTTCTCCTGCATCTCATATTCAGCATCAAGGTCGATCAAATGGATCATCATCTTAGCAAAATCAGGATCAAACTGAGTTCCCGAACCCTTTACAAATTCCTCTCTTATCTTCTGTTGAGGTATAGGATCCCTGTAACTTCTCCTGGATGACATTGCATCATATGCGTCCGCAACGGCAACTATCCGTGCTATCTCAGGTATATCCTTGCCCTTTAACTTTTCAGGATAACCTCTTCCGTCAAATCTTTCATGATGATAATTTGCCCCTATACTTAAATATTGGAACTCGCTTATGCCCGAAAGTATCTGCCGGCCTATTACAGGATGCTGCCTTATCTGTTCATACTCTTCTTCATTCAGTTTTCCGGTCTTATTAATTATCTCATCCTTGATTCCAATTTTTCCTACATCATGAAGTAATGCAGCATAATAAACCTCATTAACTTCTTTTTCACTTTTCCCGCACATTATGGCTATTTTTCTGGAATATTCAGCCACCCTTGAAGAATGTCCGTGTGTATACTTATCTTTAGCATCTATTGCATTAACAAGAGCCGTCGCAGTCTGTTCAAACAGTCGCTTTGTACTCTTTTGCTGATCTTTTAAATACTCTATCTCTATCTTATTTGCACGGCCAACTGTCTCATTCATATCCATCAGTGCAAAAACATAAAGAAGTATTGTCAATCCTACCAGCGAAATGTTTGTAAGGGAAAGTCCGTAAGCAAAAAGCTGTACCAGTGATGCAACCAATGGTACAAATGCAAAAAGGAATAACGAAATAAATATTTTTTTAGAAAGTCTTTTTCTGTTCTTAACAATCACTAAAAGCTGTAAGACCAAAATCAGCATTGGGAAAATATAGCTTATAATATATGCCGAAGATCTTTGATAATGATTTGATTCATCAAATGTATAATATATACCGGTAAACTGTGATATGATCAGCAGTAACTCACCAAGAATAAACAGGTAATTTATAAGTTTTAGTATTCCGGGGGTGTTTTTCAGATCTCCTTCATTGGTAAAAAGATCATTTAAATACAGATTAAATGCAAAAAGGAGGAATAATGTCATAAAAAATACTATGAAATTACTGATCCTGACCATATAATACCCGGCCGAACTGACATCCCCGCGGTAAATGTATGCAAATCTGTCAAATGCAAGCAGGATCATAGCACTTACCTCTATCACGATAAGATATGTCTTCCTGCTTTTAGACAGAGTTTTATTAACAAGCACGAAGCAGGCTATACTGCCGCATATGCTTGAAAGGGCCAGCATGATATTCAGTTGTGATTCCTGCAACAAACCGTACATAATACTCCCAAAATTACATGAACATTTTATTTACGTTACAGATTGTACTTAGACAGATCAGCCTTTATACTGTCAGAATACTTATTCAGATTCTCCGAAATATTAGTTATGCTGCCGGTTTCAGACATGATCCTATTACTCTCTGAAACAATTTTATCACTCAGGTCAAGTATTTCATTTATTCTTGATACCTGTTCTTTGGTAGATGCGGCATTTGCATTTGCAACATTATTAATCTTTGATATACCGCCGGTAATCTCAATAATTCCTTCCGTAGCCTTAATAAGGTCTGAATATATACTGTCGAATGAATTGTTTGTGCTTTCAACTCCATGCAAGCATTCATTCATATCCTGCATACACTTATCTGCTTTTGCATTTACATCCGTAATATTTCCTGTTATCTCTTTAACAAGCTCTCTGATGTGTTCCGTAGCTTCTGAAGACTGTTTTGCCAGATTTCCGACCTCTGTAGCCACTATAGCAAAACCGCGTCCCTGTTCTCCTGCTCTTGCAGCCTCAATAGACGCATTAAGTGAAAGAAGGTTTGTCTGTTCGGAAATATTGTTAATAGTTTCTGTAATACCTGTTATTTCTTCTACCGATTTTGCTGCAGCGCGTATAATTTCTGCAAGTTCATTCATGGTTGCATTTAATGTGTTAACATTTTTGGTCATGCTCACCATCTCATCTTTACCGTTCTTGGATGACTTCATCGTCTCCACACAGAGGCTCTTGACATCTTCTGCATTTTGTGCCAGGGATTTTGATGTTTCCGCGAGTTCACCCGCAGCGTTATCAATCTCATCGATCTTTATATTCATGGCTGAAAGCGTCGAATTAAGCTTATTTATAGATTCACCCTGCTTTTTATTGGAAGAAAACAGGCTGTTTGAAATATTATAACACTCACCGGCACTGGTATTCATGTCATTTGAAATATTCGCCAGTCCCAGTAACATCTCCCTTGTATTATCTATATAGCCGTTGAGGCTCTCTCCCAAAGTTGTTATCTCATTATTGCCTTCGGGACGAATGCTTACTTTAAAATTGCCCTTACTAATATCTGTAATACCCTTCGTAACCTTAGATACCGGATTAAGGAATCTGGTTATGATCACAAATAAAAGTATAGCCAAAACAGCTAACAGCATTAACGCAATACCTGAGGTAGAAATAATAGTGTTTCTCACACTGCTGCTGACATGTGAATAAGGCACCGCACTTACTACAACCCATGTGGTCTTAGGTATATCAGTAGCAACATACATCATTTTTCCTGCAGGAGAAGATGTTGTCATAACTTTTTCAGCTTCGATAGAATTAGTAGTATCCATAGAATCAAATACTTTATTCAATCCCATAAGAATACCGTCAGCGCTTTCTCCAAGCTTCTGTCCCACTGAATCAGGGTTTGAGCTGACCAGAACATCCTTAGTATCTTTATTAATGAAGTAATATACTGCGTCCCCCGAACTTGACTTAAAATCCGATATTCTTGCAGCAACTTTGTCAAACACAACATCACTGCTCAAAACCTTTTTATCTCCAATTTTAACCGAACAGGCAAGACAGGTCTTCCCCGTTGCTGCATCTACATAAGGTTCAGAAGTATTAAGTTCTCCATTTTTCTCAAGGGCTCCCGTATACCAGCCTCTTTCAAGGAAAACAAAACCGGGATCAGGTGTCCATCCCGATCCGTCAAGAAATACTCCGGTATTTCCGTCCCCGATATAGATGTCCTGAGAATCCGGATCCTCTTCTGTAAGTTTAAGCAACATAGAAAGAGTTTCTTCGTCTGACATTTCAGGAATGTTCTGGTAAACCTCCGCTGTCCTGCGGACTCTCTCCTCTATACCGCTCCACCAACTGTATATTTCATTTGCATACGATATCGATTCTCTGGCAAGAATCTGTTCCGTAAGCCGTTTGATCTTCATCGTCTGTATTACTACATTTAAGATAGTTATTATGATAATTATCACTGTTACAAAAGCAATAATCTGAGTAAGCAAAACCTTTTTTAAGGACTTCCTTTTTCTGTTCATCATACGCCCTACCCCATACACATATTTTTTTCTATTTTACTCTAAATATCATTTTTTTTCAAGAAAAACATTGCATTATGCAAGGATTTGTTGTCAATTTTAGTCAATGTCACCTCAAACACGCTTTCAGCGTTTGCAAGCAAGCTTCCATTGTTGGCATTCGCTTATCGCACAAAAACAGGACTGCCATTTTTAAAAGGCAGTCCCATAATATAAAACTTATCAAGTTTATTATTCCTCAATCTTCGGAAGCTTAGCTACGGATGCTGCAATCTCTTCATCGGTAGGAATGTAGTCACCCATCTCGCCGTCATTGTACTTCTGGTAAGCAACCAGATCAAAGTAACCTGTACCTGTAAGACCGAATACGATGGTCTTCTCCTCGCCGGTCTCTTTGCACTTTAATGCCTCATCAATAGCTACGCGGATAGCGTGTGAGCTCTCGGGAGCAGGAAGGATACCTTCAATCCTTGCAAACTGTTCGGCAGCCTCAAATACAGAGGTCTGTTCTACGCTTGTAGCCTCCATAAATCCATCATGGTAAAGCTGTGAAAGGGTTGTGCTCATGCCATGGAATCTAAGTCCGCCTGCATGGTTAGCTGAAGGAATGAAGCTGCTTCCAAGTGTATACATCTTAGCTAAAGGACAGATCATACCCGTATCACAGAAATCATATGCAAATGTACCACGAGTGAAGCTCGGGCATGAAGCAGGCTCAACAGCGATAATTCTGTAATCAGCCTCACCTCTAAGCTTCTCACCCATGAAAGGAGCGATAAGTCCGCCAAGGTTAGATCCGCCGCCGGCACAGCCGATGATGATATCAGGTTTAATGCCATACTTGTCAAGAGCTGTCTTTGCTTCAAGGCCGATAACCGACTGATGAAGAAGTACCTGATTAAGTACAGAACCCAATACATATCTGTATCCGGGATTCTTAACAGCTACTTCAACTGCCTCTGAGATTGCACAGCCAAGTGAACCGGTGGTTCCGGGATGCTCAGCCAGTATCTTCTTTCCTACATCTGTTGTCTCAGAAGGTGAAGGAACTACGCTTGCACCGTATGTTCTCATAACTTCGCGTCTGAAAGGCTTCTGCTCGTAAGAAACCTTAACCATAAATACCTTGCAGTCAAGTCCTAAATATGCGCAAGCCATTGAAAGAGCTGTACCCCACTGACCTGCACCGGTCTCGGTGGTAACACCCTTTAAGCCCTGCTTCTTTGCATAATAAGCCTGAGCTATGGCTGAATTAAGCTTATGGCTGCCGCTGGTATTATTTCCTTCGAATTTGTAATAAATCTTAGCAGGTGTCTGGAGCTTCTCCTCTAAGCAGTAAGCACGTACTAAAGGTGAAGGTCTGTACATCTTATAAAAGTTTCTGATCTCATCCGGAATCTCAATGAAAGGAGTGGTATCATCAAGCTCCTGCTTTACAAGCTCCTCACAGAAAATGGGAGTAAGCTCCTCAGCGCTCAAAGGCTTATGTGTTCCCGGATTCATAAGAGGTGCGGGCTTATTCTTCATATCTGCTCTCAAATTGTACCAAGCCTTGGGCATCTCGTCTTCTGTTAAATAAATTTTGTAAGGTACTTCTGTTTTTGACATTTTCTTGTCCTCCTGTAAATAGATTGATGTGACAACGGGACTTTCCCAAAAAAGAAAGTCCCAACAGTAAGTTACTGCTGGGACAGGTAAATCATATTAACCTGCGGTGCCACCCGGCTTGGTGTAAATACACCCACTCACTCATACACCGGTACGAAAACATACCATCATATGATGACTCATTCACGCAGAGTCTACTGCGTCTCCCATACTCCAAGTTGCCCTGTTTCCGTTCGCCCTCCGAAGACCATTCATAATCGTTATTCTTACCGCAATCCCACCATCTGCGGCTCTCTGAAAAGCACTCACGAAAACTACTTTTCTTCTTCAACGGTTTAAATCATTAAAACATATTTTTAATTATTTGTCAACAGATTTTTTTATAACACCTTCTGCGTTTTCTCGATAACAAACCGATGCTTCGCATCTCATTTCAGTCGGGGCTTGAACCCCGCCTGAAACGAAGATATTCCCCACATTCTCTATGATATGATACCCTCAAGTAGGACACTGAAATACAAAAATACTACTTGGGGGTATTTCTATGTCCAGAAAAAGTAAGTTTGATCCAGTATTAAAAGTAAAACTGGTAGAACGATATTTGCGAAATGAAATAGGAATGAATGAGGCCACTCGAATGGCTGGTTTAGCAAGCAGAAAGTCATTTGGAGCTTGGGTAAGGATTTACCGTAATGAGGGTCCTTATGGGCTATTGAATCAAAAACACAATAAAAGCTATTCATCAGAACTTATGTTGGCGGCTGTTACTGCTTATCTGAGTGGAGAAGGATCGTTAAGAGAAATTGCAGAACGTTTTAAAATTCGTTCAGAAAAACTGCTCAGGTCCTGGATAAAGGTGTATAATACTCATGGAGATATTAAATCTCGCGGAAGCGGAGGAGGTAGCTACATGAGGAAAGCCAGACAAACAACACCTGAAGAACGTATTGCAATCGTACAGGACTGTCTTGCCAATAACAAGAACTATGGAGCAATGGCACTGAAGTATAACTGTTCTTATCAGCAGGTACGCAACTGGGTATTAAGCTATGAGAATATGGGGGCAGCAGGCCTAGAAGATCGGCGCGGACGACGTACCGGTTCACAACCCGCCAGAACTCCGGAGGAAGAACTTCGGGATAAGATTGCTGAACTGGAGCGAAGAAACCGTGATCTTCAGATGGAGAATGATCTGTTAAAAAAAGTCAGGGAGTTAGAGATGAAGGATCGCTATCTCTGACTCGGCATCTGTATAAATATCAGGCGATCAAAGAACTATCAGGGGAAAAGCATTACCCTGTACAATGCCTTTGCGAGCACCTGCATTTATCACGGGGAGCTTATTACCGTTGGCTGAAAAATCCTGTCAGCTACAGCGAAAAGCGAAATAAGGAGATTGCAGAAAAGGTTAGGTCTATTCATGAAGACCATCCGGATATGGGATATCGCAGGATTAGAGATGAATTGGACAGACACCACGATATTGATGTTAATGATAAACGAATACTGCGGATTTGCCGTAAAGAACATATCCAGTCTACGATCAAATGGAAGCCCAAGAGCTGTACCAGGAGTAGCAATGATCCGTCGCATATCGCAAAGAATTATCTGAATCGAGATTTTCATGCTGATGCTCCAAACGAAAAATGGCTTACCGATGTGACAGAATTCAAGTATTACATCGGAATCGAGGTTCACAAGGTATATCTAAGTGCCATTCTGGATCTTTATGACCGCAGAATTGTATCCTACATGATTGGAGATCACAATGATAATCCGTTGGTTATGAACACCTTTGACGCTGCTGTGGCAATTGAGCCGGATTCTCATCCTCTGTTTCATAGTGACAGAGGATTTCAATATACAAGTAAGCAGTTCTGCACGAAGTTAAAGAAACACCACATGAAACAGAGCATGTCCCGAGTTGCCCACTGCATTGACAATGGGCCAATGGAGGGCTTCTGGGGCATCCTAAAGCGCGAGATGTACTATGGCAGACGTTTTACTTCCCGGAAAGCCCTGGTCTCCGCTGTAGAAAACTACATCGTTTACTATAACACAGGTCGGATTCAGAGGAATCTGAACGTGATGACACCGTCCGAGTATCATAAACAGTACTATTTGGTGGCATAATAATACCGCCGGCTGCATATACAACTGGCGGTACGAAAATTTTTTTAATTTTTCACTGTCCTCTTGACGGGTAGCATACCACTTCACTAAGAGGTGGGGGATATCTTTAGTTTTGTTAGATTATATCTTAGTTTTTAAATCAATCAGATGAAAGCTGTTTTGACTTCTTTACTGTAATGTTTACATTGTAACACTCAAAAATGTTTTCTACACGATTCTTATCTTTCTGAGAATTCTTTGTTACAAGTGAAACAATAGGTACCACGATAAGTCCTGCGATCATTGCCAAAGCACCGGCAACAATGGGTGAAAGAGATTCGATGAACAGACTAGCTACAGTAATGCCGACACCTGTTAAGAAACTTGCCCAAACCGCAGGCTTGGTAACCTTCTTCCAGTAAAGGCCGTAAAGGAAAGGTGCTAAGAAGGCTCCTGCAAGTGCTCCCCAGGAAATACCCATGAGCTGTGCAATAGCTGTAGGAGGATCAAGTGCTATGATAACAGAAATAGCTACAAAGAATACTATCATCAGTCTCATAACAAGCATCTGTTTCTTCTGATCCATATTTTTTATAAAATTATCTTTTATAAGATCAAGAGTAAGTGTTGAACTTGAAGTAAGAACAAGTGCCGAAAGAGTTGACATTGAAGCAGAAAGAACCAGCACTACTACCACACCGATAAGGATGGGTGTTAACGAATCTGAAAGCATTTGAGGTATTATACCATCATACTCCATCTTTCCTGCAGCATTTGTAAAATCCTCTGCCGTTCCGAAAAGTCTTCCGAAACCGCCCATAAAATATGAACCGCCGCCGATAACGATAGCAAAGAAAGTAGAAACTATTGTTCCGGTCTTAATTGCCTTTTCATCCTTTATAGCATAGAATTTCTGTACCATCTGAGGAAGTCCCCATGTTCCGAGTGATGTAAGGATAACAACACTCAAAAGTCCGGAAGGATCGGGTCCGAAGAAGGATGCGAAAACACCCGGCTGATTAGCCATTCCTGCATCCGGAGCAACATTTGATAATTTTACAAGAGCATCGTTAAAACCACCCTGATTTAAAAGTACACTAGCTATAACGGCGATGATACCGACCAGCATTATCATTCCCTGGATAAAGTCGTTCATACTTGACGCCATATATCCGCCGAGGATTACATAAACACCTGTAAGAACCGCCATACCTATTACAACTGCAGCATAAGGGATATCAAAAGCCAGTGCAAACAGTTTTGAAAGTCCGTTATAAACGGAAGCGGTATAAGGAATAAGGAAAACAAATGCAATAGCCGATGCAGCAATCTTTAAAGCCTTACTGTCATATCTCTTTCCGAAGAAATCAGGCATGGTAGATGAAGAAAGGTGGTTCGTCATAACCCTTGTTCTTCTTCCTAAGATTACCCATGCTAGCATGGAGCCTATAAGTGCATTTCCGATACCTATCCATGTGGATGCCACACCGAATTTCCAGCCGAACTGTCCTGCATAACCGACAAAGATAACGGCTGAAAAGTATGATGTTCCGAAAGAAAATGCAGCCATCCAGGGACCTATTTTTCTTCCTCCAAGAACGAAGTCATTTACACCGGTGACTTTTTTCTTTGCTCTCACGCCAACAAGGATCATAACTGCAAAAAATACAACAAGAATAATGATTTTTACTGCCATATCCATGATGAAATACCTTCCTTTTATCAATAATGTTACATTCTGCTATCATAATATATTAAATTATGACAGCTTGGCTTTATTGCTTTAAAGCGTTGTGCTTTAAAGTGATAAAGTGATATTATCATCATTTCTTTCTTTTGTCAACCTTTTTTTCTAAAACAATTAAAAAAACCTGCCGTTTATCCAAAAGAATATACGGCAGGATGTTAAAAATAATATGTATTTAGTATTAGTAAATATGTCTCTCGTACATCCAGTTGCAGCGGGCAAGTTTCTCAGCAATTTTAGGGCTTGCCTGGCCTTTTTGAAGCCTCCACTTCCAGTTCTCTCCAAATGTCGACGGAGCATTAAGCCTTGCCTCGGAACCCAGATCCAGAATATCCTGCATCGGAATTACCGCAAGCTTCGAAACGCTTCTTAAAGCTGCACGGATAAAGATCCATGAAATTTCCTCTTCTTTTATTTCACCACACCCTAGATACTCTCCGATATATTTTTTATCCTCTTGCCCTAAACTCTTAAACCATCCCCTTGTCGTATCGTTATCGTGAGTTCCTGTATAAACAACACTGTTTTCAATATGTTTATGAGGAAGGTAAATGCTTGGCGTATGAGGATCAAAAGCAAACTGAAGAACTTTCATCCCCGGGAATCCCGAATCCTTAAGAAGTTTCATTACCGAAGGCGTAAGGAATCCCAGATCTTCCGCGATTATATCCTTTTCTCCAAGTTTCTTCTTAATGGTATTGAACAGTTCGATTCCGGGACCTTTCTTCCACTTACCGTTCTCTGCAGTCTTGTCTTTTGCCGGAATGCTGTAATATTCATCAAATCCTCGGAAATGATCAACTCTTATAACATCATAGAGCTCATAACAATGACTTATTCTTGACAGCCACCAGCTAAAGCCTGACTCCTTATGAACTTTCCAGTTATATAACGGATTGCCCCAAAGCTGACCCGTAGCAGCGAAAGCATCGGGAGGACATCCCGCAACCGATTTAGGTTTACAGTTCTTGTCAAATTCAAATAAATTAGTGTTTCCCCATGCATCAGAACTGTCAAGTGCAACATAAATAGGAATATCGCCTATGATTTTTATTCCGTTATCATTTGCATATTTCTTCAGTTTAGTCCACTGTTCCATGAACTTAAACTGGTTAAACTTATAAAAGTCTATCTCTTCCGCAAATTTTTCTTTGTATTTTTTAAGAGCTTCAGGAGTCCTTGTCCTGATATCCTTATCCCAGGAAATCCAGCATTCTCCGTTCTTAGAATTCTTTATGGAAACAAAGAGAGCATAGTCTTCAAGCCAGTAAGCATTTTTCTCACAAAATTCCTGATATTTCTTCAGCTTTTTATGCTTGCTCCTCTTATATGCCTTTTTAAGCAGAGGAAGCCTTGTATTATATATTGCTCCATAATCTATATATTTAGGATCTTTTCCGCAATCTGCTGCCTTACACTCTTCTTCGGTCAGCAAACCTTCTTCTGTCAAAGTCTCCAGATCGATAAAATAAGGATTGCCGGCAAATGTTGAAATACTCTGATAAGGAGAATCGCCGTAACCTGTAGGTCCCAACGGAAGAATCTGCCAGTAATCAACTCCGGCTGCCTTAAGCCAGTCAACAAAATCATATGCTTCCTTCGAAAAACCGCCAATTCCGTACTTTGTAGGCAGGCTCGCTATCGGAAGCAGCACACCTGTAGCTCTCATATGTATTATACCTCCCAATACATTTAATTATACTATATTTTCCCCAATATGTATACAATTTTTTTCGAGCGGGCAGACTCCTACTCAATCCGGCCGGTCATTTCGAAAGCAGGCTTGCACTTATGACATTCGCTTATCGCAATCGAGTAGGCTGACTCCTACTCGATTCGATTGGTCATCTCGAAAGCATTGCTTTCTCGATGACCGTTCACTCAGCCCTCAGTTTGCAAGTAAACTTGCACTGAGGGCGTTCGCTTATCGCACAAAAAAACCGGCCCCCTTGCGGGCAGCCGGTAAATAATTCATTATTATCTTCTCTTTCCGAAAAGTCTTAAAAGATATAAGAAAAGATTTATGAAATCAAGATAAAGCTCAAATGCTCCGCGTAATGCAAGAGCGGTAGTATTGGTGCTGTCAGCACAAGCTGTATGATCTTTAATCTTCTGTGTATCATAAGCTGTAAGGCCTACAAATACAGCAACACCGATGAAAGATGTAAGATAATCCAATCCCTCACTCTTAAGGAAAATATTCACTACACCAACAAGTATAAGTCCGATAAGACCCATGATACAGATGCTGCCTACAGAAGAAAGATCCTTCTTGCTTACAAGACCGTAAAATGCGGTAACTCCGAACATAACTGCGGTAATAATAAATACCTTAGTAACTGAAGTATCTACATAGCCCATACAAACGATACCGATAGTAGCACCATTTATAAACGAATATATCGTCATAAGACTGGCTGAAAGCACTACATTATTTTTCTTTAGTGCAATGTTTGAAATAATAACTACTGCTATTTCAGCTACTAAAAGAATAATCAGATTCGCCGGGTTCTGTATAAACCATTCAAGCAATACATCGGAAGCCACCATTGCACCTATTGCGGTAATTCCCAGTGCTGCAAGCATAAAGATAAAGGACTGAGCCACAACTTTCTGCTGCATAACCTCCAGCGCCTCACCGAATGCTCCCTGTATGCCGCCTGTAGTTCCTCCGGCCCTATAAGTACCGTTCATTCCGTTACCATTGTTGTTATATCCGTTAAAATCCTGCTGGTAAGCAAAACGGGCATCATTCTGAGCCTGAGACATCTGCTGCTCTAAATTAGCGTTACCGCCGAGCTTCTCAAAATCACGATAATTATTGTTGTTATCCATAATCATTTTCCTTTCTGTGCTGCTGTCCATACATAAAACAACACTAATCTTTTGTACAATTTCCATTATACAAAAAGTTTATTGAAAATGCAATGAACCATCTTTATACTTTTTCTCAAGCCTTGCCATCAGATCCAAGAACGTTCTTGATCTTATGAGCAACCATTTCCTTAACAGCCTGACGAGCGGGCTTTAAGTACTGACGAGGATCGAAGTGTGAAGGATTCTCAGCGAAATACTTTCTGATAGTACCTGTCATAGCAAGACGGATATCGGAATCGATATTGATCTTACATACAGCAAGCTGAGCTGCCTTACGTAACTGCTCCTCCGGGATACCTACTGCATCGGGCATGCTTCCGCCGTACTGGTTAACCATCTTAACGAATTCCTGAGGAACTGAAGATGAACCATGAAGAACGATAGGGAAGCCGGGAAGTCTCTTGATGCACTCCTCAAGTACGTCGAAACGAAGGGGAGGGGGAACAAGTACGCCGTCAGCATTTCTTGTACACTGAGCAGCTGTGAACTTGTATGCACCATGAGATGTACCGATAGCGATAGCAAGTGAATCACATCCTGTCTTAGAAACGAAATCCTCAACTTCCTCAGGACGTGTATAGCTCTCGTGACCAGCCTCAACTACTACTTCATCCTCGATACCTGCTAAAGTACCAAGTTCTGCCTCAACTACTACACCATGAGCATGAGCGTACTCAACTACCTGCTTGGTTAATGCAACGTTCTCCTCATATGGCTTAGAAGAAGCATCGATCATAACTGATGTAAATCCACCATCGATACAGCTCTTGCAAAGCTCAAATGTATCACCATGATCAAGGTGAAGAGCGATCGGGATATCAGGATTCTCAGCTACAGCTGCTTCTACAAGTTTAACAAGATAAGTATGGTTAGCGTATGCACGCGCACCCTTTGAAACCTGAAGGATAACCGGGCTCTTTAACTCGCCGGCTGCCTCTGTAATACCCTGGACAATCTCCATGTTGTTTACGTTGAAAGCACCAATAGCATATCCGCCATTATAAGCCTTCTTGAACATTTCGGTCGTTGTAACTAATGCCATAAAATAAACC
>JAFXXN010000029.1 GCA_017542245.1 Lachnospiraceae bacterium
CTATTGAAAGACTAACTGGCGTGTTAATGTTTATCAACACAGGTATCACCTCCGGAATGTAATACCTGTATTATATCTGTTACCTACAACTTGTACATTTTTATTTGATAATTTTTGTACATTTTTATTTTAGCATTTATACTTGCAGAACATGTATTATTTCCGTAGATAATTATTCGGATGGAAAATATGGGAATATCCGTGTTAAAGCTGGAAACAGATTACATGCCGAAGAGATAGAAAAGGTTACGGGACATCCATATACTGAAGATGTTCCTTATGAAATGTGTTTCCCGAAAAATTTGAATTTTGAAGATTATTGTTACAGGAGTGCGATACTCCATCAACAGCTTCATACATATGTTGAACTTTATGAGATGCATTTATGGCTGGAGATGTATCTTTTGCCGCTGAGTTCAGAAAATGAGGGGACAGGATACTGTCTTTACTCATATAATGTGACTCCCGGAGTTGATACAAGGACCAGAACGGATGTTTCTCCTGAAGTTTCTTCTTCTGTACTTGCATCATGTATAAAGCTTCATGATGCAAAGGACTTTAAAGAATGTCTGGATGAAGTGGTTAAAGATGTAAGAACACTGTGTGGAGCGAGACGATGCTGTGTAATACTGGTAGATGAAGAGGCAAGAGAGTCTCTTGTACTTGCTGATTCCCTGCGGCCGGAATATAATGCGAAGCGTACAAGAGAAAGCATGAACAAGAGTTTCTATACAACAGTTGAATCTTGGGGAAGAACTCTGCAGGGGAGTACGGGACTGATCATAAAAAAATGAACAGGATATGCAGATAATAAAGGAAAGAAATCCTATATGGTTTGAAGCTCTTAAAAGAAATACAGTAGAAACACTTGTGCTGTTCCCTTTAAAATATGATAACAAGCTGGTCGGATATATCTGGGCTTCAAACTTTAATGTTGATAATACAATTTTGATCAAGGGTGTTCTGGAACTTGTTACATACTTTATAGCTTCAAGAATAGCAAATTATCAGCTGGTAAAAAGACTGGAAATGCTTAGTACTATTGATCTTTTGACCGGAACAAAGAACAGAAATGCTATGAATAACAGGGTTGCGGAATTCGATGATCCTACCGAGATCCAACCGACAAGGCTTGGAGTTATATTTGCAGACCTGAACGGATTAAAAGAAACAAATGATCATAACGGCCATGAGGTTGGGGACAGGCTGCTTAAAAAATGTTCCGCTATGCTGCAGCAGATATTTGTTGATGATGATATATATCGCGCAGGCGGCGACGAATTTTTGATATTATGCACCGAATGTTCTGAAGAAACTATTAAGGACAGGATAAAGCAGTTAAGGAAAATCTGTGACGCTGACAGTGAAATAAGTTTTGCAATCGGCTGGTGTTATGAAGATAAAGATATAGATATACGAAAATGCATGGGGATTGCAGATGCCCGAATGTATCAGGATAAACAGGAGTATTATAAAAAGCATCCCGAAAAAAAATACAGATAAAAATCAAGTAATAATTTGTAAAAGTTAAAAAATCTGATAAAACATATAAAAAAATAAAAAAGTTGTTGACAAAAAGCCTGTTATATATTATACTTTCCCAGGTGTAAAGAAAATAACTTTACACATATAGCGGAAAGAGTGATTCGATGGATTCAGACAAAACCGATGACAGACTTAAGGAAATAGTAAAGCTGACAAGACTTTATGATGTTTACGGACCGTTATTGAATGAGCGCAAAAAAGATATTTTTGAAAGTTATGTTCTTGATAATTATTCGCTGGCAGAGATTGCCGATCAGGTCGGTATAAGCCGTCAGGGAGTAAGGGATATTGTTAAGCGCTGTTCCAAAGAACTTGAAGAAGCAGAAGAAAAGCTTGGCTTTTTAAAGAAAATGGACAAATTAACGGATAAACTCGAAAAGGTAATTGAAAAATCTGTTGACAGTGAAATAAATGATATTTTATCTGGTATCATATCGGAAATATAGAAGGGAAAAAAGATGGCTTTTGAATCATTAAGCGAAAAACTTCAAAATGTCTTTAGAAATCTGAGGGGCAAGGGCAGACTGTCTGAAGCGGATGTTAAGACTGCCATGCGTGAAGTTAAAATGGCTCTTCTGGAAGCGGATGTAAGCTTCAAAGTGGTTAAAAGCTTTATCAATTCCGTCACAGAACGTGCCATTGGACAGGATGTTCTTAATTCACTGACACCCGGTCAGATGGTTATTAAGATTGTTAACGAAGAACTTACCGCTCTTATGGGCAGTGAGACCACTGAAATAGAACTTAAACCCGGTAATGAGATAACCACGATAATGATGTGCGGTCTTCAGGGAGCAGGTAAAACTACCATGGCAGCCAAGCTTGCCGGAAAGTTTAAATCAAAAGGCAGACAGCCTTTGCTTGTTGCCTGTGATATTTACAGACCAGCTGCTATAGACCAATTAAGGATAAATGCCGGGAAAGTTGGAGTAGACTTCTTTGAAATGGGAACATCTCATGCTCCCGTGAGCATTGTTAAAGCTGCGCTTGAACATGCTAAGAGTAATAACGAGAATGTAGTGATCATAGATACTGCCGGTCGTCTTCACATTGATGAGCAGATGATGGAAGAACTGATCACTGTTAAAAATGAGGTTAATATCGATCATACCGTTCTGACAGTTGATGCGATGACCGGTCAGGATGCGGTAAATGTTGCCGAAACATTTAACTCGAAGCTTGAGATTACCGGAGTTATCCTTACAAAGCTGGACGGTGATACAAGAGGCGGTGCAGCTCTTTCTATCAAACATGTTACCGGCAAGCCTATACTTTATATAGGTACAGGAGAGAAACTGACAGATGTTGAACAGTTTTATCCGGACAGAATGGCATCCAGAATTCTTGGAATGGGTGACATCCTTACTCTTATAGATAAAGCGGAAGCTCAGTTTGATGAGGAGAAGACAAAGGAACTTGAAAAGAAACTCAGAAAAGCAGAATTTGATTTTAATGATTATCTTGATCAGATAGCTTCCATGAAAAAAATGGGCGGTTTATCAAAGATCATGGAGATGCTGCCCAGCATGGGTATGAGCGCGGGTAACGTTAAGGATGCAGATATGAGCGGCGGCGAAGCTGCTTTGAAACAGGCTGAAACCATTATAGGTTCCATGACTAAAGCTGAAAGAGCCAATCCCGATCTGCTGAATGTTTCAAGAAAGAACCGTATAGCTAAAGGATCCGGTGTTGATATAGCTGATGTAAACCGCTTCATTAAACAGTTTAATGAGACAAAGAAGGTTATGAAGCAGTTTTCGGGCGTCATGAAGGGCGGAAAGAAAGGTTTCAGATTACCTTTCGGAAAGGGTAAGCTCTTCTAAACAGAGATTTACTGATATTTGTTTTTAAATCTGAGGATTTTGTCGGGATTTGCTTTGCATTGCGAAACATTCGTTAATTATTTGGCGGCATTTACAAATTACAGACTTCGTCAGGTTTGAGATATAAAAATAATTTAAGGAGGTGAGTATAAATGGCAGTTAAGATCAGATTAAGAAGGATGGGTGCTAAGAAGAATCCTTTTTACAGAATCATCGTTGCAGATGAGAGATCACCCAGAGACGGTAGATTTATAGCTGAACTCGGAACATACGATCCTAACCAGGAGCCTGCTTCTTTCAAGATTGATGAGGATGAGGCTAAGAAGTGGTTAAGCAATGGCGCGCAGCCTACCGATATCGTAGGAAAGCTTTTTAAGAAGGCCGGAATCGTAAAATAATAGTGAGGTGGTCAGGCAATGAAGGAACTAGTAAGAATTATTGCTACATCACTGGTTGATCATCCTGAGCAGGTAGAGGTTACTGAAACCGAAACAGCTGAACAGATCACTGTTGAGTTAAAGGTTGCTCAAGAGGATATGGGAAAGGTCATTGGAAAACAAGGTCGTATCGCAAAGTCCATACGTACAGTGGTACGTGCTGCCGCTGCTGCTAAGGATGACCGAAAAGTTGTTGTAGATATCGTTTGATGGGATTTATCCTTGTACTTGAATCCTTCCGGATATTCCTGTTGTCACTATGGTTGATTATTTGACTAAATTGACATCGGAATTTTCGGAAGGATTTTTCAAACAAAAAGAATCATACGGAGACGATAATGGGAGAGGACAGATTAAGAGTCGGAGTAATAACTTCACCTCATGGAGTTCATGGGGAAGTAAATGTGTTTCCGACTACCGATGATGCAAAGAGATTTCTTGTTCTGAAAAAAGTTTATATAGATTATCGCAAAACGATTATCGAGTGTGAAATAGAGAATGTTAAATTTTTTAAGAATATGGTAATACTTAAGTTTAAAGAAAAAGATGACAGAAATGAAATGGAAAAATACAGAAACTGTGACCTTTTAATCGACAGGGAGGATGCAGTACCTTTAGGTGAGGATGAATATTTCATCTGTGATCTTATAGGACTTGATATAATAGATGAAGACGGCAGTAAAATAGGAGTTTTAACGGATATATTGACATCAGCCGCGAATGATGTTTATGTTGTGGAAAAAACTGATGGAAAAGAACTTCTCATCCCTGCTATAAGAGACTGCATACTTGAGACTGATCTTGAGAAAAAGACAATTAAGGTTCATTTATTACCGGGGTTATAAGATAACTAAATTGAAGATGCGGAGCATTGATTTGTAATCGAAGAAACGCCAAAGGTGTTTTCGAAGTGACATTGACGAGATTACTTATATTATGTATATAAGCATATAACGGCAGAGGATTATGACAAATGAATTTTGTAGTACTGACTTTGTTTAAGGACATGGTTGAGTCAGCTATGAACACAAGTATCATGGGGCGAGCCATAGAAAAAGAGCTGATAAAACTTGATGTTATAGATATTAGGGATTATGCCTGCAACAAGCATAACAGAGTAGATGATTATCCATACGGTGGAGGAGCAGGAATGGTGATGCAGGCAGAACCTGTGTATAAAGCCTGTGAAGCTGCACGAGCGCTTTTAGAAGAAAATACAGATATCGAAGGCGAAGTAATCATATCGAAAAATAAAAAAAGAAGTAAGCTTATCTATCTGTCTCCTATAGGAAGAACTTTTAACCAAGAGATAGCTAAGGAACTCTCACAAGAAGAAAATCTTATATTTTTATGCGGACATTATGAAGGAATAGATGAAAGAGTCCTGGAGATGGAGGTTGATGATTATATTTCTTTAGGAGACTTTGTCCTTACAGGTGGAGAGTTACCTGCAATCTGTATTATGGATGCAGTGGCACGTTTGGTACCGGGCGTATTAAATAACGATGATTCCGCAAGTGATGAAAGTTTTGAAGGAAATACACTTGAATATCCTCAATATACAAGACCGGAAGAGTTCATGGGGAAGAGAGTGCCGGAGGTATTACTTTCCGGGCATCATGCAAACATAAAGCAATGGAGAAGAGAACAGTCTTTGTTGCGAACTATGGAACGAAGACCCGATCTAATGGAGAAGGTTGAACTGGATAAAAATGATAAAAAATTCTTAAGCGAAAAAAAATAAAAAAAATGCTTGCATTTATTTTATGTTTATGTTATAAATATTATTTGTGAGTATTGGTGTTCCGCTGTACTGAGTCTGAATTTCAATGGGTACGGTTCATCCGTTTTTAATACAAAGTAGTAAGAACATCAAAATATCAGGAGGTTCAAGATGAACGATATTATTAAGAAAATTGAAGATGCTCAGCTTAAAAGCGAGATTACTGAATTCAGAGTTGGCGATACCGTTAAGGTTCATGCACTCGTAAAAGAAGGAAATCGTGAGAGACAGCAGGTCTTCGAGGGCGTAGTAACAAAGAGACAGAACGGCGGTGCTAGAGAAAACTTCACCGTCAGAAAGATTTCTAACGGCGTAGGCGTAGAGAAAACTTGGCCTTTACATTCACCCATTGTTGTAAAGATTGAAGTTGTAAGACATGGTAAGGTTAGACGTGCAAAGCTTAACTACCTTCGTCAGAGAACAGGTAAGGCTGCTAAGGTTAAGGAAGTTATCCGTTAATCAGATACCGAGTACGCTTTGGCGCAGGTGCAATTTTGCATCTGCGCTGTTTTTGTGCGATAAACGAAAGTCCTCAGTGCAAGCTTGCTTGCAAACTGAGGACTGAGTGAACGGACACTGAGAGAGCAGGCTCTCGAAGTGTGCGATAAGCTCATGAAATAATAAACATAGATATATATATCCGGAGAACAGAGATGGGAAAAAATAAAATCGGACTTGTAATGGAAGGCGGTTCCATGCGTGGGATGTTTACAGCCGGGGTTACAGATGTAATGATGGAAAACGGAATAGAGTTTGACGGTGCGATAGGCGTTTCGGCCGGAGCTGCTTTTGGATGTAATTATAAATCAAGACAGCCCGGAAGAGCTATCCGATATAATAAAAAATACTGTAAAGACAAAAGATTTGCCGGTATAGGCAACTTTATAAAGTCGGGAAATATATTCGGTACCAAGTTTTGTTACAAGACAATTCCGGATGAACTTGATGTGTTTGACAGGGAAGCATTTAAAAACAATCCTATGGAGTTTTACATTGTTGCAACAGATGTAGAAAAAGGATGCGAAGTATATTACAGGCTGGATAACGGAGATGATGAAGATGTTGATCTTATTAGGGCTTCGGCATCCATGCCGTTAGTTTCAAAAATCGTAGAGGTTGACGGGACAAAACTTTTGGACGGAGGAATAGCAGATTCTATTCCGTTAAGAGGTTTTGAAAAACTCGGATATAACAAGAACGTAGTAATATTAACGCAGCCCAAAGGGTTTGTTAAAGAAAAAAACAAACATATGAAGCTTATAAAATTTAAATACAGGAAGTATCCCAATTTTGTCGGAGCAGTTGCAGACCGACATATAAAATATAATGCTGAGACGTTATATGTTTCCAGACAGGAAGAGGCCGGAAACGCTTTCGTAATACAGCCGCCGGAAGCACTTAATATAAGCGGGATCATAAGGGATCCGGAAGAGCTTGAGCGTGTTTATCAGATAGGCAGGAAGGTAATGAAAGAAAAGCTTGAAAAGCTTAATCATTTTTTAAAAAAGGCAAGGGATTAAAAAAAGAATTGCTTCTAAATGAATTGAAAAAAGGAGCCCTATAATATCCTAAATCATTTTATGGATAAGGATAATATATGGCTCCATATTTTATGTTATCGAGAAAACACCTTCAGCGTTTCCTTTAGAAATTACATAATATTAACGATCATCTTCTGAAGAGTAGCAGGATCCGAAGAAACCTTTAATGCTTCAGTTCTGGTTACGATACCGTAATGAACAAGGTTTGCAAGATCATCATTCATGGTATGCATACCGAGTGATTTACCTGACTGGATCATACTAGGAATCTGAATGGTCTTTGATTCACGGATAAGGTTTGCAATACCTGTTGTAGCAACAAGAACTTCCGTAGCAAGTACACGACCGGTACCGTCAGCTCTGGGAAGAAGCTGCTGTGTGAAAATACCTCTGATAACGTTTGCAAACTGTGCACGGATCTGATTCTGACCTTCAAGAGGGCAGGCATCAATGATACGTTCAACCGTCTGTGATGCTGAGGTTGTATGCAGTGTTGAAAGAACAAGGTGGCCGGTTTCTGCTGCGGTGATAGCTGCAGATATGGTCTCGAAGTCACGCATTTCACCAACGAGGATGATATCGGGGTCTTCACGAAGAGCTGAACGAAGAGCACCGTAGAAGGTCTCAACATCCTTACCAACTTCACGCTGATGGATCATAGCTTTATTATGAGGATAAACATACTCGATAGGATCCTCAATGGTCATGATATGACGGGCGGTAGTTGAATTTATATATTCAACGATGGAAGCCAGTGTGGTAGATTTACCGCTACCGGTAGGTCCTGTAACAAGAATAAGTCCACGGGGAGTGTTTGCAAGATCCTTAACAGCATAAGGAAGACCAAGCTCCTCAAATGTAGGAATCTTATTCTGGAAAAGACGTATGCTGGCTGCCAGATTGTTTCTCTGGTGATAAATGTTTGCACGGATACGGTTTCCGCCGGGAAGCATGACACCGACATCCAGATCCTTGCCGCTGCTGACATATTTACGCTGTTCTTCATCAAGAATGGAGAAAATCATCTCTCTGGACTGATCAGCGGTGGGAACATCGTCAAGAATCATAAGAGTACCGAATCTTCTTATAGCAAGATTCGTACCAACGGTAATATGAATGTCGGAACATTCATTGTCTCTGGCATATTTTACCAGTTCTTCAAAAGTCATAAAATAAACCCTCCTGCAATTATTATACCTTCAAATAACATTATTTTGTATAATTATAACACATATTCCCAAAAAACGAAATACTTTTTTATAATTTTTTATTATCTTTTTTTAATTGATATTCTGTAAAGCTTGGTATATAATGTTATTTGGGAATTTTTGAGTAACTTTTTACTTGCTTTGTGGGTTTAAAGTGAAATTTGATTAAAGAATATTGAAAAATTGTAATTTGTCCGGAGGATAGATTTTTGAATTTTGATTTTAACTATGATCTTGATTACGATCATAAAGAAAGGGGAATAAAAATCCTAAAGATCACCTTAAAGGTGATTTTCTGGCTGATCATCCTCGCCGGAGCTGTCGTTGCTGCATGGGCAATAACAAAATATTGCGTTGAAAAAACAAATATGACCGGCAATTCTATGAAGACAACGCTTTCTGACGGAGATAAGATACTGATCAACAGAATGAGTTACAGGAACAGCGATCCTGAAAGGTTTGATGTGATAGTGTTTGAAAAAAGCGGGTCGGAACACAGCTACTATGGAATAAGACGTGTTATAGGCTTACCCGGAGAAAAAGTACAGATAAAAGACGGTTTTGTCTATATAAACGGAGAAAAAATTGAGGAACCGATAAATGTAGAAGAAATGAAGGTTTCAGGCCTTGCTGCAAGTCCTATTGTCTTAGATGACGATGAGTTTTTCGTATTAGGTGATAACAGAAACAGCAGCGAGGACAGCCGTTTTACTTCTATGGGAAATGTCACAAGAAGCGAGATAATAGGGAAAGCATGGATCAGAACAAACAGTTTCGGAATTATCAGCAGGATGAACCTTAAGAGTGACTGATCGGATAAGGAGCAGATAATGGCGTTTTATAGACTGAACGTTTCATTTGAAGATAAAGAAAAAGCAAAAGCATTCGGTGCAAAATGGTTTGCGGCCGGCAAATACTGGTATTATGACGGAGAAGTTCTTCCTGAGGGATTAAAACGATGGTATACAGTATCGGAAAAAACAAAAACAGGCATTGACATTTCAGAAAAGACTTCGGGAGTAAAAAAAATATCCGAAAACGGAAAAGCCGATGAAGTGATATTTGATGCCGATGACCATTATGCAAAATATAAAACGGTATCTGAAGTGAACGATATGATATCAGAAATCGTTTATGCTACAAATGAGTTCAGAAACATCCTGGTAAAGGGTGAGATTACCAATTTTGACGGTCACAGAGGAAAACATTATTATTTCGCAATAAAAGACGAGAATGCCCTACTACCATGCGTTCTGTGGGAAGGTACTGCTTTATCGGTTTTAAAATTTAAACTTGAGAAGGGACAGCAGGTGGCCATAGCCGGAAACCTTGAATATTATAAAGAAGGCGGAAAGGCACAGCTTATCGTCAGTAACATAGAAAATATAGGTGACGGAAAAGCTAATCTGGCTTTGATGAAGCTGAAAGCAAAGCTGCAGAATGAAGGGCTTTTTGATGAAATTCATAAAAAGGAGATTCCGAAGCATCCGGAGACTGTAGGTATACTTACATCAAAAAGCGGACAGGCGATAAAAGATATCTGTAAAGTTGCAAAAAAAAGGAATCCGTATGTTCAGCTTGTTCTTTATCATGTTAATGTTCAGGGGATAAATGCTGTAAGCACCATTACTAAAGGTATTAAGGAACTTGATGCCCTGGGGATGGATTCCATCATCATTGGACGCGGCGGCGGATCGGATGAAGAACTTATGGCTTACAATGATGAAAAAATCGCCAGAGCCGTATTTGAAGCAGTAACTCCCATAGTTTCTGCCGTGGGCCATGAGGGTCACTGGACGCTTATTGATTATGTTGCAGATAAAAGGTGCGCAACACCGTCGGAAGCAGCGGAAGAGACTATCCCTGATGTAATGGTTGATGTAAAAAGGCTTGGATATTTGGTAAAAAGCATTAGTGACAATATGCTGAGCAGATTAAACGAAAAGAGACTGCAGCTTGAAAATGTAAATGCCAGAATAATGCAAAAGAATCCTGAAAGGATTTTTAAAGAAAAGAGTGACAGACTGGAATCTCTTCAGAAAATGATCGGACTCAATTTCAAAAGTCTTTTTGAAGCTAAGAAAGATATCCCGGATCAGCTTCTTCAAAGTATGAAGAATAATATCCGACAGGCATTTGAATTAAGAGTTCACAGGTTTGAAGTATTGCTGACAAAAATGAACGGATTATCACCCTCAGCAAAACTTATAAACGGTTTCGGATACATAACCAAAGAAGACAGACCGCTGTCTGATATAGAAATGGCCGGTATCGGGGACAAAATCGATATAAGAATCCATAATGGTCTTTTGAAAGCAGAAATAACTGAGATAAACAGGATTGATGAATAGGAGAAAAAATGAGTAATACAGAAATTACTGAAAACGCTGATTTTAATATTGATGACGCATTAAACCATCTTGAGGAAATAAACGATAAACTTTCAGATAAGGATATTCCTTTAAGTGAATCTATAAAGCTTTATACCGAAGGCACAAAGCTGGCAGCTGTATGCAGGGAACATCTTAAAGGTGTTGAAAAAGAACTTAAAATCCTAAATGAAGAATAAAAAGGGTAGTTAATTATGTCAAAAACAGATAATGTAAAGGGCTATGATAACACAAATATCAACTGGTATCCCGGGCATATGGCCAAAGCCAAAAGGATGATGCAGGATAATATCAAACTGATTGATGTTGTTATAGAGATACTTGATGCCAGAATTCCATACAGCAGTAAAAATCCGGATATCGACGATATGGCAAAAGGAAAATCAAGAATATTGCTGCTGAATAAGGCTGATATGGCAGATCCCAAAAAGACGGAAATCTGGAAGAAATACTATGAGGAAAAAGGTTTCTATGTCAATGCGGTTAATTCAAAAAATGGAACCGGGGTTAAAGCAACATCAGAGATAATAAAGAAAGCCTGTGCCGAAAAGATAGAGAGGGACAGAAAAAAAAGAATTCTTAACAGACCCTTAAGAGCCATGATAGCAGGAATACCGAATTCCGGGAAATCAACATTTATCAATTCTTACGCAGGGAAAGCAGTAACTAAGACAGGAAACAAACCGGGAGTTACTGTCGGAAAACAATGGATCAGATTAAGTAAGGATGTAGAATTACTGGATACACCAGGAATACTGTGGCCGAAGTTTGAAGACAGACAGACCGGGTTACATATTGCATTTATCGGTTCTATTAACGATGACATACTGTATCCTGAAGATATGGCATACGAATTGATAAAAATTCTTAAAGAACAGTATCCGGGAGTCCTTAACGAAAGATACGGGAGTAAAAGCGGCGATGAAGGAGATGAGATAAAGGAGCTTATAGAAGACAGCTCAGATCCTGTAGAAATACTCGAAAAGATCGGCAAGATAAGAGGATGTTTAAAAAAAGGGGCAAGTGTGGATCTATTGAAAACATCCAAACTCCTGATAGATGATTTCAGAAGTCTGAAATTGGGCAGGATAACTCTTGAAAATCCGTAATATCCAGACATTTTTAAACTAAATTTCTTTTAAACAGAAGGCTTAAAAGAAAAAGAAATACTTTATTGACCAAACTTGACATTCGGAGATAAAAATGACAAAAAAAGAAGAAGCAGAAATAAAGAGACTTGCAAAACTTGAAGCTGAAAGAGCCCGTATAGAGGGAATGAAGGAATTCGAATATAAGTATTCAGAGTATAATTATATATGCGGAATCGATGAGGTAGGACGAGGTCCTTTTGCAGGTCCGGTGGTTGCAGCAGCAGTTATACTTCCAAAAGACGAAGAAATATTATATCTTAATGATTCCAAAAAACTGTCTGAAAAGAAACGAGAAGAACTGTATGATGTTATTATGGAGAAAGCTGTTGCCATAGGATTGGGATCGGAAAACAACGAAGTAATAGATGAAATTAATATTAAAAGGGCTACTCACAGCGCTATGAGAAAAGCCATTGCTGATCTTAAGAATCCTAAGACAGGTAAAGCTTTTATTCCTGACCTGCTGCTGGTTGATGCCGAACATATTCCGGATATTGACGTAAAACAGGTTGCTATAATAAAAGGAGATGAAAAAAGTATTTCAATAGCTGCAGCCAGTATTATTGCAAAGGTGACAAGAGACAGGCTTATGGTTGAAATGGATAAAGTATATCCGGGTTACGACTTTGCAAGCAATAAGGGCTATGGAACCGCTGCGCATATGGAGGCAATAAGAAAACTTGGAATGACTCCGATTCACAGGAGAACTTTTATACATATCTGATAAAGTTAAAAGTATGATTCCGGCATAAGAATAAGGAAAGGGATTTCGAATGGTTAAAAAGGTAAAAACGGCAGTAGCACTGGGCTTTGAACCGGGTGACCAGGCTCCGAAGATTATTGCTACGGGAAAAGGATATCTCGCTGAAAAAATCATAAATGAAGCAAAAAAATCAAATGTACCTTTGCATCATGATTCTAAGCTTGCAGAAACTTTGTCAAGACTGGATTTTGGAGATTATATACCTCCGGAATTATACGAAGCGGTTGTAGAAGTACTTATGTTTGTTGACAGAGTTGATGCAATAAAGAAGAAGATGGATATTGACTGATATAAATGAATAAACGACAGATTGGTTTTTATAATGAACATGAAGCAGAAATGCATCTTGAAAAAAACGGATACAGGATTATTGAAAAAAATTTTTACTGTAAATCCGGTGAAATAGATATTATAGCGGAAAACGACGGATACCTTTGTTTTATCGAGGTGAAATTCAGAGAAAATTCCGAGAAAGGTTTTCCTGAGGAAGCTGTAGATTATAGAAAAGCCAAAAGAATTACCAGAAGTGCTTTGTTTTATATGGCAAAACATGGGTTTCCTGAGGATTATCCCTGCAGGTTTGATGTTGTTTCAATACTTGGAGGCAAAATATCTGTGATAAAGAATGCTTTTGAAGCAGTGATATGAGAAGACAGGCAAGATTATGAGTGTGAATCGAAGAGAATTAAATGATCATACAGTGATCATAAATGAAGAGACTGTACCATTTCTTGCATTTAATAGCCTAAAGGATATTGAATGGCTGAGATGTGGTTTTTCTACAAGGCTCGGAGGAGTTAGCAAAGGCTGCTGTTCGACAATGAATATGAGCTTTTCAAGAGGTGATAATCCTGATGATGTTCATGAAAACATCAGACGTTTTTCAAAATCAGCCGGATTCCTGCCAGAACAGATAGTTATGCCACATCAATGTCATACTACGAATGTAAGAGTTGTAGGTAAGGATGAATGCGGATGCGGAGTTTTTAAACCGGGATGTACAGAGGAGATAGACGGACAGATAACTGCAGAAAAAAATGTGGTTTTATATTGCATGGGCGCCGATTGTGTTCCGGTATTCATGGTTGATATAAACAAAAAGATAATTGCCGCTAGCCATGCCGGGTGGAAGGGAACAATAAATGATATTGTTTGTTCTACAATAAAAAGAATGAAATCTGAATTTGGGTCTGATGTAGAAGATATTAAAGCGGTAATAGGACCGTCCATCTGTATGGAATGCTATGAAGTAAGTGCGGATGTTGCAGTACCGTTCATAGAGAAATATTCAGGAAATAACGGAAATGCTGATAACGTGGTTCGGCCGGCAGGCAAAGAAAATGAGGACCGGGATAAATATTATCTTAATCTTTGGGAGGCTAACCGGATAAATCTGATCAATGCAGGGGTGGATCCAAAAAATATCGAGATAAGCGGATATTGTACAAAATGCCATCCGGATATGCTTTTTTCACACAGATTTCACGGAGATAACAGAGGAGTAAACATAGGATTTATTTTCATGGCTTAAATTTTTTTAAAAAGAGAAAAGTTTAAATGGAAAGAAAAACAGATAAAGGAAAAAAAGAAAACAGAAAAAAAGATAACGGACATGTTATAGCAAGTGTTCAGCCGTGGTCTATAGGCGAGGAACTTGAACTGGTTCCGGGCGATATAGTTGTAAGCATAAACGGGAAAAAGATTGAAGATATATTTGATTATCGTTTCCTTCAAAATGATGAGTATCTTGTTCTTGGTGTTATAAGCCATGAAACAGGAGAATTATGGGAATTTGAGATAGAAAAGGATTATGACGAAGATCTGGGACTGGAGTTTGAATCAGGAATGATGGATGATTACAGATCATGTCATAATAAATGCATATTCTGTTTTATCGACCAGCTTCCGAAAGGCATGAGGGAAACTTTATATTTTAAGGATGATGATGCACGACTTTCATTTCTTCAGGGAAATTATGTGACTCTTACAAATATGAGTGACAAGGATGTTGAAAGAATATGTTATTATAAGCTTTCTCCCATTAATGTTTCAATCCACACGACAAATCCCGAATTAAGGTGTAAAATGCTGCACAATCGTTTTGCGGGAGATGCTTTAAGACATATAAAGACTTTTTGTGACGCAGGTCTAGAAATCAACGGACAGGTTGTTTTATGCAAAGGATATAACGACGGTGAAGAACTTGAAAGGACCATGAGTGATATTGAGCAGTATCTGCCTTCTTTTAAGAGTATGTCAATTGTTCCCGTGGGACTTACGAAGTTTCGTGAAGGTTTGTGCGAACTGTCTCCGTTTACTCCCGATGATGCAAAGGCTGTTCTTGATCAGATAGAAAGAAAACAGAAATATTTTCTTGAAAAATACGGTACTAGAATAGTATATGCATCGGA
This sequence comes from Lachnospiraceae bacterium, assembly GCA_017542245.1. Classification (GTDB taxonomy): domain Bacteria; phylum Bacillota; class Clostridia; order Lachnospirales; family Lachnospiraceae; genus RUG11977. The sequence goes on from JAFXXN010000029.1 coordinate 15,053, forward strand.
TGAATGGTACTTAAGAGCCGGAAGACCGATTCCGCCTATTGAGGAATATGAAGGCTTTCCTCAGATAGAAAACGGTGTAGGTATGCTCAGGTCTATGATAGATGAAGTAGAAGATGAGATCGCATATATAAAAGAAGAGATGGAAGACCAGGAGAATGGGGACAGTTACGATAATGATCCAAACAGATTTTTAACGGACACTGTTTTTCACGTTGTTACGGGGTATGCAGCATATTCTACAATAAATATGCTTGCAGGTAGGCTCCAAGAGGAATTCGGTCTTAAACATATACATGTCCATAAAATCATTAATGATTTTTTCGGACATGATATAGATGTAACAGGGCTTCTTACGGGACAGGATATTTTAAGACAGTTAAGAGAAATATTTAAGAATGAGAATGAAGATGAAAATGCACTTGATTCAATGATACTGTTACCGTGCAGTACATTAAAAAGCGGTGAGGATATATTCTTGGACGACATGACACTGGAAAATTTCGAAAATGCTTTACAAAAGAAAGTTCGTATAGTAAAATCGAGTGGGTCGGCGTTTGTAGGTTCATTTATGAAGGATTATGAGCGGGATTATTATTCTAATGAACTGAATAAGTATGAGATAAGTTGAAAGAGATATAGTACGGAGGAAATAAATGAGTAAACCCATAGTAGCCATAGTTGGGCGTCCTAATGTCGGAAAGTCCACACTGTTCAATGCTTTGGCAGGAGAGCAGATAGCGATAGTAAAGGACTATCCGGGAGTTACCCGTGACAGGATATATGCAGACGCAACCTGGCTTAATTACAGTTTTACACTTGTGGATACAGGCGGTATAGAACCTAAAACCGATGATATTCTTTTAAAATCCATGCGCGAACAGGCAGAGATAGCCATAGAAACCGCAGATGTCATAATATTTTTGGTAGATGTTCGTCAGGGACTTGTAGATTCCGATTACAGCGTAGCTGATATGCTCCGCAGATCTCAAAAGCCTGTTGTGCTTGCTGTAAATAAGGTGGATGATTTTAAGCAGCTTCAGGCTGATGTATATGAGTTTTATAATCTTGGTATAGGCGAGCCTTTTCCTATAGCGTCTTCAGGAAAACTCGGATTCGGGGAACTTCTTGATGAAGTGATAAAACATTTCCCCGAAGGGGCTGATGAGGAGGAAGAGGATGAACGTCCAAGGATCGCTATTGTCGGACGTCCGAATTCAGGTAAATCATCTCTTATCAACCGTTTGGCAGGCGAGGAACGCTGTATTGTTTCAGATATTGCCGGAACAACCAGGGATGCAATAGATACTGAGATACAATATGAAGGTAAAAACTATATATTTGTCGATACTGCGGGTCTGCGCCGTAAAAGCAAGATAAAAGAAGATCTTGAAAGATATTCCATAATAAGAACAGTTTCAGCTGTAGAGAAATCGGATGTGGTTATCCTTATGATCGATGCAGTTGAAGGAGTTACCGAACAGGATGCAAAGATTATCGGAATAGCACATGAACGCGGAAGAGGGATCATCATCGCTGTTAACAAATGGGATGCTATCGAAAAAGATGATAAAACAATGTACAGATACAGGGATAAGATAGTTCAGATACTTTCTTTTATTCCTTATGCAGAAATCCTATTTATTTCAGCACTAACCGGTCAGCGTGTTACAAAGCTTTTCGAGTCGATAGATGTGGTTCTTGAAAATCAGAGCCTGAGGGTAAAAACCGGCGTTCTTAACGAGATTATGTCCGAGGCGGTTGCACTTCAGCAGCCCCCTACAGATAAGGGTAAGAGACTTAAACTTTATTATATTACCCAAACAGGAATAAAACCGCCTACATTTGTAATATTCTGCAATGATAAGGAATTATTCCATTTCTCTTATCAAAGATATATTGAAAATAAAATACGTGAAGCATTCGGATTTTCCGGTACATCTATCAAATTTTTTATCAGAGAGAGAAATGAGAAATCATGATTTTCAAGGAGAATTAAAATGGCACTTCAGATTATTATTTGTTTAGTTCTGGGGTATATTGTCGGAAGCTTTTCCACCGGGTATGTTATAGGATTAATAAATCATGTTGATATCCGTGAAATGGGAAGCGGCAATGCCGGAACTACGAACGCTTTCAGAACTTTGGGAAAGAAAGCCGGAATAATTACATTTTTAGGTGATTTCTTAAAAGCATTTCTCATAATTTTGCTTATAAGATATGTCATCTACAGTGACGTAGAATATATTAAACTGCTGGAACTTATCTGCGGTTTCGGGTGTGTATTGGGACATAATTTCCCGGTTTGGCTGAAGTTTCACGGCGGCAAAGGTATAGCTGTAACAGCCGGAGTATTTGTTGCCATAGATCCGCTTATATTACCGTTCGGAATCCCGCTTTTTGCGATAATAGTGCTTACAACAAAGTATGTTTCCGTAGGATCTCTTGCAGTTCTTACGCTGTTCCCCATATGGAATGCGATAAGGTTTACGGAGGAACCGTATTACGGAGCCATAGTGGCGATATCCTGTGTATATACAGCGATGGCATTCTTCCAGCATCGTCAGAATATTGTAAGGCTTATGAACGGGACAGAAAATAAGATAGGACAGAAAAAACAAAATAAAGAAGCTTAAAAGTAATAAAATATTATTAGGAGGAAACCGGTATAATCGGTAACGGAATAATGTCAGTCACAGTTTTAGGAAGCGGTACATGGGGTACTGCACTTACAATTCTTTTAGCCAATAAAGGCATTAAAGTAGTACTTTGGTCTAAGATACCGAGTGAAATCGAAGCTCTTGAAGCAGACAGAAAAAATATAAAAAATCTTCCGGGGGCTGTCCTTCCGGATTCGGTAGAACTTACACTCGATGAGAAATATGCAGTAAACGAAAGTGATCCGGAACTTATTGTTTTTGCGGTTGCCTCTCCGTATGTAAGGAATACGGCAAAACTTGTTGCGCCATACATAAGAAAAGATCAGATGATAGTAAATGTTGCAAAGGGCATTGAAGAAAAGTCCCTGAAGACTATTCTTGAGATAATTGGAGAAGAAATCTCGGGAGCTACCCTCGCGGTCTTAAGCGGACCGAGCCACGCCGAAGAAGTAAGCCGCCTTATCCCTACAACGGTTGTAGTTGCTTCCACATCGGAAGAAGCAGCAAAGAGAATCCAGGATATTTTTATGACAAAGACCTTCCGGGTATATACCAGTGATGATGTTATAGGTGTGGAACTGGGCGGTTCATTAAAGAATGTTATAGCACTTGCGGCAGGTATGTCAGACGGTCTGGGATACGGAGACAATACAAAGGCTGCACTTATGACAAGAGGAATAGCTGAGATAAGTAGGCTCGGAAAAAAGATGGGAGCCAATATTGAGACACTGTGCGGTCTTTCAGGTGTCGGAGATCTTTTTGTTACGGCCACCTCGCATCATTCCAGGAACTGGAATGCGGGATATCTTATCGGTCAGGGAATGAGCGTTGAAGCTGCTATGGAAAAAGTTCAGCAGGTTGTTGAAGGAGTTTTCTGTGCAAAAGCAGCAAAAGCTCTTTCTGAGAAATACGAGGTTGAAATGCCTATAGTTTCGAAGGTTTATGATATTCTCTTTAACCATAAGGATGTTAATGAGGCTGTATTTGAGCTGTTTACAAGAGATAAAGCGAATGAACATTCATCCGTTGACTGGGACTATACAAACTGAAAAATATCAGCTGTTTCTAACATTTATTTACAAATATATTCTACAAAAGCATGGTAATATTATCAGTTATGTAATTTTTATGTAACAATTTCTTGACAAATATGTAATTATGAAGTATAATGCCCTTTAGTTGGTTAAAACCGACAATTTAGTCTATTCGGGAGTTTAGATTTTTATGAGTATAAAGGGCAGCTTAAAGGTATTATTTGCAATATGCATTGTATGCCTGGCGGTTTTTACTAAAAACGATACAGAGGCAAATGCCGCAGCGGTTATTACCGGTGAAAGAGCGATCGGAGGTTTGTCTTATTATCTTGAAAAGTTTTATAACAATAGTGAAGGTTCTGTAGGACTTGCCGAACTTTTCACTGAAGCAGCTGTCATTCCTGAGAATATTGCATTTGCAAATGTTCAGGATTACCTTAATATCAGAAAAGCAGCCGGAACAAATTCTGCAATAATTGGATACCTTCCAAAGGACGGCATGTGCGAGATTATTTCATCCGACGGAGAATGGGCACATATAAAATCCGGGAAAGTTGAAGGATATGTATCTGTCAGTTATCTTATAACCGGTGAAGAAGCTCTTGAAAAAGCAGAGTATTTATCGACTCTTAAGGCTACGGTTACAGCAGGAACCGTTAACTTTAGATCTGAACCTGATTCATCGGATCCTGAAAACATTATTGCAACCGTCAGTTACGGTGAACGTCTTCCCATTATTGAAGAATGTGTCATCTCAAAAGATGATGAGAATATTATGTGGGTAAAGGCATATTGTGATGATCTTGAAGGTTATATCTCAAAAGAGTTTGTTGAAGTCGCATATGACTTTGATAAAGCAGTTCCTTTAAGTGCTGTTCTCAACGGTGAGTCTAAGGTTGGTGCTAATTCTTTAAGAAATTCTATCATTATAGAAGCAAAGAAGCATTTAGGACTCAGATATGTGTGGGGCGGTGAAAGCCTTAGCTCAGGTGCTGACTGTTCAGGATTCTGCCGTGCAGTCTATAAGGCATGCGGAATTAATATCAGTAATCTTCCCAGAACATCTTACGACCTTGCAGCTTCATCAAAAGGAAGAACCATTTCACTTTCACAGGCTCAGCCCGGTGACCTTGTATTCTACGGCTCTAAATCAGGAAAGGTAAATCATGTTGCTATCTATATGGGTAACGGTATGATCATCCATGAAAGCGGACATGCTTACGGTTGTAAGATATCGCCGGTTGATTACAGAACCATTCTGAAGGTCAGAAGTTTTCTTGATTGATAATAAGTATTACTTTTGTATATCTTAATGCATACAATAAAAAGGACTTGTCGTAATTGACAGGTTCTTTTTATTTTGGTATTATATATAATGAGGGATTTTTGGGGAAAGGAGGAAAATATTATGCCGTATCTTAGCAGAAAGTCAAAATTCTTTATTTTGTTTTTTGTAATGGTATTTATTTTGACCGCCGTAGGACATATAATATTTCCTTCTGAATTTCCCTTCAAATATTTAAGCAATTTCCTTTATTCGGGAATAATCCTGGCTTGGGTGTTTACAGTAAGGAGAAGAGTTACGACCGGATGGATAAAAGAATATCTGACCATGGGCGGGTTTGTTCTTATACTTCTTTTTATAATAGATATTGTAAGGCAGGTATATTTAACGGGAAATTCAGCCTTAAACAGAATGTTGATGTATCTGTACTATTTCCCTATTACCATGATCCCGCTTATTTCATTCCTGCTTGCGTTAAGAACCGGTAAGGGGGAGGAATATAAAAGCAGTAAACTTGAAAAGTTTCTTATAGTTCTATGTTTTGCACTTCAATTTTTTATAATGCTGAACGATTTTCATATGAAAGTTTTTAACATAAATGAATATAATGAATTTGTTCAGGATTATTCATATGGACCGGGTTATGTGCTTATAATAGCATGGTGTGTCATACTGGCACTTGCCGGACTTGCAGTACTTACGATCCGATGCAGGACATCTTCTTCAAAGAAGCTTTGGTGGGTGCCGATCATGGTTGCCGGACTTGGATACGGACCGTCTATAGTATATCTTATTAATGGTGGAAAAATGCCTGAAATTTACGGGAAACCGATTTTCAGCTTCCAGGAATTATATTCATTTATCTTTATAGGAATGTGGGAGTCCTGTTTAAGAATCGGTCTGATCGCATCGAACAGTGATTATGATTACATGTTTAAAATGACAAAGATGGGAGCCGTTATCGCAGATACCGAAGGCAATATCAGATACATGGCCGATGATGCTGTTGTAATCATGAGAAAAGAAGTCAGCCAGGCTGCCGAAGGTGAAGTGATAATCCCCGACAAGAACCACAGGATCAAAGGAAAGAAGATTTCCGGCGGGACAATGCTGTGGGTTGAAGATCATTCTGTAGTAAACGATCTTAACGACCGCCTTGCAGAAGCCGTTTCAACATTATCTGAAGAAAACAGTCTTCTGGAAATGGAAAATGAGATAAAATCACAGAAACAGAGTATTGAAACCAGAACTAAACTGTATGACAGAATTTCGGAAAAAATAAGACCGCAGCTTAACAGAATTAACGAGATCATTAAAAACATAGAAGATAAGAAAACAGATATGTCGGAGGGAATCAAAAGCTGTACGGTTTTAGGAGCTTATGTAAAGCGCATAAGCAACCTTACAATTCTAAACGAGCAGTTTGGAACTCTGAAGCTTGAAGAATTAAGATATGCAGTCCGGGAATCTCTGGAAAATCTTTCCGGTAACGGAGTTGACTGCATGGTAAGCGGAAACAAAACCGATATTGAATGCCGAGGAGAGCTTGTTCTGTACGCATATGATTTCTTTGAAAGAGCAGTTGAAATGGCAGTTCCTGATGTAAAAACCATTTCATGCATTCTTTCGGGGGATAAAGGGCTCAGAATGGATATTCTGATGGATACCCCGACTAAAATCCCGGAACTTTCAATGTTTGATGATAAACCTAAAGGTACTAAGGTTGAAATCCTTAAAGAAGAGGAAGGTATTTTCCTCAGATTTGTTGAGGAGGTGGCTTAAAAAGTGAACGCCGGACAGATAGTACTGGGATTGATCATCTTGGAAACTCATATTGTTTTGCTGGTACTTCTGTATACATTTATAAGTATTCTTTTTCAAAGACAGAAAATCGGTTACAGCCTGGCACTCCTGATAGTCACCGGTATTGAATATATAATCTGGCAGCTTTTTTTGGAATTAAAAACTGAGTTGCCGGGTAATTCATGGGAAGGTGATATGAGGCTTGAAGTGAGAGAATTATTCCTTCTTCAGGCTCTTATAACAGGAATGGCTGTAATTACAACCACATTTGTTTATAAACGTAAACAGAAGCATATCTCAAAAGCATCCATAAAAGAGGGAATAGATACGGTACCGGCAGGAATCCTTTTTTACTGGCCGGAGGGCCTTGTAAAGCTGGTAAATACAAAAATGGAGACTCTTGCGGTAACCCTTACCGGAGAAAAGGTTTATAACGGTGCAGAATTTTGGGACAAACTGTGTGAGCTGGATATAAAAAGAGAGTCGCAAGAAAATACCGATGATATTGAGAACGATCCCGGAACGGAAGCGGAAAACATTCCCAAGAAAGAACGGAAAAACAAGAAAAAGAACCGTAAAATAGCAGCCAGATCAAAGAAAAAAAGTAAAAAGAAGAATCGTATAAATGAGTCGGATAAAGAGGAGAATGCTGTTGTACAGCTTCCGGACGGGAAACTTTTCAGTTTCAGGAAAACGGTCTGCAAAATGTACAATCATTCTTTGATAGAAATAGTTGCTTCCGATGTGTCTGAAGAATGGCTTCTTCATAATCAGCTGAAAGAGGAACAGGAAAAAGCCGACAGGCTTAATGAAAGGCTAAAGGAACTGAATTCTACCATCGAGGTCATGACAGCTGAAAAAGAGATACTTCAGACAAAAAGCATGGTTCATGATGAGTGGGGAAAGACGCTTATCATGTCAAGAAGATATTTAAGCAAACCGGATGAAGAGCTTGGTTATGAAATCTTAAAGCAGTGGAAACTGAACGCCATGCTGATGAAAGATGAAGAGGATTCTGATGTTACGGACGAATACAGCGTTACCCTGAAAGATATAAGGACAATGGGGCTTGAATTGAAAATGAGAGGAACACTGCCTCAGGAAGAAAATCTGAAACATCTGGTTGTCCTTGCATTAAGGACATGTGCTACAAATGCATTAAGACATGGAAACGGTAATAAACTTAATGTTATGATAGAACAGTTTAGCGACTGTTATGATATCATGATCAGTAATAACGGAAAAGTGCCGGAAGAACCAATAGAAGCCGGCGGAGGACTTACTAATTTAAAAATACAGGTAGAGAGGATAGGCGGAAGCGTAGAACCGGAGTACGGAGAGGAATTCGGAATAAATATATTGCTTCCAAAGGAAGGAGAAAAAAGATGACAAGAGTAGTTATAGTTGATGACCAAAACATTACCAGACAGTTTTTTTCATATTTTATCAAGGAGGCCGGAGATTTTGAACTTATAGCCACCTTAAAAGACGGAGAGACAGCGGTTGAGTATTGTATGTCTCACAGCGTTGATCTTATTCTCATGGATATAGTTATGGTTGGCGGTATAAACGGACTTGAAGCAGCCAGAAAGATAAAGGAGATGAAACCTGAGATCAAGATCATTATCATTACTTCCATGCCGGAAGTATCATATATTGATAAGGCAAGGGAAATAGGTGTAGAGAGTTTTTGGTATAAAGAACTTCAGGAAGTTCCGATACTTTCGGTTATGGAACGAACAATGAAGGGGGAAAGAATATATCCGGATACTACGCCTGAACTTACAATAGGAAATGCTAAAAGCATAGAATTTACAAGAATGGAAATAGATGTGTTAAGAGAACTTACGACCGGAGCTACCAATAAGGAAATAGCAGATAAGCTTTTCATCAGCCCGACGACAGTGAATTTCCACATAAATAACCTTTTACTTAAGACAGGATATAAGAACAGGGTTCAGCTGGCTGTTAAGGCAAGACTTGAGGGTCTGGTCATCAGCGATCAGTGATCTGTCTTTAAAAAGTTTTGACATATAAGAGAAAATAGAGTATAATAATATGTTATTTATTATTACCTATTGATAACCGGAGTCAGATATGGAGTATATTATCGGAGCTGCAGTTCTGCTGGTCGTATTTTTTGCAGTTGGAATATATATGCAGAAGTCAGCTGAGAAGAAAAACGAAGAGAGAATCAGAAAGAATTTCGGACTTGTTCCTGAAATTGAGTTTTCCTATGAAAAATATGAATCTATAGCATATTTTTTCAAGGAGATGAAAAAGAAATATCCCGAAGATGAGAAACATTGCATAATTGATGATATAACCTGGCATGATCTTGATATGGATAAAGTTTATATCACGCTTTGTGCAACTCAGTGTTCTATAGGTGAAGAATATCTTTATTATCTGTTAAGAACTCCTGTTCTTGACAGCGAAGAACTGGAAAAAAGAGAAAAATTAATAAAATACTTTTCGGAAAATGAGGAAGTAAGAGTTTCTCTTCAGAAGGAACTGTATAAAGCAGGCCATATTTCAAAGATTTCCGTATATGAATATCTTAATCGGTTGGAACAGGTTAACGATGATAATAATTTTATGCATGTTTTATGCATATTGCTATTAGTTGGAGCAATTGCATCGATATTTGTTGTTCCGGTATTCGGAATAATAGGTACACTTGGAGTTTTCTTCTATAATGTTATCAGCTATTTTAAAAGAAAAAGCGAGATTGAAAACTATTATTCCGTAGTTGCATATATACTGAGGACTTTGGAAGTAATCGGTAAAATCAGCTCAATAGAGAGCGAAGAGTTAAAGCCGTATACAAAAATCCTTACAGAACAGAGAAAACAGTTTAAGGATATTACGAGGGGCGCATCTTTGATTGTTTCAAAGAACAGCAGCGGAAATGTGCTTGAAGTAGCACTTGACTATCTCAGAATGGCAACGCATATAGACCTCATCAGGTTTAACATAATGCTGTCCAGGCTTAAAAACAAAAAAAGTGAATTCGACAAGATATTTGAAAACGTCGGTCTTCTTGATGCTATGACGGCTGTAGCTTCATACAGAAAACTGATGGGAAGATGGTGTATTCCGGAACTTGATAAATCAGGTAAAGGCATACATACCGAGAATGTATTTCATCCTATGATAATCGATCCGGTAAAAAACAGCTTTAACGAAGAAGGCAATGTGCTTCTTACCGGTTCAAATGCTTCAGGAAAATCTACATTTATAAAAACGATTGCGATCAACTCGATACTTGCTCAGAGCATACATACGGTTTTGGCTGATTCTTACAAGGCTTTATTCTTCAAATGCATGACTTCCATGGCACTGTCAGATAATCTTTCCGATGGTGAAAGTTATTACATTGTTGAGATAAAGTCACTTAAAAGAATATGCGACAGCTTGAATGAGAAAGTACCGCTTTTGATATTCATTGATGAAGTTTTAAGAGGTACGAATACTTTGGAAAGGATAGCTGCTTCTTCAAGGATTCTTTCGTATATCGGAGAAAGAAACTGTATGCTGTTTGCGGCAACTCATGATATAGAGCTGACATATATCCTGGAAAAGAATTTCAGCATGTATCATTTTGAAGAGAAAGTTGAAGATGACGGTGTACTGTTTGATTATAAGTTAAAAACAGGAAGAGCCGTAACACGAAATGCAATACTGCTGTTAAAACTTTTAGGCTTTGAAAAAGAGATAACAGATAAGGCAGAAAAAGCCGCGGATGAATATATTACAAACGGCGAGTGGAGTGAGATAGAAAATTAAAAGATCTTTTAGATGAGGAGCAGGATCCGTGAAAGAACAAAAAAACGAGCTTACACCTGTTATGGTGCAATATATGAACATCAAAGAACAATACAAGGATTGTATTGTTTTTTACCGTCTCGGTGATTTTTATGAGATGTTCTTTGAAGATGCAAAAATTGCATCAAAGGAGCTCGAACTGACTCTTACAGGAAAGAACTGCGGGCTTGAGGAGCGTGCACCCATGTGCGGAGTTCCTTTCCATTCCTGTGAGGGATATATAACAAAACTTGTAGAAAACGGGCATAAAGTAGCCATCTGTGAGCAGACTGAGGATCCGGCTCTTGCCAAAGGACTTGTCCGCCGCGAAGTTATAAGGGTTGTTACACCGGGTACAAATATAAATCCACAAGCTCTGGATGAGAGCAGAAATAACTATCTCGCCGGAGTTTATTATTGTGATGATATGTATGGAATGGCTTCTCTTGATGTATCTACGGGAGATTTTTTCATACAGGAATTTGAAGCGCTTTCAAAGATAAATGACGAACTTTATAAACTGGCTCCGAGGGAATTAATCTGTAATGAGGCGTTTCTTATATGCGGCCTGGATTTTACGGCTGTTAAGGAGAAACTAAATACTGTGGTCGGAACAGTGGGCAGTGATTATTTTGATTCTGTAAAGTGTGAAAAGGTTCTGGCTTCGCATTTTAAATGCAAAGACTGTTCTGCTTTGGGGATAAATATTTACCCTGCCGCAAAAGCTGCTGCCGGAGCGGTTTTAAGATATGCACTTGAAACACAGATGATATCTCTAGATCATGTAACTTCAATAGTGCCGTTTGTTTCGGGAAAGTATATGCTTCTTGACAGTCAGACAAGAAGAAATCTTGAACTTACGGAGACCATGCGTGACAAGAATAAAAAAGGCTCTCTTCTTAATGTTCTTGATAAAACAGGAACCGCAATGGGAGCAAGAATGCTTAGAAACATGGTTGAACAGCCGCTTTTGGAAAAAGATGAGATTGAAAAAAGACTGGATGCCGTAGAAGATCTTAACAGGAATATTCTTAACAGAGAGGAAATAAGAGAATATCTTAATTCTATTTATGACCTTGAAAGGCTGGCCGGAAGGATCAGCTACAGAAGCGCAAACCCTCGTGATATGATAGCATTTGCTGCCTCTGCTTCAATGATAGCACCTATAAGACTGGTACTGTCCGAATTTGAATCGGAACTGCTTAAGGAGCTTTGTGAAGATATAGATCCGTTGAACGATTTAAAGGAAGTGATCAACGATACCATAAATGATGATCCGCCGATAAATATACGTGAAGGAGGTATTATAAGGGATGGTTACAGCCTGGAAATAGATGAGCTTAGATCTGCAAAATCAGAAGGCAAAAACTGGCTTGCACAGCTTGAAGCACGTGAAAGAGAAGCTACGGGCATTAAAAATTTAAGGATCAAATACAGCAGAGTGTTTGGATACTGTCTTGAGGTAACAAATTCTTACAAAGACATGATACCTGAAAACTGGATAAGAAAACAGACACTTACGACCGCTGAACGATATACTACACCGGAGTTAAAGGAGCTGGAGGATAAAATAGTTCATGCTGAAGACAGGCTTGTAAGCCTGGAGTATGATATTTTTACCGATCTTAGGGAAAAAATAGCTTCAAATATTGTAAGAATACAGAAGACGGCTAAAAAAATTGCTTATGTAGACAGTCTGTGTTCGCTAAGTTTTGTGGCAGAAAGAAATGGATATGTACGTCCTCATTTGAATGAAAACGGTGTAATTGATATAAAGGACGGGCGTCATCCGGTAGTAGAAAAAGTACTTAAAGATTCTGATTTTGTTGCAAATGATACATATCTTGATGATAAAACAAACAGAATAGCGATTATAACCGGTCCAAATATGGCAGGAAAATCCACATATATGCGTCAGACTGCACTGATAGTGCTTATGGCGCAGATGGGAAGTTTTGTTCCTGCTTCATCGGCAGATATAGGGCTTGTAGACAGGGTGTTTACACGTGTAGGTGCTTCGGATGACTTAGCTTCAGGACAAAGTACATTTATGGTTGAAATGAATGAAGTATCCCAGATTATGCAGAACGCTACTTCAAAAAGCCTTTTAATACTGGATGAGATAGGCAGAGGTACAAGTACATTTGACGGTCTGGCTATTGCATGGGCGGTTGTCGAACATGTGGCCGATTCAGAGAAGATAGGGGCAAAAACACTGTTTGCTACTCATTATCATGAATTAACAGAACTTGAAGACAGACTTGATTGTGTCAAAAATTTCAGCATTGCCGTAAAAGAACAGGGAGAAGATATCATTTTCTTAAGAAAAATCGTTAAAGGCGGAGCTGATAAGAGCTACGGCATACAGGTAGCACGGCTTGCGGGATTACCGGAAGATATATTGAAAAGAGCCGGAGAAATAGTTGAAGTATTAAGCTTAAACGATATTAATTCTCATGACAGAAGCGAGATGATAAAAACAGGCGGTACGGTAGCTGATAAGTATAAAACTTCAAAGCGCGGAAAGAAAAACGAACTTGAAGAAAACCAGCTCAGTCTTTTTGCTGAACGAAAACATGAAAATATCCTTGAAGATATCAAAGAACTCGATCTGATGTCCATAACGCCTATCCAGGCATTAAATAAGCTTTCGGAACTACAGGAAGAACTTAGAAGATAAGGTAAGAAAAATGAGCAGAATAAATGTCTTAGATAAAAGTACCATAAATCAGATAGCTGCCGGTGAAGTTATCGACAGACCGGCTTCCATAATAAAAGAACTTGTTGAAAATTCAATAGATGCAGGAGCTACTGCCGTTTCTGTTGAAATAAAGGGTGGCGGCATTGACCTTATAAGAATAACCGACAATGGTTCAGGTATAGAAAAAGACGATATAAGGGTAGCTTTTATAAGACATACGACAAGTAAGATAAAAACAGCCGAAGATCTTTCATATATCACTTCCTTAGGCTTCAGAGGAGAAGCACTTGCGAGTATAGCTGCAGTTGCGGATGTTGAACTGATAACAAAGACTAAAGATGAACTTTCGGCTTCAAGATTTTTAATCGGTGGCGGCGAAGAAAAGTCTTTTGAGGATATAGGTGCTCCGAATGGGACGACTTTTATCATAAGAGATGTATTTAAGTACGTTCCTGTAAGACGAAAATTTCTAAAGAGTTCTGCTACAGAAGGTTCGTATTGTAATGAGATAGTTGAGAGAATAGCTCTTTCACATCCTGAAGTCAGTATAAAATATATAAATAACGGAAGAAATATCATTTTTACTAACGGAAGCTCAAAAATGAAGGACATTATTTTCGGCATATACGGAAGAGATGTAGCCTCAGAAATAATAGAACTAAATTTTGTGAGCGAGAGAAATATAAAAGTGTCAGGATGTATCTGCAGACCGGTAGTGGTAAGAAATAACAGAAACACCGAAAATTATTTTGTAAACGGACGTTTTATAAGAAATCAGGTAATATTTAAGGCAATAGAAGATGCATATCAGCCTTTCTTAATGCAGCATAAATATCCTTTTACAGCCTTGTATATAAATATTGATCCTGCAACTATGGATGTAAACGTTCATCCTTCAAAACAGGAGGTAAGGTTTGAAAATCCTGAGGCTGTGTATAATGCTGTTTATACAGCTGTTACAGAAGCTCTGTCCGACAAGGCGCTTATTCATAAGGCAGAAAGGAATGACCATCTTTTAAAAGAGGATGAAGAACGAAAGAAACAGTATATTCCCGAACCCTTTGAAGTTAATCTGAAGAAAAAAATATCAGAAGGAAATGGGACCGTCACAGTCAGACCGGCTGTAAGAGAAGAACAAACTGTTAAAGAACAGCCTGTCGCATATGGTGGTCAGGTTGTAAAGGAACAGTCGGTAAAATATGAGGGTCAGATTGTAAAGAATCAGCCGGCGGTAAATGAAGTACGGAATGTTAAAGAACAGTCCCTGATATATGGCAGTCAGATTGCAAAAGAGCAATCGGCAGTATATGAAGAAGGAATGGTAAGGGAACAACCGGCAGTATATGAAGAACAGATTGTTAAAGGACAAAATAATGAATATAAAGAACCTGAGAAGCGCTTTGAAATAAATGAAATTGCAGAAAAAAGGGAAATCGTAGAAAATATAGAATCTCCGGAACATATTGAACTCCGAAATAATGCTGAAATCAGCGAAAAGACTGATTTAGATAAAAGCACAGAAAAGACAGATAATAAACCGGACGTTGAAGTTAAGTATAAACAGGCATCTTTATTTGATAATGATAACAATATTGAAAATGACCGTGAGCGTCATATCGAGACCAGGAGCGAATTTAACAGTGTATTTGCAGGTGGATACAGAATAGTCGGACAGATATTTGCAACATACTGGATTATTGAATCAGGTGGGTGCGCATATATTATTGACCAGCATGCCGCCCATGAAAAGGTTTTGTATGAAAAGTTTATGAAAAATATTGGAACCGATAATTCAACTCAGCTTTTGAGTCCGCCGCTTATTATTTCTCTTTCTTCCCAGGAGGAGGCAGTAGCACAGGAATACAGAGATGAACTCACAAAATACGGCTTTGTACTTGAGCATTTCGGCGGCCATGAATATGCATTATCAGAGATTCCTTTAAATCTGTACGGTCTGGATGCCAAAACGATGCTTTTGGAACTTCTTGATGAACTTGCTAATGATATAAAGGGAAGTGTAATAAAAAGCATCAAGGAAAAGATTGCCACATGTGCATGTAAGGCAGCAGTTAAGGGAAATACGGAATTGAGCGAGGCAGAGGTGAAAGAGCTTTTAAAAATGTTGCTTGAAGCAGAAAATCCTTTTAACTGTCCTCATGGCAGACCTGTTATTATAGATGTGACAAAACATGAGATTGAGAAAAAATTTAAGCGTATATTGTAACAATATTGATTAATAAAAGGAGTATTCATGGTAAACAAACCACCCCTTATCATTATTTCAGGACCGACGGCGGTCGGAAAGACAGCACTTTCGGTTGAACTTGCAAGGCTTACGGATGGCGAGATTATTTCTGCCGATTCCATGCAGGTATACCGAAAAATGAATATCGGAACCGCAAAGATCACCGAAGAAGAAAAAAAGGGAATACCTCATTATCTGATAGATATTATGGATCCTGACGGGAAATTTGATGTTACAGTCTTTAAACAGATGGCATCAGAATGCATAGACGATATTCTGTCCAGGGGAAAACTCCCGATAATTGTCGGCGGGACAGGGTTTTATATTCAATCTGTTTTGTATGATGTTGATTTCGCCGACTATGATGAAGACCGTCGGGCAGAAGTAAAGATTCAGCTTGAAGAAGAACTTGAGCAGAATGGCATTGACTATATGTTTGAGATGTTAAAAAGCGTTGATCCGGTATATGCCGAAATTATACATAAAAATAATGTGAGAAGGGTTATTCACGGTCTTGAATATAATATACTGACCGGAAACAGACTTTCGGAACATAATGAAGAACAGCGTGAGAGAACAAGCAGATTTAACTTTCTATACTGTGTTTTAAATGATGAAAGAGTAAAAATCTACGGTAGAATAAATACAAGAGTTGATGAAATGTTAAGGCAGGGACTTGCCGATGAGGTCAGAAATCTTCTGGCGGAAGGTTATTCAAGGGATTTAAGATCGATGCAGGGCCTCGGGTATAAAGAGATGGCGGATTATTTAAGCGGCGATTGTTCTTATGCGGAAGCTGTGGAACTGATAAAAAGGGATACGCGACACTTTGCAAAGAAACAGCTCACGTGGTTTAAACGGGAGCGTGATGTATGTGAAGTTAACCGTTCAAATTTTAACAATAAAAAAGAAATGCTTGATTTTATAATGTCCGGAGCAGAATTGCGTGGCATAATAGGATGAGTAAAGCAGAGGATAAAAATGGAAACTAAGGATATGTTGGAAAGTTTTGGGCTTTCGAAAGAAACTATAGCACTCGGAGAAAAATTTGAGGCAGAGCTTAAAGAAAGATTTGAAGAAATTGACAGAACGGCTGAATACAACCAGCTAAAAGTAATAAAAGCCATGCAGGATAACAGGCTCAGCGATATTCATTTTGCAGCAACTACAGGATACGGATACAATGATATCGGACGTGAAACCCTTGAAAAAGTGTATGCATCCGTTTTCCATACTGAAGATGCACTTGTAAGGCCTCAGATCACATGCGGAACACATGCTCTTACCATTGCACTTGCAGCCATATTAAGACCGGGGGATGAATTATTAAGTCCGGTCGGGAAACCGTACGATACTCTTGAAGGTGTTATCGGGATAAAAGAGCAGAAAGGATCATTAAGCGAGTTTGGTGTAAGCTACAGGCAGGTGGATCTTCTTGAAGACGGAAGTTTTGACTATGAAGGGATTAGAAAAGCCATAAATACCAAGACCAAAATGGTAACCATTCAGCGGTCAAAGGGATATCAGACAAGACCGACTCTTTCGGTTGAAAGAATAGGCGAGCTGATATCTTTTATCAGAAGCATAAAACCGGAAGTAGTCATAATGGTTGATAACTGTTACGGGGAGTTTGTTGAAAAAAAAGAGCCTTCGGATGTCGGCGCTGATCTGTGCGTGGGTTCATTGATCAAGAATCCCGGCGGCGGGCTGGTAGCTTCCGGCGGATATATTGCAGGAAAAACTGAATATATTGAAAGCTGTGCATTCCGCCTTACAGCTCCGGGACTGGGAAAAGAAGTCGGAGCTACTTTGGGGATAAATCAGAGTATGTTCCAGGGGCTTTTCCTTGCACCGACCGTAGTAGCTTCAGCACTAAAGGGAGCTATTTTTGCCGCAAGGATTTATGAGAGCCTGGGATATAAATGTATTCCAAACGGAACAGAACCCAGATATGATATTATCCAGGCCGTAACACTTGGATCGGCAGATAAACTTATAGCATTTTGCGGCGGTATACAGGCAGCATCACCGGTGGACAGTTTTGTTGTTCCTGAGGGCTGGGCAATGCCGGGCTATAACAGTGATGTCATAATGGCTGCAGGGAACTTTATTCAGGGTTCTTCCATTGAGCTTTCAGCTGACGGACCGATAACTGAACCTTATGCGGTATACTTCCAGGGAGGACTCACATGGTATCATGCAAAACTGGGAATACTTACATCCCTTGACAGAGTTCTCAAGACAGCCAAAGACTAAAAAAGCAGAAAACGCTACAAAACTTTACAGAATAAAAAAAGTATGATATAATAGAACAGTGTGCGGTACTGACATGAGTAGGAAAGGATAATGATGAAATACCTAACAATCAAGGAACTTCCCGAAAGTGAAAGACCATATGAAAAGTGTGAAAAATACGGTCCGCAGGTGCTTACCGATTCGGAACTTCTGGCCATTATCATAAGGTCTGGAAGCCAAAACGAACGTTCAACCGAACTTGCTCATAAGATACTGCGTATGAACGGAAACAGGTTCGGGATAAGTGTCTTAAATCACGTATCATTTAAAGAACTTACTGCAGTAAAGGGTATCGGACGCGTTAAGGCCATACAGCTTTTAGCTGTAGCGGAACTTTCCAAGAGAATGTCTATGGATATAAAGCGTGATGCAATAGAATTTGGAAATGCTGATTCTGTTGCAGGTTTTTTCATGGAAAGAATGAGGCATTTGGAAACTGAGCAGACCCGTCTGGTCCTTCTTGATATGAAAATGAAGATGATATCGGAAAAAGTTATTTTTGAAGGGACTGTTGGAATGGCACCTATGGAAGCACGTGAAATTTTACGCGAGGCTTTAAGAGCAGATGCAGTAAGCTTTATCTTATTACATAATCATCCGTCAGGAGATCCGACACCCAGCAGTACGGATATAAAGACGACAGGACGCATTAAAGAAGCGGCGGATCTCGTGGGGATAAAGCTGAAAGATCATATCATCATCGGAGATAATTGTTATGTAAGCCTGAAAAAATCGGGGCTTATCTGAAATACATAATTTAGTATTGGGAGAAAAGGCTATGTCAAAAGTTTATGGCATTGATATCGGAACATCAACACTAAAAATATCCCAAAAGGATGTTGGAGTGGTATATAACCAAAAAAATGTCATAGCAGTCTTTGACAAGAAAAAGATAATTGCTACTGGAGATGAAGCCTGGGCTATGGACGGAAGAGCACCTTCTGAGATAGAAGTCATTCATCCCGTTCATTCCGGTGTTCTTGCAGAACTTAAGAAAATGACCGAGATGCTGGACATAGTTTTTGAAAAGATTGGCGAAGAACATGGAAAAATGACCGGACAGGAATTCCTTGTAGCTATCCCGTCATATGCGACTGAAGTTGAAAGAAAAGCGCTTGTAGATCTTGTTGCAGCTACATCTGTAAAACCAAAACGGATAAGAGTGGTTGACAGACCTATAGCCGATGCTGTAGGTGTGGGAATAAACATAAGGGAGTGCTTCGGAACTATAATAGTTGATGTTGGAGCAGATACCACAGAGATTTCGGTTGTTTCTCTCGGAGGAATAGTTGTAAGCAGAATGCTTAATTTTGGCGGAAACCGAATGGACGAGAGTATTATTTCAGCTGTGAGAAAGGATTATAATTTCCTTATCGGCAGGAAAACAGCTGAACAGATAAAAAACACGTTAGGTTCCGCAAATGATCCTTCAGATGACGAAATAACCATGATGAAAGCATTCGGAAGAGATATTATAAGCGGTCTTCCGGGAAGCATACGTGTTGATTCTTCGTTTGTATATTTCACGATACAGGAACATTTACAGATTATTGCGGAGACTGTACGTAATATTCTTGAACACTGTGATCCGGAGATTTCGTTGGATATTTTGGAGTCCGGCATGTACCTTACAGGCGGAGCTTCAGGTATAAAGGACTTTGACAGATTACTTGCAGGTATTACCGGACTTAAAGTAACAAAGTGTCCCAAAGGCTCGGAATCTGTAGCGGTTGGGCTTGAATTAATAGCGGAAAATCAGAAACTTGACTTTCTTGCAGAAAAATATGAAATGATGCAGATAATGTAATGATCAAAATATATTTGATTAATTAAAGAAATAATCACACCTCATACGGCTGCTTCACGGCCACCTTCTCATCAAAGGAGAGGTTTAATAGGAAAAGAAGTTTTGGAAAAGAAGTTAAGGAACAGATATGAGACGTACAAAGAAAAATTTTGAACTAAGTTCAAAACTGGTATTCTCTGTCCTCATAATAGTCTGTATCGGATTGATAGTGGTTTCCTATCTGTTTTCAGATGTATTCAGTCCGGTAAAGACTGCTATCGGGAACTTTTTTGTTCCCATGCAGAAGGGGATATCTTCCATAGGCAGCGGAATTTCCGAAAAATTAAAGATTTTTGAGGACAAACAGCGGCTGATAGAAGAAAATGAGAAGCTGACCCAGGAAATAAACGACCTGAAGATTGAAAAACAGACCCTTATCTCAGAAAAATGGGAACTTGGCTGGTATAGGGATATATATGAGAATGATACCGTTTATCAGACTGCAGAAAAGGTTGTCGCAAAGATTATAAGCAGAAATCCCAACGGAGCATGCGATGTTTTTCTGGTTGATAAGGGAGAAGAAGACGGAATACAGGTGGATATGAACGTTCTTGCAAACGGCGGGCTTGTAGGAATAGTTACCGAAACCGGAAAGAACTGGTCTAAGATCAGAACCATTATAGCGGATGACAGTGCTGTAAGCGGAAGATTTCAGATTACCTCGGATACATGTATTGTTAAGGGAAGTCTCGAACGGATGGATTCCGGATATGTTGATGTTGAGATGATCGGTTTAAACGCCGAGGTTTATGATAATTATGAGGTTGTAACCTCATATATAAGTGATAAATACCTTCCGGGAATACTTATAGGTTATGTCAGCAATGTTAGAACAGATCCGTCGGAACTGAATAAAAGGGCATCGCTTACTCCTATTGTGGATTTTGAACATCTCGAAGCAGTTATGATAATTAAGGCTTTAAGAGAAAGGCTGGACGGGATTGACCCATGATATTTAAGGTTTTGCTGATTTTGTTTGAAATTATTCTTTCATATCTTCTTCAGACAAGTGTTTTTTCTAACCTGACTCTTGCAGATGTTGTTCCGGATATATTTATGATACTGACAGCATCTTTAGGATACATTTCAGGAAAGAATACTGCAGCCGTAACAGGATTTGTCAGTGGAATGATACTTGACCTGACTTTTGGAAATCTGATAGGAGTATATGCTCTTATGTATACCGTAATAGGATATATCTGTGGATTTTCAAACAGAATTTATGATAACGAGGATTATACACTTCCGCTTTTTATCATAGGAAGTGCGGAATTCCTTTACAATTTGATGTATTTTGTACTGTTTCATCTTCTTTTGGGAAAGGTTGATATCGGATATTTTATGATGAGATTCCTTTTTCCTAGGGTGATTTATACTGTGACAGTTTCTATTATCCTTTACCGGCTTCTTAATTTCAATTTTAATATATTTGAGAAAATTGACAGAAAGAAGCGCATTAAAAGGGGTGAGGTAATAGAATACTCAGGTTTTGATTTTGTCGGCAGGCGTGGTTTATGAGATTTTTTAGACTTATATGGAGAAGAATCAGACTGATCCCTTCAAGATTGAAGGAAATGATGAAAATCCGTCTGATATTTCTGGATATACTTACAGTAGTACTTTTTATTGTTCTTCTTGTCAGACTGTATGATCTTCAGATACTTGAACCGGCAGAAGAAGATCTGCCGCCCAAGAGTGACACGTCAAAGATTGTTCAGTCCAGATATATGGAGAGTGTCAGGGGCAATATATATGACAGAAAAGGAAATCTTTTAGCGTATAATGTTCAGAGTTATTCCGTTGTCATGACCAACAGTGCCCTTACAACAAATAATGAACAAAAAAATTCAATGATCTTACTGCTGTTAAAGCTCCTTGAAGAGAACGGTTATGAACCGGAACTTACTTTTGAGATAGAGCAGAATGAATACGGGAAACTGGTATTTAATGTTTCGGGTAATGCAGAACTGAGATTTAAGAAAAATGCATACGGACTGCAGCGTATTTCCGATCTTTCCGAGGAACAGCAGAATGCTACCGCTGAGGAAGTTTTCGAGTTCTTAAGAAAAGGAACAAAGAATGTTTCGATGTACGGTATTTCGGATGAATATCCGATTGATGTTGCATTAAAAATCATGATGTTCAGATATAAACTGTTTAATCTGTATCCACAGTATTCACAGTTTACGGTATGTACTAATGTTGATGATAAACTGATAGCTGCTATCATGGAAAATTCAGCAGATCTTCCCGGAGTCGAGATAAAGCAGCAGACAACACGCGTTTATAACGACAGTATATTTTTTGCTCATATTCTCGGTTATACCGGTCAGATGAATGATGATGAAGCCGAAAATATGAATTCAGGTTATGATGATCCGATTTATTCCACTTCGGATGTTATAGGAAAGACCGGAATTGAGAAGGAATATGATGAAGTCCTGCGAGGGAAAAAAGGAGAAGTTCAGCTTGTACTCAGTTCAAGCGGTAAGGTTCAGTCTCAGACGATAAAAAAAGAACCGAAAGCCGGAAATGATGTTTATCTTACTATAGACAGGGAAATGCAGATAGCATGTTATCATATCTTAGAAAATAATATTGCGGCGATTCTTATTTCAAAGATTGTAAATTCCATGGATTATGGTGGAAAAGGTACATCGGCTAACAAGATTACTATACCGATTTACGAGGTTTATAACGCATTTTTTGAGAACGGAATGATAGACATACCGCATCTTAGTTCACCGGAAGCAACAGCTCTTGAGAAAAATACGCGTAATACGTTCTTAGAGAGAATGGAACTGATCAATTCCAGGCTTAAGACTGTACTCGCTTTTAATTCTACCGATTCGGCAAAAGATATTTCAGATGAATTGCAGGGCTATATCGATTATATTTATCAGTATCTTAAAAAGAAAGAGGTAGTACTTAAGGATAAAGTTGATACAAAATCATCTGTATATATAGAGTATACCGAAGGCGATGCTTCATTAAGCGAGCTTTTACGATACGGAATAAATAACGGATGGATAAATCTGGAACTTCTCGGAATAGGCAGTGATTACAATACTAATGAAGAGATTTATGCCAGACTTCTGGACTATGCTCTTGAAGGGTTAGTTGATAATTCTGAGTTTGAAAGGCTTGTATACAGACAGCTTATATTTAATCATAAGCTTTCGGGAAGAGACTGTTGTCTGCTTTTGTATGACCAGGGCTTCCTTGAAATGAATCAGAATGATTATAACCGTCTGGCAAATGGAAGTATTGCTCCGTATACTTTTGTTATAGATAAACTGAAAAATCTTGAGATAACTCCCGGTATGCTTGCTCTCGAGCCTTGCAGCGGTTCTGTGGTTATTACGGATGTTAATACCGGGGACATAAGGGCACTTGTTACTTATCCCTCTTATGACGCTAACAAACTTGCGAATAAGATAGACTGGAATTATTATCAGAAGCTGCTTAACAACAAGGCCACACCTCTGCTTAACCGTACGACACAGCAGATGACCACCACCGGTTCGACTTTTAAACCTCTGATGGCACTTGCAGGTCTTGGAGAAGGAGTTATTTCGACATCAACACTTATAGAAGACAAAGGTGTATTTGAAGAGGTAGACCCTTCACCAAAATGTTGGAAATATCCTAACAGCCACGGTAATATAACCCTTACGCAGGCAATACAGCACTCCTGTAACTATTTTTTTTATAAGGTAGGATATGAGATGTCCCTTGATTCTAAAGGTGAATACAGTGACAGCCAGGGTATTGCAAAAATACAGAAATATGCTACAATGTTTGGGTTGGCAGAAAAATCAGGTGTTGAGCTTCCGGAAAGTATGCCTACTATTTCGTCTACTGACGCGGTAAGAACGTCCATCGGTTATTATCACAGCTTTGCACCTATACAGATTTCACGTTATGTGACTGCTATAGCCAATAAAGGTACGGTATATAATCTGACACTTGTAGATAAGGTATACAACAGGGAAAAAGAACAGTTGGTCGATAACCAGGCAAGTGTATATAACAAAATTGACAGATATTCAAATTCTGAGTGGGCTTCGGTTCAGCAGGGTATGTATAATGTTGTTAATACATCAACCAATTCACTTGATGTTATGTATTCGGATCTTGGTTTTAAGGTTGCAGGAAAAACAGGAACGGCTCAGGTCAGCCTTACTCATCCGTCAAACGGTCTGTTTGTCTCATTTGCGCCTTATGAAAGTCCTGAAGTGAGTGTTACTGTTGTTTTACCGAACGGATATACTTCCGCTAACGCTGCCAAGCTTGCACGTGAAGTTTACGGTCTGTACTTTAACGGTGAGAATAAGGAAGGACTGCTCAGCGGTGACATTAAGACTACTACCGTAACCAATATCGATGTATCTGACTAAGGAGGAAACATGAGCGGATCAGTTGTAATAAAAGGTTCGAGAAATGGTATTACTCTTGTCCTTGATGAGAACGAAAGTTATGAAGTGTTAAAAGAAAAAGTTGAAAAAAAATTTAAGGACAGCGCAAAGTTCCTTGGAAATGCAAAAACAGCTCTTTCCTTTGACGGAAAAAAGCTTACGGACGAGCAGAAGGATGAAATAATAAAGATAATATCAGACAATACAGAGCTGGAGATTGTCTGCCTGATAGACCATTCTGATGAAGCAAATGAAGTTTTTAAGAATGCAATAGAGAAGCAGGTTATGGAGGCTACAGCTTCTAATGCACGTATCCATAAAGGAAATCTTCGTTCGGGACAGGCTATAGAAAGTGATACTGGTATTGTTGTTCTGGGTGATGTAAACCCCGGAGCAAGCCTGGTTTCCAAAGGGAATATAATAGTATTAGGCTCTCTCAGGGGAACTGTATGGGCCGGAGCCGGCGGAAATACATCCTGCTTTGTACTTTCAACCGATATGACACCTATGCAGATCAGGATAGCAGATACAATAGCCAGATCGCCTGACAGGAAAGAGGCTAGAGAGCAGAATACTTTGAAGATTGCTGTTCTGGATGAAAACGGCTCTATATGTATTTCGCCGCTGACTAAAGATGTGATAGGAAGCCTTAGTCTGTAAAAAACAGTTGATAAAATTATAAAATATAGTATTATATAATAGATGAATTATATTTTTACGGAGGATTATTGAAATGGGTGAGGTAATAGTTGTTACTTCGGGTAAAGGAGGAGTTGGAAAGACTACTACCACAGCAAATGTAGGTACAGGACTTGCAAAACTTGACAAGAAAGTAGTTTTGATCGATACAGATATAGGTCTGAGAAATCTTGATGTTGTTATGGGACTTGAGAACAGGATTGTTTATAATCTTGTGGATGTTATTGAAGGTAACTGTAAGATAAAGCAAGCACTTATAAAGGATAAGAGATATCCGAATCTTTACCTTTTGCCTTCTGCTCAGACCAGGGATAAGTCTGCAGTAAAGCCTGAGGAGATGAAACAGCTCTGCGAACAGCTTAAAGGTGAATTTGATTATATCATCATAGACTGTCCCGCAGGTATTGAACAGGGCTTTGAAAATGCCGTTGCCGGTGCTGACAGGGCATTGGTAGTTACAACTCCTGAGGTTTCAGCTGTAAGAGATGCGGACAGAATCATCGGCCTTCTTGAGGCTCATGAGATGAAAAGGACTGATCTTATCGTTAACAGACTTCGTATAGAGATGGTTAAAACCGGTGATATGATGTCAAGTGACGATGTGGTTGAAATACTTGCAGTAAACCTTATAGGGATTGTTCCTGATGATGAAGGTATCATAGTAGCCACAAATAACGGCGAGCCATTGGTAGGAAATGAATCCAAGGCCGGTCAGGCGTATATGAATATTTGCAGACGTGTAACGGGAGAAGAGGTGCCTTTCCTCGATCTGACTGCCAAGAAGGGCTTCTTCAGCAGATTGTTTGGAAGAAAGTAGGTGATACGTATGGCATTCTGGGATAGTTTTTTTAAGAAAAAATCTGATTCGGCCAGTAAGGCGGTCGACAGGATCAAGTTCGTACTTCAATCTGACAGAACCGGACTTCCCGCAGAAACGCTTGAAAGGATAAAAAACGATATTATCACAGTCCTTTCTAAATATGTGGATATTGACACAGAAGAGCTTGACTTTAATATAACAAAAGCTCCTTCGGAAGATGGAGCTTTGACTCCGGCCCTGTGTGCCAATATACCTATAAAAGGTGTAAAGAGAACGGTAAATGATAAAGTTCATAAAGAATAATATAATAACATTTAAGAATTATGATATAAAGAGTTTCTGCTTTCCACTTCTCCTGTTGGTGTATGTGGTTGGTTTTATCGGAGTTTACCTGATATATATGCTGGATATCAATGAAAAACAGGCGATAAAGCAGGGACTTTATCAGAAGCAGATAATCGCTTTTGTTATAGGATTGGTTCTGATCGCTGTGATTTCACTGATCGACTATCATTTTATTGCAAAGCTGTCTCCGGTTCTTTATCTGATAGGTATAGGACTTTTGCTTATATGTAAATATCTGGATAATCCACCGATTTACGGTTGGAAGCATTATACTGCGAGACGTTGGATAAAGATAGGCGGAGATCCGGCCTTGAAAGAAAACAATCCTGGATTTGAATTCCAACCGTCGGAACTTGTTAAGGTTGCACTGGTAGTATTCCTCGCAATGTTCTTTTATAAGCTGCATAAACATATTAAGAAATTATGGGTTTTGGGTCTTGCGATAGTCCTTACTGCCATACCTTCGTTTTTTATTTTTGACCAGCCCGATCTGTCGACGACAATACTTATTGTAGCCGTATTTTTTATAATGGTTTTTATATCGGGTGCATCATACAAGTACATAATCACATTCCTGGCGATATTCATACCGACGGCTATATTCCTTTTCTGGTATGTACAGCAGGATTTTCAGGTTTTGCTTTCACCTTATCAGCAGGATAGAGTTCTTGCTATGCTCCATCCTGAAGATTATCCTGATCTTACATTTCAGCAGCAAAACGCCGCACAGGCAATAAAGGCCGGTGAACTTACGGGAAAATTCATGGACGGTATCCAGGCAGACAGAGCATCGCGTTTGGTTCCGGTAAGGGAAAGTGATTTTATTTTTTCAGCTGCAGCTGAGGAATTTGGGTTTATAGGTGCAGTGATCATTTTGGTTTTATATGCTTTTCTTATTCTGTTTATTATAAGAACAGCCCGAAAAGCCAGTGACTATTTGGGCAGAATGATCGCTACAGGTTTTGGTTCCATGCTTTTAGTACAGATTTTTATAAATATCGGGGTAGTAACATCTTTATTGCCTAACACCGGAATAGCACTTCCGTTTATGAGTTCGGGGTTAAGCTCATTGCTGGTTAATCTGCTGATGATAGGAATCGTTCTGAATATCAGCATGCAGCCTAAAAAGGCTGAAAAGGTCAGGGAAGAATCGGAGTTCGGCTTTTTAGATTAAAAAAGAATTTGGAGGATGGTATGAATATTGGGTTTATAGCGCATGACGCTAAGAAGAGTCTTATGCAGAATTTCTGCATAGCATATAAGGGAGCTATATGTAAACATAAGCTTTATGCCACGGCAACAACAGGAAGGCTTATAGAAGAAGCAACCAACTTGCAGATACATAAGTTCCTTGCAGGTCACTTGGGCGGAGTTCAGCAGATGGGGGCGCTGATAGAACATAATGAGATGGATATGCTGATTTTTCTTCAGGATCCGGAGAATCCAAAATCTCATGAACCTAATCTTTTTAATCTGGCTAAACTCTGTGATATCCATAATATACCATATGCTACAAATGTAGCTACTGCCGAATTGCTGATAAAGGCTCTTGACAGAGGAGATCTTGACTGGAGAGATCTTTACAGATAATAATGGTTTGTTTATAATGAGTCAGTTGATAAACGAATAAGGTTATTAGAATTGATTTACAGAAAGGATAAGCGGTTTATTCCGCGGGTTTTATCATGAAGAGGTATTTATGCTGTTTTATATGCATTTGTATAGTTTTGTGCGGGTGTGATACCCCGCAGAAAGTGACCTCTTCATTTTTTATTCCCAGTTTTGATAATGAGGAGATAAGTGTAGAAGTAGAAGATATTGCCGCTAAAAGCATAGAAAAGGCTACAGCCGGAGAATTTCTTTATGAAGACATCTGCTTTGAAGTGGATAATGTAAGTACAGGAACGGAGTATGATTTTAAAGCTGAAGCGGCAGGTGCATTCTGCGTAACGGATAAGACCGTTCTATATTCAAAAAACATTTACGGTAAGGTATATCCGGCAAGTACAACAAAGCTTCTGACTGCACTTACGGCCTTTAAATACGGTGACTTAAGCTCTGTATATGTTGTCCGTGAGGATAATTGCGGAGTAACGACTCCGGGTGCACAGCTTTGCGGATTCAAGATGGGAGATACCCTGACACTTGAACAGCTTCTGTATTGCTTAATGATCTATTCCGGAAATGACGCTGCAGTGGCAGTTGCAGAATGTGTTGCAGGGTCTGTCAGTGAATTTGTGGCAAAAATGAATGAAGAAGCAAAAAAACTTGGGGCTAAAGATACTCATATGTCAAATCCTAACGGCTTACATGCTTTAGATCATTATACAACCCCTTTTGATATTTATCTTATATTCCATGAATGCTTAAAAAACAAACAGCTTACGGAGATTATTTCGACAAAGAGCTATACCGCAGTGTTTAAGGACATAAACGGTATGGAAAAGAAAATGGACATGGAAGCTACAAACCAGTATTTCTCCGGAAAGAAGACTGCACCTGAAGGAATAACGGTTATTGCCGGTAAAACAGGTGTAACCGTAGCTGCAGGATACTGCCTGATAATACTCAGTGAGGATACAGCCGGAAAACAGTATATTACATGTGCTTTCAAGAGTACGTCATACGATGATCTCTATAACGATATGAATGAATTGTTAAAGTTATGTAAATAGTAAGAAATTGCTTGCCTATTTTCTTAAATTGTTTTATAATATATACAGTGATTGTTTTAGCTTATCAGAATATACTTTTGATATAGTCGGAAGCAGTTCACAAAAACAGAAAGGGGCGATATATATGGTTCAGATCATAGCCGGCGGTAAAGGCAAAGGCAAAACAAAAATTCTTTTAGACAAGGTTAACACTAAGGTAAAGGAGAGTTCGGGGACTATAGTATATCTTGACAAGAATTCTAAACATATGTACGAGCTCGACAGAAAAGTTCGTCTTATTAACGTTAATGATTATTGTGTAACAAATTATAGCGAGTTTATCGGTTTCTTATGTGGTATGATTTCTCAGGATCACGACCTTGAAACAGTTTATCTTGACAGTTTCTTAAGTCTTGCATGTGTTGAGAAAACCGATATTGACATAACTCCTATTATTGATAAGATAGATTTGATTTCGACTAAGTTCAGCGTTGATTTTGTTATCAGCATGTCTAAGGATAAGGCTGAGCTTACAGAGTCGGTAGCGCAGAAGGTAATAGTTGCTTTATAATATCCTTTAAAAACTGCCGGTTACGGCAGTTTTTTTAAGAAAGGGAAGAAAAAATTTATAATGAGCGGTAAAAACAGAGCAGGTCGGCAACAGAATATAAGAAGAGGAACCGGGAAAGGTCATATAACCAAGGTTCATAAAAGAAGACTTCTTAATCATATGAAGGCAGAGTATTTCTGTGCCGTTATTTTTGCGTTTGTTTTTATCTACCTTATTATAAATTTTTTATTTTATGCAGGTAAGGAAAAAACTTCCATATACGAAGTTCAGGGAGATAACATCAGTACCGAAAGTAAATTTACCGGTATTGCCCTTCGTAATGAGTCGATCATAAACTCTGAGTATGCGGGATACATAAATTATTATATCCAAAACGGCAAAAGATCGGCCAGAAACGGTGTAATTTTCAGCGTTGATGAAGGAAGCAAGCTTTATTCGGAGATACTTGAGAAAACCGGTATTGACCAGTTGCAGGATAATGATATCAAGTCCATAAAGAATGTAATTTACGGATATCTTGACGGTTATTCGGGATTTAACTTTAATGAAGTTACCGAATTTAAAAATGAGATAAGTGATACGATATACGAACTTGTAAATGACAGCAGTATTGAAAATATGAAGCTTATTTCTAGCAGCAGCTCATCCTCTGCATTCCATGTAAAGAGGGCTGATACGGCAGGTGTTATTTCGTATAGGACAGATAAGTTATGTGGACTTACCGTAGACGGTATCAAGGCTGAAATGTACAACGAGAATTATGATCTTGGCACAGAAAACTTAAGATCAACGGGACTTGTACTTGCCGGAGAACCTATATGCCGTATGGTTACCGATGAAAACTGGAAGATAGCCGTAAAAGTATCCGAAAAGAAATATATAAGCCTTTTGGATGAGAAAAAAGTTTCCGTATATATTAATGATTACTATCAGCCTATAGAGTGTGAACTCGAGACTGTCCAGAACGGAAGCGATTATTATGCAATCCTGTCTCTCGACAGATATATGCCCATGTATATAGACGAGCGTATGCTTTCGGTTGAGTTTATTTCAAATGTTGAGGGCGGGCTTAAAGTTCCTATAAGCGCAATAGCGAAAAAAGAGTTTTATGTTGTACCTCTGGACTATTTTGAAGACAATGACCAGTATAACGGCGAAGTCCTTTTAAAAGAGGGCTACAGCGAAGAAACAGGAGATCTTATACTTATACCTGTATATACTTCCAAGTATTTTGCGGACAACGATTATGCCTATGTGGATATGGGATTGTTTGAGAAGGGTGACAGGATAGTAAACAGGAAAAAAGATGAAAGCTATAAGATCGGTGCAACAAATACCATCGAAGGCGTATATATTGTTTCAAAAGGCTATTACCAGTTTGTAAAGATTGAGAGGATCAGACAGAATGCCGAGTATGCAATTGTAAAGAAAAATACCAAAGACGGTCTGAACCTTTACGATCATATAGCACTGGATGCTTCTACAGCAAGAGATCAGGAGATAATTTACTAAAATGATAACCGAGAAAGAGCTAAAGGAAAATCTGGACTTTGTTGAGTCCAAAATATGCGAAGCAGCTGCAAAAGCAAATCGTGAACGTAATGATATCAAGCTGATAAGCATAAGTAAAACAAATCCGGTTGAAGTTCTTGAGTATGCAGTAAATGCAGGTGTGAGAGTATTCGGTGAGAACAAAGTACAGGAACTTGTTACAAAAATGGATTATTTTGATGCCAAAGGAATTAATGATATAGAATGGCATCTGGTTGGACATTTACAGTCTAACAAAGTAAAATATATCATCGGACGAGTAAAGATGATACATTCAGTGGAATCCGAGAAGCTCGCCGCTGTAATCGATCAGGAATCAAAGAAAAAGAATGTCATAACGGATATTCTCGTTGAAGTTAATATCGGGAGCGAAGACAGCAAGTTCGGAATTACGGCTGAAGAAGCTCCGGAGTTTATAGAGAAAATATCAAAATTTGAGAATATCAGAGTAAAAGGACTCATGTGTATAGCTCCTTATACTTCCGATCCCGAAGAAAATCGAAAATTTTTTATACAAATGAAGAAATTAAGTGTTGACATAGCGAACAAAAACATCCATAATGTTACTATGAATAATTTGTCTATGGGGATGACAGGGGACTATACCGTCGCCATAGAGGAAGGTGCCACTATGATCAGAGTCGGCACCGGGATATTTGGCAAAAGAGACTATTCAATATGATTAGAGGAGGACTAAGTAGTTATGGCAGGTTTCTTTGATAAGCTCAAGAAAACTTTCAATTTTGACGATGATGATGAGGCTTTTGACGATTTTGAAGAAGAAGAGATCAAAAAGGCTGAGGAAGCTAAAAAAGAACAGTTAAGAGCTAACAGTATTCCAAATCCCAGAAATAACAATTATGATGTATCAGGTTACTCTCAGGATGGCGGTTACACACCGAAGAACAATACCAGAAGCAATAACTATGCTTCAGCTTTTATTAACAGGGATACAAATGAGAAGAGTCTGAAGATTGACAGACCGTACGGAAGTAAGTTTATTCCCATCAGTACTACAAGACGCGGAAATGAAGTTTGTATAATGAAGCCTATTAACTTCAATGACTCACAGGATATTTGTGATGTTCTTCTTTCATCGAGGATCGCAGTGGTAAATCTTGAAGATCTGGAACTTCCCATGGCACAGAGGATAATAGACTTTTTGTCAGGATCGGTATATGCTTTGGATGGCAAGCTCTTCAATATCTCAAATTTCATCTATATTATCGCACCTGCAAGTGTTGATATTTCAGGTGATTACGCCGAGATAGCTGAACAGACGGGATTCGATGTTCCTGTACTGAATCCCTGAGGAGGAATAACAGATGCTGACACCTGTAGAAATGCAAGGTAAGTCCTTCAAATCCGGAGGCCTCGGATACGACAAGAAGGATGTTGACGGCTTCATGAGAGAAGTCAATAAGAACTATGAAATGATTTATAGGGAAAACATGGAACTTAAGGATCGTATATCCGTTCTTAATGAGGGTATCCAGTACTATAAATCCATAGAAAAAACTTTACAAAAAGCTTTAGTTCTTGCAGAAAAAACGGCAGAAACCACAAAGGAAGAGGCTAATAAAGAAGCAAAAAGGATAGAAAATGAAGCCAAAATGAAGGCTAATCACCTTTTGGCCGATGCAAGGAACGAACTTGAAAATGTACATAATAAGACTATAGCTCTTTTACAGCAGTACGAGAAGTATAAGGCACAGTTTAAGAATCTGGCCAGAGCACAGATAGAAACTCTTGAATCCGATGCTTTTTCTATAAATGTGGCAAAACTTGATGCATTTCTTCCTGATAGTTCTTCAGACGAAGCTAAGAAAAAAGTTAAAGCTGACAGAGATGAAGATATGCATGAATTGATAGCTGATGATGATCGTCTGAACAGTATACTTAAGGACAGCTTCAATGAAGATGCTGAAGAAGTTGAATTTGATTATACGGATTTTGATGAGAATGATGACAGCAAGGAAACAGACCTGAGTTTGTCAGATTTAGGGGAAAATGACGACTAAGCAGTTTAGAAGGCAGGCGGGTAACCCTCGCTTGCCTTTTATTTAGTGTGGTTTCGGAGGAAAATATGAACAGGAAACTATGGTATATTGCCGCACCTTTAGTTATGGCGGCATTAGTTTTTGTTGACCAGCTTACAAAGTACATGGCGAGACGCGACCTGTCGGTTTTAGCAGACAGGCGTTATCCGATAATTGATAAAGTCTTCAGTCTGACTCTTGTGAAAAACAGAGGAGCGGCATGGGGAATACTACAGGGCAGGGTTGATATCCTTTCGATAATAAGCATAATACTTGTTATTGTGATCTTTATATTTTTTATAAAAATACCGGCAGCCAAGAAGTTTAACGCGATAAGAATATTGTCAGTATTTGTTGTGGCCGGAGCTGTAGGAAATGTTATAGACCGTATAGGATTTGGTGAAGTAACGGACTTCCTTAATATTGAGCTTATCAATTTCCCTGTTTTTAATATCGCAGACTGTTATATAACATTTTCAATGGTGATATTTGCTTTCCTTATGCTTTTTTACTACAAGGATGAAGATCTTGAGTTCTTTTCAATTAAAAAACTGTTTCATAAAAAAATAGACGATGAAGAAAATAATAATCAGATAGTTCATAATGAAGCTAAAGATGAGGGAAAAGCCGAGAAAACAACAGAGAAAAAAGTAGAAGCAGAAGATGAAGGACAATCGGATTAAGGATATTCCCGTATGAAAACATATAATATAGTAGTTGATGATTCATTTGAAGAAGGCAGGATAGACAAG
This sequence comes from Lachnospiraceae bacterium, assembly GCA_017542245.1. Taxonomy (GTDB): domain Bacteria; phylum Bacillota; class Clostridia; order Lachnospirales; family Lachnospiraceae; genus RUG11977. The sequence continues at coordinate 48,575 of JAFXXN010000029.1, forward strand.
CTTTTAGCTGAAGTTAACCAAGAACTGTCCCGGAGTTATATAAAAAAGCTTATAGATGACGGAAAGGTACTCGTTAACGGAAAAAAGGTAAAAGCTTCACTTGTTCCAAAGACAGGTGACGAAATAGAGCTTAATGTGCCGGATTCCGTAATACCTGATATTTTGCCTGAAGACATACCGCTTGATATAGTGTATGAAGATGATGATGTTATAGTTATCAATAAACCAAAGGGTATGGTAGTCCATCCGTCGCCGGGAAATTATAACGGGACTATGGTGAATGCTTTGATGCATCACTGCAGGGAGAACTTAAGTGGGATAAACGGAGTTATGCGTCCGGGAATAGTACACAGGATAGACAAAGATACTACCGGGCTTGTGATGGCTGCCAAAAATGATTCTGCACACAGATCTCTTGCAGAGCAACTGAAGGTACATAGTATAACAAGAAGATATCAGGCAGTGTGTTTGGGTACTTTTAAGAATAATGAGGGTAAGGTAGAATCAACTATTGGAAGAAGCCTTTCAGACAGAAAGAAGATGGCAGCTAATGTCAGAAACGGAAAAGAGGCTGTAACTCATTATAATGTACTTACGACTATATCAGGAAAATATTCGCATATAGAATGCAGGCTAGAGACCGGGAGAACTCACCAGATAAGGGTTCATATGGCTTATATTGGGCATCCCCTTTTAGGAGATGCCGTATACGGACCTTATAAAGAAGGACAGAAAATCTTGGGGCAGGTGTATGAAGGTCAGTGTCTTCATGCCGGAATTCTTGGATTTGTTCATCCGGCAAAGAATACTTATATGGAATTTGAAGCACCGCTTCCTGAGTATTTTAGGAAAATACTTGAATATGCTGACTAAAGGTTAGCATATTTTTATGCAAAAAAGATTTGAATGACCCTTTAAAACAGGTTATACAGTATGAAAAGAGATTTTATAAGAAAGCTTGAAAAATCAGATGACGCCGGCAAGATCAGGACATTTATCATATATGGTATGAAAGGTGTAGGGAAAACCGGTGCTATAATAGAATATGCAGAGAACAAATATGAGGAGCATATATATATTGACGCTTCGCTATACTCGGATTTTTTAAAATTCTGTAAAGAGAACACTGCTTTAGGAGAAGACAGGCTGACGGATACACTGTCTGATTATCTTAACATTAATCCTGAATATCTGGTAAACATTCCCATAATAATTGATGAACCATGCAAATCCATTATTGAAACAGGAATTTTTGAGAATGGCGGAGGATTTTTAAAGCTCTTTATAATATCCTCTGATGAGCAAACAGGCCTTTATTTGGAAAAGTGCTTCGAAAATGCCGAAATGATCAAGGTACTTCCACTGAATTATGGAGAATTCCTTACGGATTTAGACAAAGAGTGGTATACGGAAATAATAGAAGGCCATCTCATGAGCAGGAAAAAAATCCCGGATATGATACACGATGAACTTACCGATATATTCGATCAGTTTATGATAACCGGCGGGATGCCCGAAATTGTGGAAGAGTTTAAAAGGCTTCAGATAACGGATAACCTTGAACAAAAACAGAGACTTTTAAAATATGGGATTCTTTATGACGGAATGTATGAAGCGGAGTGTGAAAGCCGGACAAAAGTTAAAGCCTTGTGGGATGCGATAGAAAATACTTTAGAGAAAGATAACCATAAATTCATGTATTCTTCTATAAGGGATGGCGCTACCCGTAAGATTTACGAAAATGAAATGAGTTTTCTGTCATCGAGGAATATGCTGCTTAAAGTAGAAAAACTACAGGAAAAGCAAGACAATACAGGTGATTTCAGGCTTTATTATTCTGACATAAGCCTGTATGAAAGGCATGAGACCGGGAAAAGCTTAGAAAGCCTGCTTGTACAGGAAATATCAGGCGGAGGCACCCTGATCCGATACTGGGAATCAGGGAAAGGTGCTGCTGTAGATATGGTTCTGGAGTTTGATGGGAAAAATATCCCGGTAGAGCTTAAAGCTTATGGAAGAGGAAACAGCAGGAGTGTTAATGCATATCTTAAGGCAAGGCCGGAGAAGAAGATTTTAAGGCTCTCAAGGGATAACTGTAAGTTTGAGGGGGACATGGTGTCGATACCTTTATATGCATCGTATGCTATCAATCGAATTAATAGCATTTTTTAAGGTAAAATCATACTTTTTTATATTGACAAATCCTAACTATTGGTGTAGAATATCTCTTGCATTTCTTCTTAAAAAATGTGTTGCTGAGATTATCCTCGCAACCGAAAGGTATGGATTTACGATATGAGTGATATACGTCTGCACGAAGGTGAACTTAATGTTATGGAGCTTCTATGGTCCAATAAACTTCTTGCTGCTAAAGATATAGCAAAAATCATAAAGGAATATGTCGGATGGGAGAAGAATACTACCTATACCGTCATAAAACGTCTCATAGACAAAGGAGCCATAGAGCGACAGGATCCCGGATTTATGTGCAGGGCCATTGTATCTAAACAGACTGTACAGAATAATGAGATAAAAATGCTCCTCGACAAGTTCTTTATAGGATCGTTCACAGCTATGTTCAGTGAATATCTGTCATCACATGGCCTTAAGGCTTCAGAAGTACTTGAAATCGAGAGTAAGTTGAGAAACTATAGGCCGCAGAACTAAAAAATAAGAATTTCTATACATGTTTTCTATCCTCGGAAGCCGTTCCGGGGACTTTTTTTGATAAAAAAATGATTTTTTTCATCTTTTTTTCTTGAATTGTATAAACAAATGAGGTAAAATAGTCGATATAGTATATGATAGTATAGCTATGTGTATTTATGAAAAAACATATGTAATCGTGGCAGTATAAAGGACAAGCAAAAAGGTGGTGAGCCGGTGTGAGCTGTGAAAAATTATTACAATCGAATAAAGGCTTTACGCTGGCGGAAATATGTGTAGTTTTTGTTTTAATTTCCGTATTGGCTAGTATTACTACTTTTAGTTTAATGGCTTGGTCGCATGAATCACAGTTTGATAAGGCTGAGCAAAATGCCGAGCTTATATATATGGCTGTCAAGAATAAAATTGCTATGTATAAGGCAAATGGTACTATTGATGAGGTTATTGCTGACATAAGTAAAGCATATACAGAAGGCCAGACAAGCATTTATATCTGTTGTAAAAAAGAAGACTATAAAACATATAAAAAACTGAAGGAATCCCGAAATCAAGATGAGTATCAAGCTTGGGCGGCAATTAATCCTTGGGCAGAAGCTCTTTTTGATTTTGTAGGGAAATACATATACGATAAAACTGTTTTGAATGCGTATGTACTCGCAGAACTTGATAAAGAGACAGGAAATGTCCTTAAAGTTTATTATAGTGACAGAACAGACTTTTATAATTTAAGCAATTCATCTAATCCAATTTTAAATGAATATAAAGATTATGATAATAGATATGATAAAGTTGTAGGATTTTATTCACCGGAATAACCGGACTAAGGATGGGTGCATATGATAGAGTGTAAGAGAAAAATATCATATGACAACAGAGGCTCAGCTCTCATAATGGCACTTGTTGTAAGTGCTGTGTTGATGGTTTTGAGTCTTTCTTTGCTTGCGGTTTCTTATTCGCTTTTCCTGTCTGAGAAGAATAATACAGGCGGTTCAAATGAACGTGAACTGTTTTACTCCGCTATAGAAGTATTCGAACAGGAGCTGATAAGCGGAGGTCATAAAGATTTAAGTGAAATAACGGTTGAAGGTGCTTCAGAGCTTTATAAGGATGAGGATACTTTCGGTACGCAGATTGTAGATTCAATATTTAACTATTGCAACCGTGAAAAGCCGGAGGCTTTAGTTGCAGGAATAAAAGAATGGCCTTGTTATGATCCAACCGATACAAGCAAAGATGCTGATACGGCTATCAAGGAAAGTTCACGTTTTTTTGATCTTACTTGTTTAGGTTCTTATGAAGTAAGTATTCAGATGTATTGGGAAAAAGATAATACTTCTGATGGATCAAACACGGTTAACGGAGTTCTGCTGCATGTAATATATTTTTTAAAAAAAGTAGAAGAAACGGTTTTAAAGACTGAAAGAATTTACCGATTGGAAACAGTTGCAGAAAGTGCTACTAAACCGAAACAGGATCAGAGACAGGGGAAAAAAATAATAAAATTTGCGCTTTCTACAGAAACGAAAAATGAAAATTATTTTGTTGGAAAATCGGATAAATATTATAAAGTTGATCCTGAATTCCTTCCTGGTGGTGAGAAAGGCATAAAAATCACGGAAGATGAATTTAATGATGAAACTTTTAATATTTATAACCTGTTTCCGGGGGTAAATGTTGAGGGCTGGTGGCATACAGGTTCTAAATTAAGCGAAACTCCGCCTTGGGACGGATCGCCGAAAATGTTATGTGGTGAAACTTTTGATACAAGTACAGTATCAATGGCACGTACAAACTGGGATCATAAAGTTCCGGTACGTATAAAGTTTATAGTAAACGGTTATCTTTTGGATTTAAATATATATGAATATAGATATACAAAATTTATAAAACCGGAAGAAGAAGATATATATGGTCAAGTCTTCAATAAGGATAAGCTTAATGGTGTTATTAGCAAAAAACTTCTTGAAGTATGCGGAGTTGATGCAGCTGATATAGGAGATGATTATTTAAGTAATATTACATGGGTGATTAAGGATGTCAATGATTACTATGATTTCTTTTTCGATGGTATTAATCCAAAGATAAATAAGAATTATCAAACCATGGAAAAAACATATGTGGTTTATGCTACATTCCCTTCATACTATAATTCGTTTGGAAAGTTAGATGAATCAAAGTTACCAACTGTTAATGGAAAGAGTATTGACCCGGCAAATATTTACATGAAGTACTCATTTGAGAGAGTTATTGGAGGAGAATAGAAAAAGAAAGGAGATTGCTTATGAAGATGGACGATAAAGGCTTTACATTGGTTGAAGTTCTTGCCGGTTTCAGCTTACTGGTTGTTCTTATGGTTTCATTTGTTCATATTATCAATCTCTCTGCCAAACTGACAAAGGCTGCTGTAGATGCGCAGAACGATACAACAGATTTTTATGAAAGATACTATAGCGGTGAAAACTATTATGTTATAAGTGGCGGACAAAAAAAGGAAGCATTTAGATATCCCAGTAACAATACTGTTACGCAGTACAATGAAACTACCGGAAAAAATGAAGCGATGAAAATAAACATTAAAGAGGTTACATCAGATTACTTTGACGGAACTACGACTTTAGAGTATAACCTTTCAAAAGTAAAGCTGAAGATAATTGAAAATTTGAGGGACACAGATGCTTCAAGAACTGTAATTTACAGGTATGTCAGGGAGTGATTCGGTTTCCTATGAAACACTGAAAGCTTTTTTAGGTAATATTGACTAAATGGCTGTAAAAATATGAAAAATAATAAAGAATGATTTGAGAGGAGGTGCATAACCATGAGAAAACCGGACAACAAGGGTTTTACGTTAGTAGAAACCATGCTTTGTTTTGTGATAATGGGAATTATTATGGTGATTGCATCTCAAATTATACATTCAACTACTGAAGTATATTATTATAATAAATCTGTGAGTTATGGAATGCAGGCTTCAGGAATAGCTGCTACTGAGATAACCGGCGAGATAGAGGATGCAATGCCTTTATATTTGTACGATACGGTCAATAAGGAATATAGCGATAAATTTATAAAAATCGGAAATACGGGGGAAAATAAATACATAGAATTTATTAACTCTAATGGCATGCAGATTAAATATACGATTGGAAACAGTAATGGTTCCCTGGTTCTAAAGAAATATTCATTAAAAGCCTATGATGAAAAAAGTATGAAAAGATATATAGGAACCGGTGAAAGTGGAGCTTCAGGCAGTTACAGTGCAGAACCTACAGTTACATACGATTCAAAATATTTAGGAATGGGATATGAAATATGTGATATCAGTATTTCTAAATTCCAAAAACATGAAATACCTGATGATATGAAAATAGCCAAAAACAACAAATTGGAGATAAGTGATTACCCGGTATTAACACTTATGATAAAAGCCAGAAATAAGCAATATGAGGAATATGAGCATACGGAATATATTCCGCTTTATAATTTTTATGGAATAATAAATTCCGAGACAGGTGATGAAACGGGGATAACATTTGAATCCATAATAAAGATCATATAATAGCATTATTATACGATATAAAACCTGAAATAAAAAAAGAAAGGAGCTCCGCATGTCCGCAACGGAAAACGAATCATTACAAAGAGATATTCGCCGTGCATTTTTCCGGCGGATCATGATATATATTGGCGTTATATTAGCCATTGCGGTTATAGCAGTAATAGCTTTCAGACAGTTTAATACTTATTCAAATGCTCGTTTGAAGCTTAGGGAAGCCAAAAATATAAAAATCAGTCTTGAAATGGTAAATACAGAATATTATGCTCTGGGGCTTTCAATATATGATGACACAGCTGAGGGGAATATCAGAAAAGGAGCCTATACACATGTCGAAAAGCTTCAGGGAACTATTGAAGGAACTGTAAGGTTAACCGGTTATGATTCAAAAAACAGACAAATAACAGGGCTGGAATATGAAACAGAGGACTATATAGTAAGGTATTCAAGAGATGGTGAAGAAGGAAAATGGGTAGTGTGTATGATAAAGGAGTTACTGACATACTGATAAGTGAATTAGGTATGAACTAAAAAAGATGTTAATTTGGATAGTAACAGATTAAAATATATAATGGAGACATAAAATTGACTACATACAAGTATTTAGCACGAAATGAACAGGGCAAAAAAGTAACAGGCAAGCTTCAGGCAAATGACGAAATAGATCTGCAGGCCCGTTTAAAAAATGAAAATCTATATTTGGAATCGGCAAATGAAGTAGTTAAAAAGGCGCTCGGAAAAAAAATACGTGCTGACCGTGTTGCTGATTTTGCGAGAAACTTAGGAAAACTTATAGGAGCCGGTGTTTCGCTGGTAAGAGCACTTAGAATTATATGTGATGATGAAACACTACGTCAGAAAGAGAGAAATCTGTATGAGGATGTGCTGAAACAGGTTCGTACGGGCGTCAGTCTTTCGGAAGCCATGAGTATGGAAGGTGTTGCATTTCCACCGATGATGATAAATATGTTCAAAAGTGCGGAGGCATCGGGTACTCTTGAAGCAACAGCAAATCAGATGGCTGAATATTATTCCAAGGAATATAAACTCTACAAAAAGATAAAAAGTTCAATGACTTATCCAAAAATACTTGGAGTGCTAATGGTAATAGTACTGGCCATCATCATGGGATATGTAGTACCTCAGTTTGAAGATCTTTTTGCTCAGATGGAATCACTTCCTGTTGCCACAGAAATACTTTTAGGCATAAGTGATTTTCTGGCAACAAAATGGTATCTTTTGATAATCTACGGTATTGTAGCGTTTATCATTATCAAACTTCTCTTTGCTATACCGACGGTAAGGTATCATAAAGATAAAATCAAGATAAAAATGCCAAAGATAGGGAAACTGCAGAAAATAATATATACAGCAAGATTTTCACGTACTTTGGCCAGCTTGTACAATGCCGGACTTCCTATTATATCTTGTATCACGATAGCGAGGGATACAATAGGTAACAGATATCTTGAATCACAATTTGATTTAGTCATAAAGGACATACAGGCAGGTCAGAATCTTAGTGATGCTTTGGCTAAAGTGGATGGATTTACTAAAAAGCTTGTATCTTCGGTAGTAGTCGGTGAGGAGACGGGTACTCTTGACGATATGTTGAACTCGGCAGCGGATCAGCTTGAATACGATTCTGAAATGGCTGTTCAGAGTATGGTAGCAATGCTTGAACCGATGATCATCGTAGTGCTTGCATTTATGGTCGGATTTATTATCGTATCTGTAATCCAGCCGATTTATGGTTCTTATGAAGCTATTGCAAATTCTGCCAAATAGCCGGGGTATAAAAAATAAAAAATAAACGAAATGGAGAATACGAATGAGTACAATCATCTATTTGTCCAATCAGCAGATACATATAGTTGACGGAAAACGTGGGAAAACTGCTTCAGTTAATAAGTTTTACTCTTATCCTGCACCACAGGGTACCATTATCAATGGTATTATTATGGATCAGGAAACTTTTGGTGCATTCCTTAAGGAAAAATGGGCTGAAAACAAACTTCCGATTAAAGATGTAAGCCTAGTAGTTAACAGTAGTAAATTCGTTGGTCAGAATATGAAAATACCCAAAATGTCCGACGAGAAAACGCTTGATAATATTAGACGTGGATTTTCAAATATTGATCGTTCTGAGGAAAAGGTCTACGGTTTTGTACGGCTTGATGCTTCAACCAAAAAGATGCAGCGTCTTTACGCAGAAAGCGTATCACCTGATTTCATAAAAGACTATCTGGCATTCTTTGAAAGCATAGGCATAAAATTAAAGGGTATATATTCCGGTGAAGGCAGCCTGATAAGTCTTATTAACGGGTCTATAGCTAAAAGCAACAAAACCTTCCTTGTCATGATTTCGGACAGCATGACATTGACAACTGTCCTCTATGTAAATAAAATTTTTACCTATTATAATTCAGTACGATGCTTTCATGAGCCGGGGACCGAGGATTATGCATCAGACCTAACCAGATCTGCAAGCCAGATTCGCCAGTTCATGCAGGCAAACCAGATAGAAGCCGAGCTTGAGACCATATTCCTTGCCGGAGTAGATGATAAAGATTTATCTTTCTATAAAACTACCATGGCAGAGTATGGAGTTCAGACAAAGATTGATATATTCTCAGACTCAAAAAGCATAAAAGGTAATGAAGGTGCATATACTCAAAAATATATTTATGCAGCCAGCGGTCTTTTTGAATCCGGAATCGGCGCAAACTATATTACTCGTTATCAAAGTAAGAAAGAAGAAAAGAAAACTGAATCTTCCGCAAAGTATTTTATTATACTGGCAGCTACTTTAGTGGTGATGATTTTCTTATTTATACTCTTTTTCCTGAACGCGAGAAAAAAGAAAAACGAACTTGAGGAAATAGAGGATTATAATAACAGTGCCAGTGTTCAAATGCAGGTAGAAGAATATGATGAGCTCACTTACAGAAACAGTTTTCTTGTCGGACAGTATCTTTCTATTGCAAGTATAAATGAAAATCTGGATACCTATCCATGGGCAACAAGCAGTGTTCAAAAAAAGATTTTTAAGCTGGCGGAAGGATATGCAACAGTAACAATGACCAGCTGTGATGCCGATTCAGGAACAACTGATATGGATGTTATGGCTTCAAATGTACAAACTATAAATGAGTTCATAACCATATTAAAAAAGCAGAAGATGTTTCATGATGTGACATATACCGGATACAATTATTCTAACGAGGGTCAATACCATGTAAATGTTTCCTGTACTTTGGAAGAAGCTGTAGGAAGAGGAGGTGAAGCAGATGAAGATTGAATTGACTCAACGAGATAAAAAGCTGCTCACCTTTATGGGAGTTTTCGTTATAGTGGTACTGATAGGATATTATGGGATAATTCCACAGATAAAAAAGGCCAGTGAGTACCAGGATGAAATAGAAGAGCAGGAAGCCATACAAAGCGTAAATGATACGAAGATTGGACAGCTTTTCATGGTGGAATCAAATAATAATGATCTTGAAAAACTGATAGAAGGTGCTAAGGAAAATTATTATCCTATGATGGACTCCGATGAGATAGATAATCTTGTTACCAATACAGTTATAGATAAGTATGGGTTGATGTCTTTTGATCTTACTATAGGTGAAAGGACTCTGGCAGACCTTAGTCCGTATGTATATTCAAAAAAAGCGTTAACTGGTGAAAGTGATGCAAAAGAAAGAGCCCTGAAGGCTGCCGCACCGGAGATAAGTGAAGACGGTATGCTGTTGTTTGCAGATTTAGAAGATGCTGAGAGTGACATAGACAGTGTAGAAACTGTAGGAATATATATGGTCCCGGTAACTATGAGGCTTTCAGGTGATATGAATAATATTAATAAACTGCTTGATGATCTTGCACTTACTGAAAAGAAACTGAGGCTTGTAAATTGTTCGGTTTCAACAGAAGAAACGATTATTCCTCATGAAGATGGAACAGAAGAGGTATTTTCTACAGATCAGCTGAATATTATGTTTGAACTGTATATGTGTGAAGACTAAAAAATAACAAAAAGAAACAGGACTACACTATGGAACCGAGAAAATTTCAGAACATAAGAATAGGTGATGTTCTTCAGGAACTTGGATACGCTACTGATGAACAGATACAGCAGGCTTTGGCATATCAGAAGGAAAATAAGGGTGTTCGTATGGGCGATGCCCTTATTAAACTCGGCTTTATCACTGAAAAACAGATGTTAAAGGCCTTGGCCGACCGCTTAAACTATAAGATGATAAACATCTCTGATATAACTGTAGATGTTGCAGCTGTAGCAAGAGTACCGAAAGCGCTTGCTGAGCAGTACTGTATGATGGGTTATGCGGAAGATGAGATGACATACTCGCTTCTTGTAAATGACCCTATGAATTTCTATGGTATAGAGGATATCAGGCAGATAGTTGGTAAAGAGTTGGATATAGCACTTACCGAAAAGAGTGCATTGGAGAACTCCATAAACTATTACTATTCAGAAGTAACTGCAAAAGAGGCTGCATCGCGTGCAGCGGCGAACTCCACATATCAGGATGTAGTAGAACTTGATCTGGATAATGCCGATGATGATACACCTATAATAAACTTATTCAACAACCTTATAGTACATGCTTACAATTCAAATGTTTCAGATATTCATATTGAGCCGTTTGAACATGAAACTCATGTCCGTATGCGTCAGGACGGTGTTATTATGGATTTCATGACTCTTCAAAAGGGAGTTCATAATCCTCTGATTGCACGAATTAAGATTCTTTCAGATTTGGATATTGCAGAGCGGCGTATCCCTCAGGACGGTCACTTTCGTACAAATATAGACGGAAAAAACCTGAATGTCCGTGTGTCAGTACTTCCCACTGTATTTGGTGAGAAAGCCGTATTACGTTTGCTTGCAAGTTCAGCGACAATTGATCATTCAGGTACCTTTGGTATGAATGAATTTAACTATAATCTGGTTTCAGGTATGCTCAGATCGCCAAACGGTATTATATATGTTACCGGACCAACCGGCTCAGGTAAATCAACTACACTATATATGATATTGGCTGAGCTGTCAAAGAGAGAGGTTAATATCTCTACTATTGAAGATCCTGTAGAGAAAAATTTGCCTAAATTGAATCAAACACAGGTTAATAACCAGGCCGGACTTACTTTTGAAATAGGGTTACGTGCACTTTTACGTCAGGATCCGGATATCATAATGGTTGGTGAGACACGTGACAGTGAGACAGCATCAATTTCGGTCCGTGCAGCTATAACCGGCCACCTGGTACTTTCTACACTGCATACCAACGACGCAGCATCTTCAGTTTTGCGTTTGGTGGATATGGGAGTTGAGCCGTACATGATAGCTTCGTCGCTTGTAGGAGTTATAGCACAGCGTCTTGTACGTAAGGTATGTACTGCATGTGGTGAATGGGGTGAAATGACAGAAAACGAAGAGGCCATATGTGGTATGAAATTACCGAGAGTAATGCATAAGAAAGGTTGTACCCAGTGCAATAACACCGGTTATCGGGGACGTATATCTATACATGAAATTCTTCCTATTACTAAAGAAGTAAGAGTTATGGTTACATCCGGTGCAACTACAGAACAGCTTAAGGACTACGCATTACAACACCTTGGAATGAAGACTTTGAAGCAAAGTGCATTTGAACTTGTAGAACAGGGTATAACTACTGTTGATGAGTTAGCAAGAGTTTCATATTATGAGTAATTAATATAAAACGATTTATTGGATTTTTTCAAAAAATTTAAAAAAAAATCAAAAAAAATGTATTTTGGCTATAAACATTTTCTATATTATGCCGATATAGTAAATGTAAGCAATAAAGAGTATAGCAGCGGGGGCTGCAAAAAACAAAAAATATTGTTCAGGAGGACAAAGTTTATGAAGAAAATGAAAAACGACAACAAAGGTTTCACACTGGTAGAACTTATAGTAGTTCTGGTTATCTTGGCTATTTTGGCAGCTATTCTTGTACCTGCACTGTTAGGTTACATTGATGAAGCAAAGAATAAGCAGCTTGAGTTACACGGAAAGTCAGTTTATACTGCAGCACAGGCAGTAGCTAGCAAGATGTATGCAAAGAATGCTGTTCCTAGTGATGACACAAATAAGACCATGGATACCAGCAAAACTAACAAAGCATACTTTAAAGCAGAGGTAGTTAAGATTTCTGAACTTAGTACATTTGCTGCAACTGCTTCTGATGTTAAGGCAGTTATTACATTTGGCTCTACAACCGATAAAGATAAGTATACTGTTCAAGCAGTTGCATACACTGAGGATGGTGGAACAACTTGGACAAAATGGGAAAAGGGTCTTTGGACTCTTCAGACTGGTTCTTGGGCTGATACAGATACCGGATCAAGCATTCTTGTTCAAGGATCGTGATTCTGACCTGGAATATTAGGTACTATTAAAAAATTATAAGTAGAGTATTTTGTACTTAGTTTAATATGATTACAAGAAACCCCCGTCAAGGATTACTCTTTTGATAGTCCTCGACGGGGGTGAATTATTTGACAAGATGAGCATATTATAGTATAATTCTATATATGTTTACTCAATATTAGGAAGCCTCGTTAGTCATGTATTGTTTCGAAATATTGGTATCACAAAATTATTTAATTAAAAATATTTATGAGATATCATAATCCAGTAGATGTAACGGAGTGTTATTTGAATATATTAATTCAAATATATTTATTTGAGGAGATATTTTTATGTTTGAACAAGAAATAAGTAATAAGATATTAGAAACAAAAAAGAATAAAGGCTTTACATTAGTTGAGATGATGATCGTGCTTGTTATATTGGCAATAGTTGCAGCGATAGCGATACCTGTAACATTAGGCATTATAGACAGCAGCCGTCAGGATGATTCAAAAAATATGGCAAAATATATAATGAATGCAGTACAGAGTGAGTTTAACCAACTTGCTGTTGACGGTGAATTATGGTATGCTCATAAAACAGGAAAAATGGGTATTATTTTAAACAAGGATAGAAAGATAGATGAAGATGGCAATGAGTGCCTTTTTGAAAATGAAAAGGAATTTAAAGATGGTTTCATTAACATTTCAAGGACTGTTCCGGTAAAAAATATATTTAACAGGATTGAAAAAGAAGAAGATATCGTTTCACTTTATGTAGCTGCCGGCAATGTCTGGTATTATGAATTTGAAAACGAAGATGATTCTGAAAGAAGTAAAATGTATAAAGCTTACGTTATAGTTTTTAAACTAAAGGATGATGACAAAATATATTTTTATAATGGAAAGGAAGTTTCCGAAGAATGGCCGTTCGATGCCCCTTCCGTAAAAGCTGATGTAAAGAATAAGTATGGACAAGAATTTACACTTAAAGATGGGACAAAATTACAATTATATGCATTAAGATTAGAAGATGGGTATGAATGTAATACATATTGGAAGAATGTAGTATTACCTGCAGTCAGATAATAAAATATTCGGATTATTTATCATTAACAAAAATAGTTGAAAGGGGGATAGCAATGGCAAAAAATAAAGGCTTTACATTGGTAGAAGTGATTGTGGTTGTTGTAATTCTTGCTGTTCTTGCTACAATGCTTATCCCTAAAATGACAGGATTTCTTACAAAGGGAAATGATGAACAAAACTGGGAGGACGCCGGAAATATTATAGACAGTGCACAGACGGCCTTTTATGAATTATATGCTAATAATGATCGTCAATATCAATATAAATCAATAATAAATTATATATCTAACGTCGGGTCTGTAAAATATACTGTTAATAATACGGATGGTTCGTCAATACAGAAAACAATATTTACTGTTGATATAAAAGACAAAGTTACTAATGTTATCACGCTTGATATATTTAGAGATGCCGGGTTTAAAGTAGGTAAGATTGATACCAGCGGAACATATAAAGGAAGATGGAGAAGTGATAAACCGTGTTGGGTAGCAGTGATAACAGGAGATTGTGCTACATATTGTGATCCTACGAAAGCTACATATTGTCCGGAAAAGGCCTACACGGTGTATGCAGTTATATATAATAAGAATGCATATGGTGATTTCTTTATCATGTATAAAAATCGGAACCCCAGATATCCCCGAAACATAGATGAGTTTATTAATATAGTAGACAGCATTTGTGATGAAAACGATCCACCAGGGACTGAATTGGTAAAACAGATTTATCTCCTTAAAGGTGGTATTGGAGACGATAATACAAGTGCGTGGAGTTATTTCACAACTACAAGTGATTATACCAATAAATCTTATAATGTTAATCGTAGAAGCAAATATGATGACTATCACTGATCTGCAAAGAGTTTTAATAAGACTTTTATTTTGGAGGTACAAAAATGGGAGTAAAGAGGGATAACAATGGTTTTACTTTGGTTGAATTGATAGTTGTCCTTGTGATTTTAGCAATTCTTGCAGCAGTCTTAATACCGGCCTTGCTGGGGTATATCGATGAAGCTAAAAAGAAACAGGACGTTATTGATGCAAAGGCTTGTTTCACAGCCGTACAGAGTCAGCTTGCAATTACTTATGGAACATATAAGCCGGATTATAAAAAGAAAGATTATAATAATATTTTTGCCGGTATGGCCAATACAGAACTTTCTGATTCTAATCAGAACGTTTATTTGAATAAGGGTGCAAATTTGTCTCCTTTTACAGAAGAAATGTTTAATAAATCCGGAATAGATGAACCATATTGTATAATACTATATACTCTTCAGGATGATGATCTGTCTTCAAATAAAGATCACAAAGCCTCTTATATGGCATATTCGATAGTTTATTGGGCTGATAAAACCAGAAGACCAATATTCTATAATGTAAATACCTATGATTGGGAAGAAGGAAGTCCTTATACTGCAGGATTGGTTATCAGAGGAAGCCAGACGAGCGGAACCGGAAAGAAACCAAATGAAATAATAAGCGGTAAATATGCGGGATATGTTGTAGTACCATATATTGTATATCGAAATAAGGATGATAAAACTATAAAAGATGCAAAAGCTGGAGCTATAAACACTCTTATTGAAACCGCCATGAAAAAACCTTAAAAATAGAATATGTTTAAAACTTGCCCTTAAGTACACAAATCCATGTACTTAAGGGCTATTTTTTGTTATAAAATAGTTTGAAATTTACTGAAAATGTGGTATGATAGAATAGATGTAGTGTTAGGTTAGGAGAATCAGGAATTCGGCGGAGGTATTTTATGGGTAGGATAATTCAAAAGAGTAGAGTTTTAAGTTTGTTAAAGGTTCTTGCAGTGGTACTGGTTCTTACTTTTGTTTCAGGCGCAGTTCCTGCTTTTGCGGAAACCTTTACTTATGAAACAGCTGAAAAGGGGACTGTTACTATATCTGCGGATATGGGAGATTTAGATACGGATTATGTTATTAACGCTCCCAATCAAAAAGTCATTAATCTAGCGAAATTTAAGAGCATTACTATAGTTAATGCCAAAACATATACCGAAAAAGTTTCCGGAAACACTATTACAGTAAAGAACAAGAAAGCTAAGGTTTATATCGACGAAAAGGTTAAGCCTAAAAAGATAACTGTTTCTGCTAAGAATGTAAGTATTTATTTACAGAAAAATGCTGAAGTAAATAAACTTATATATAAGAAAGCTAACGGAAAGCTTAATCTTGATCTTAAGGCTGATACAAAAGTCGGACTTACTCTATCAAAGAAGTCAAGTATTAAAATTACCGGAGATTCTTCAGCTAAGGTTGATGTTACTGCAAATGTTAAGAATTGTATCATAACATCAGAGGTTCCCGTTAATGTAGTAAAGGGAAAGGTTAAGCTTGAAACGACTCAGGGTACTGAGCAGAAGCCTGATACACCTTCGGGTCCTTCCGATGAAGAAAGAATAAAAGAACTTAAGGACAGCGCAAAAGATAATACCGGATACAGTCTTACTATAAACCATTTCCCTAATAAGGTGCTTACAACTGAGAAGGAAGTAACAGACTGTATATATGAAGGATGTAAGAATTATACTTCCTTCTACTTACCGATAAAAGACCTAAAAGTATTACACTATGAAAATTACTATCTGGAGAAATTCCCGACTTTAAGCAAGCTTGTATTCTCTGAAGTTGTAAAGTACAGTAATACTTATTACTTAAAGGTTTAACAGAAAAGGAAAAACAGTTCATTTTATAAAGATGAATATGCTATCGATATTGCAGTTCTGACCGGAAATACGGAATATCTGACATCGGATGAGAAAAAACTGTATAACAAAGTTATGAAACTCTCAGAAAAACTTAAAAAGAGCAGCGAGTATGAGACTGTTAAGAATATTCATGATTATATGGTCAGCAATATAGCATATACTTCAAATGATAATGACGATGTACAGTATACATTGTCAGGTGCTTTAAATAATTTTGCATGTGTATGTTCAGGTTATGCGAAAGCATTTTATTTCCTGTGCGAAGCTTCCGGCATAGACACTGTAATAGTTACAGGTAATACAAAAGGCTCAGATCTGGGACATGCATGGAATAAGGTTAAGATTGAAGGCAAGTGGTATTCTATAGATACTACATGGGACGATCCTGTTCCGGATAAGCCGGGAGTTGTTGAATATATTTACTTCCTTCTTACCGATGAAGACTTAGCAGTTGATCATATTTGGGATAACAGCGGACTTCCCGAGGCTGTTTCTGACGACCTTGGATACTTGTATATAACTTACAAGGATGTGTTAAGGCTTGAAAATGATAAGGAAGCAATGAAGTATATTATGGCAGAACTGGAAAATGCAAAGGCTAACAGTTCAGAAAAGTTCACTTATGAGATAGAGTTCATAGTCAAAGACGGTGAAGATATCTATAACAATCTGTTGAATCTGGCTGTACAGTATCACAATGACTTTGGCTGTGGATACAGTACTTCCGGCAAGAACCTTAAAGTTATGGGAAGATATTACTATATTAAGGTATATAAATAAAATATTAAAATGACGGTATGAAAAGATATCGGTCAGGGAGCTTTATATGTACTATATCATAGAAGATAAGCTTGAAAAATCAACATATGAGGAATGCCTTAAGCGTAAAAACATATATGTGGCCACTGTTTCGGCAGAGGAATTTAAAAAGAATTCGGATCTCTTTAACATGGGAATAGATATGGATTTTGATACGGAAAATGCGCCCGTTTCCTGTGTACGTGTAAACTATGATTCGCTCACAGGCGCATTCTCCATACCTGACAGAGCTTGTATTTCTGATAAAAACCATGAGTTTTCTTTTGCACTTGATGAGCAGGGTATCGTTTTTATTAATGATGACGGTACTGCGGAAAATATCATTAAAAAAATATCTGAAACCAGAAAATGGAGAATGCCAAGCTTAGAGCGTTTTGTATATGATTTTCTTGAGGAGATCATAAGCAATGATATAAAGCTTCTTGGAACCTATGATAAAAAGCTTGATGAGATGGAAGACAGGATACTGGATAAGAACGATGACGATGTCATGGAGGAACTTCTGGACATAAGAAGCGATATTATGGATCTAAGGACCCATTACGAACAGCTTATAGATCTTAGTCAGGAATTGGAAGAGAATGAAAATGGTTTCTTTAGCTCCAAGAACTTGAGATACTTCAGAATGTTTACCGAGAGAGTAATGAGGCTCCAGGATATTGTTTCGTCATTAAGGGAACATACGATGCAGGTACGTGACCTTCATCAGACTATGCTTGAAGTAAGACAGAACAAGATGATGAATGTACTTGCGGTAGTTTCTGCAATTTTTATGCCGCTTACCCTTATAGTAGGATGGTACGGCATGAATTTTAAGTATATGCCGGAACTGGATATCCCCATTGCGTATCCTATAGTGATAATAGTTTGTGTACTTATAGTTGTATTCAGTATTATTTTCTTCAAAAAGAAGAAACTCTTATAATAGATAAATACAGATGAAGGTTAAAACATGAATGAAATAATCTTAGAGTTATCGGCTTTGTTTATCTCAATATTCTGTTTTATTGACTGTCTGCACAGACGTAGCAGGCTTTATTTGCCAATCCCAAAAGGCTTGTCAAATAAGATAAGAGACCAGCATTTTACTTATCTTGCGCTTTTGGTTACACTTATGATATCCGCTGTTTCCTCTGTTTTAGAGGTCTCAATGGAGGAGTTCTTTAATGTAGAAAATACATTTGTTCTTTTCTTAGTAAATGAGATATATTTTATATTCCATAACCTGCTGTCATTTATGTTCACGCTTTATATTATTAATATGACAGGAGTAGGAAAAGAAAAGGGCAGAGTTTTCTTTATTTTGTTTCTCGTTCCGTTCTTTATCAGTGAACTTCTTGTATTTTCAAATCCCTTTACAAAGTGCGTTTTCAGCATAAACGATGAATTTTCATATGTGCGCGGCAGTTATATCTGGATATTGTACGCTGTCGCTACTCTCTATATCATCCTTGGAATAGTATTTTTCTTTACATATAAGAGCAGGCTCTCAAAGATGGACAGGTCAGCTACATTCATGCTGATTTTTATCGCTATACTCGGAATAGTAATTCAGGGTGCATGGTCCATAACTGTCGAGCTTTTCTTTGAAGCTATAGGATTTTTGGGATTTATGCTGCTGCTTGAAGACCATAAACGAAAGGACAGGGACAGAAGATTTACAAGGATGAATAAGAGCTTTATCGTGGTCATAGCTCTTATTTTCCTTACTGTTATTGTTATAAACATAAATCTTATCTACCATGCAGGAACAGATCAGACCGGAAAGATAGGTACCATACAGCTGGATAATATTAAGGGAAATCTTCAGGAGACACTGTCGGATGCCGAAGAAAACCTGCTCAGATTCAGTATGGGTATGGAACAGCTTACTGATGAAAATGATCTTGATGAGATAGAAAAATATATAATTGAACAGAAAAAGTACAATGCCGATCTTACAAACGGTAACTGTTATAATGTTTATGCATCTTCTTCCAAATGGACTATTATTCCTGAATTTGATATGCCTGAGCATTATCATGCAGTGGAGCGTGTTTGGTATATCGGAGCAAAGAAGAATGCCGGATCAATTTATATTTCGGAACCTTATATAGATGCGGCAACCGGAGATCTGTGTTTTACTCTTTCTTATATCCTTTCTGACATGGATACGGTTACAGCCATGGACTTTACTCTAGAAAAAATCCAGGATACTGTAGCCTTGATGAGTAATTATGACCAGCAGACCGCTTTGATAGTTACAAGGGAAGGAACTATTGTAGGATCATCAAATACAGAACTTCAGGGAGAAAAGATAGCTGATGTTTATCCTGAATTCATAGAGGTTTTTGACAGAGTAAAAGCTTCAAACGAACATGGAAGTTTTACTACGACGGTTGAAGGAAAGAAGAGGATTGTATTCAGCAATGAGACCAGTAACGGATGGCAGCTTATCCTTATTGTTGATTCATCAACTTTTTATGCAGATATTTTCAAGCAGATGATCATGCTTACAGCTGTGGATGTTCTTATGGTAGTGGTTATCATAGTATTCTACATGGTAAGTGTAAACAATCAGGAAAAAGCCGAGAGTACTCTGGATACTGCAGAATCCTTCCTGTCAAGTCTTTCCGATGAACTTAAAAACCCTGTAAATGAAATCGTTAAAACTTCCGACAGAATGCTTATGGAGGATGATGTTGATTCCTTTGAAGCAATAAAGTCTATACGAGAGTCAGGAAACCATCTAAAAGAAATGATGGACAACCTTTTCTCATATTCCAGTCTTTTAAGAATTAACCGGGATGATTCATCATCGAAAACAGGGAAAAATGAAAAGAAGCTTTCGGTTTCGAGTAAATATATCCGTAACGGTATTATCGGAATCCTTATGGCAGCTTTGCTTATAGGTCTTGTGCTTTGCCTTGGAACTACAACCAGATGGGGTAATACCCGTATCAGTAAGGAAGCAGACAAGTATAACGGTGAACTTACTCAATGGATGGTACAGCATCAAAGTATCCTAAGAATGTTCACAGATGTTATTGTAGCTGATCCTTCAGTACTCGATGATTACGATAAAGCGGTTAAATGGCTGAATGATATTGCGAAAAATTACAGTGAAATGTCATTCTGCTATATGGCAAATCCTTATAATATTGAACATCCTGTAATAATGAACAATGGCTGGGTTCCTGAACCTGGCTATAGGGTTGAAGAGAGACAGTGGTATCTGGATACTGAACGTTCCGGTGACGGATATAGTATATCGGTGCCTTATTATGATGCTCAGACAGGATTATACTGTATAACATTCTCAAGAGTCGTAAATTCTAAAGAAGGTGACTTCTTAGGAATATTTGCGATAGACTGCTATGTAGATAAACTTATCGATGTTTTGGATGACAGTTACAGTTCCGAAGGTTATGCTTTTCTTATCGATCAGGATGGCAATATAATAAACCACCCCTATAAAAAGTATGAGATGAATAACGATTCAGTAACCAATGTTGAGGATACGGAATATGCCGATGCATATCATGACGGTGATGTTTTTGGTATGAGAGATTATGACGGAAATTATGTTTCGTGTTATTCACAAAAGAGTGAACTGTCAGGTTTTACAGTTATGGTAGTTCAGAGCTGGTGGAGTATTTACGGGACAGTTCTTATTATGGCCGTATTTTTCCTGATCATGATTGTTATTTCAATAGTAGCTGTTGCAGTTTTGATAAGCAGATTTATAAACTGGCAGGAACAGGCTAATGAAAAGCTTGTTGAGTCAGCACAGGCTGCAGTTTCGGCAGGAAAGGCTAAATCAAGATTCCTTGCGCAGATGTCACATGAGATCAGAACTCCCATTAATGCAGTTCTGGGTATGAATGAAATGATCCTTCGTGAATCGACAAATGAATCAATCAGGGAATATGCCGGGAATATTCAGTCTGCCGGACGTAACCTTTTAGGACTTATCAATACGATACTTGATTTCTCAAAAATCGAAGAAGGAAAGATGGAGATCATCCCGGTCAGGTATGAGACCGCTGCCATGATCGGAAATGTTGTTGCTTCGATAGAAAAACGTGCGGAGGATAAAGGACTTAAGTTTGAACCTCACATAGATTCATCATTGCCTACTATACTGTACGGAGACGATATGCGTTTGGCACAGGTTATCACTAATCTGTTGACAAATGCCGTTAAATATACTGTTGAGGGCAGGGTAGATCTTTATGTTTCAGGTATACGAAGAACAAATGAAGAGGTAAGCTTAAGCATAAGAGTAAAAGATACCGGTATAGGCATAAAGGAAGAAGATCTCGATAAACTGTTTGAATCGTTTACAAGACTTGATGAAACAAGAAACAGAAATATTGAAGGAACCGGACTTGGCATGGCCATCGTCACCAGGCTTTTGAATATGATGGGTTCCAAGCTTGATGTAAGAAGTGAATACGGAAAGGGATCGGAATTCGCATTCGTTGTTGAGCAGGATATTGTTGATGCATCCCCTATGGGAGATTTTAGACTTAAGGCTAAAGAGGCATTTGAAAAACGTGACAATGAGACTTTGTTATGTGCTCCGGATGCAAAAGTACTTGCAGTTGATGACAATGAAATGAACCTTAAGGTTATAAAAAATCTTCTTAAGCTTAACTCAATTGTTCCGGATATGGTTGATTCCGGTGAGAAAGCACTGAAAAAGCTGGAAGAAAACGTATACAATATCATATTGCTGGATCATATGATGCCAAGGATGGACGGTATAGAGACTCTGCAGAATGCAAGAGAGAAGAATCTGATACCGAAAGAAACCACAGTTATAGCTCTTACCGCAAACGCTGTTGTCGGAGCCAGAGAATCATACATTGAAGCCGGATTTGATGACTATCTTTCTAAACCTGTGGAGATTAAAGCACTTGAACACATACTTACAAAATATCTTCCTAAAGAAATGATAAAGTACGAAAGAAATAAAAATACTGAAAAAACAGAATCTGAACAGGATAATGAAAAGACAGTTAATGAAAAAATTGAGGATGATTCTGTAATAGAATTTCTTCCCGGAGGCTTTGAAGAGGAGGTAAAAAATCCTTCATCCGATAGTGTAAAAAATGATCCCATAGAAATGCTTAATTCTTACGGCATTGATACAACAGAAGGCATGGGTTACTGTGCGGGAGATAAGGATTTTTATATGGAGATAGTTTCCGATTATTCATTGACCGCAAAGACAAGGATTGATGAGATAAAGGATGCTTATGATAATAAAGACTGGAATTTATATGCTATAAAAGTGCATGCTTTAAAGAGCGTGGCAAAAACAGTCGGTGATAAGGAAGTCTTTGAGAAAGCAAAGGCTCTTGAAGCAGCATCAAAATCTTTAGATACAGATTTTGTCATGGGAAATCATCAGCAGCTTATAGATAATTATGACACCAGGACAAAATGGATAAAGGATAATGTTTTACAGTAAGAGGAAAAACCGGAGGTGAAGCATGGATAAGAAGAAAATCATTATATATTCGGTTATAGCTGTGGCAGTTCTCGGCATAGGTATCCTGTTGGGCATTCTTTTTACAAGCAACGGAAATGAAAGTAAAAAAGATGACTCTACCGTAGTAATGGCCGATAATAGTGAAAACACCGAAAAGCCTGTTACAGATTCAAATACCGATGAGAATAACGGAAGTACTGAAAATTCAAATCCGATAAATGATGGTGAAATAAAAGCATCGGATATAGGAAAAATCATTACTCCTCAAAATAACGGTAATGATGATGGTGATGACCGGTCTACAGAAAATATCGGCAGCGGAAGTACAGGAATTACCAAAGCCGAAGAAAACGAAACAAAAGATACGGA
Organism: Lachnospiraceae bacterium; assembly: GCA_017542245.1. Lineage (GTDB taxonomy): Bacteria > Bacillota > Clostridia > Lachnospirales > Lachnospiraceae > RUG11977. Next base: position 71,692 of record JAFXXN010000029.1, read on the forward strand.
TGATTCAAGTAAGGAAGAACAGAAAGAAACAAAGACTTCCACAAATGATGATAACGATAAAACCGGAAAAACCAATAAGGATAACAACGGTGGCGGTAAAGAAGATACTGATATTACAGATGTCGGAGATGATGATACAGGCAAAGTAGATACGGATATTTATCCCGGAAGTGATGAAGAAATCGAACCGGATCCGGAACCTGAAGATGAAGAGATGAAGGCGAGATAAAGAAACCTGAGCCGGTATATATAACTACCCCTGTATCCACTCTTGATACAGGAAAACTGACCGAAACAGGAAGCGGTTATGAAGGTATAAAAGGAACCGGAGATTACAATTATGGTGAAGCTCTTCAAAAATCAATCCTGTTCTATGAACTTCAGCGTTCAGGAAAGCTCCCTGAAAGTGTGAGATGTAACTGGCGCGGAGATTCCTGTGTGAATGACGGAAGTGATGCAGGGCTTGATCTGTCAGGAGGATGGTATGACGCCGGAGATAATGTTAAATTCAATCTTCCAATGTCCTATACCGCTTCAATGCTTGGCTGGTCAATAATTGATGATGCAAAAGCTTATGAAGAGAGCGGTCAGCTTGCATATGCACTCGGTAATATAAAATGGGCAAACGATTATTTTATAAAATGCCATCCTTCCGATAATGAATATTATTATCAGGTAGGAGACGGTAACCAGGATCATTCATACTGGGGTGCAGCAGAGACCGTCGAATACAGGATGAGCAGACCTGCCTACAAGGTTACTTCTTCTAATCCAGGTTCAACTGTATGCGGTGAAACGGCAGCTTCACTTGCAATATGTTCGATCATCTATAAGAATATAGATAAATCTTACAGTGATAAGTGTTTAAAACATGCTAAATCACTTTACAAATTTGCAAGGGACACAAAGAGTGACGCCGGATATACTGCGGCAAACGGCTTTTATAATTCCTGGAGCGGTTTTTACGATGAACTTGCATTCGCCGGAGCATGGCTTTACTGTGCGACAGGAGATGAGAGTTATATAACGAATGCAGAGGCCGACTACAAAAATGCCGGTCATGATAATAATTGGGCTATGTGCTGGGATGATGTACATATAGGTGCTGCACTTATGCTTGCCAAACTGACGGATAAAAAGATATATAAGGATGATATGGAAAATCATCTTGACTGGTGGACCGGAGTATCATCAGATCATATCACATATTCGCCTAAAAGTTTGGCATGGCTTGATAACTGGGGATCCTTAAGATACGCATCAACAACAGCTTTCATTGCTTTATCATATGTTGAATCGGGAGTATGTACATCTTCAAAGGTTAAAGCATATACTGACTTTGCGGAAAAACAGGCGAATTATTGTCTTGGAAGCAGTGGACGTTCATTTATGGTCGGATTTGGCAAAAATGCACCCGAAAATCCGCATCACAGGACTGCACAGGGTTCATACTGTGACAACATGAATGAACCTTCTCATGCAAGACATACTCTTTATGGAGCATTGGTCGGTGGCCCTGATGCGAGTGATAACTATACCGATACCGTTTCGGATTATAACAAGAATGAAGTGGCATGTGATTATAATGCCGGATTTACAGGTCTTCTTGCAAAGATGTATAAAAAATACCACGGCCAGACTTTAAAGGATTTCGGTGCGGTAGAACCTATTGATATTAATGAATTTTCTGTAACAGGCGGTATAAATGTTGACGGTTCTGATTTTATGGAACTTAGGGCATATATCTGCAATATGTCAGCATGGCCGGCAAGAGGCGGTGAAAAACTTGAATTCCGCTATTATGTAGATTTGAGTGAAGTTTATAAAGCCGGCGGTTCTGCATCGGACATTACTATTACAACAAATTATATGGCTGCGGGAAAATCAGCGGGATTAAAGTGCTGGGATGAGAAGAAACATATCTATTATCTGAGTGTTGAATTTTCTGATTCGGTAATATATCCCGGAGGCCAGGATAAGTATAAAAAAGAGATTCAGGTAAGATTAAGAAATAATAAGGGCGTATGGGATAATAATAACGATCCGTCATTTGTTAATATGACAAAGGGCGGAAATGCGCTGCTTACAGGCACTGCACTGTATGAAAAAGGAACACTTGTTTTTGGAAGTGAGCCGGCTAAGGGAGATAATGCCGGGACTACCGTAGTTACCGATCCGGGCACAGATACCGGAGAAGATGGTGATGGAGATGGCGGTGGATCCGAAGACGATGACCCAGGAACAGGAGAGGGAACAGCAGTAAACGGAGCTGTTTCGGTAAGTGCTGAATATGATTCTGTATCATCTTCTTCATCGAGTATTTCAGGAAGGATCAATATTACAAATAAGAGCGACGGAACCATGTCACTTAAAGATCTGAAGATAATGTTCTATTTTACAAATGAAGATGCTAAAGATTTAACATTTGACTGTTATCATACCTGTATAAACGGAGCAACCGGAGCTTATACACAGCTTAACGGATGCAGCGGGAAGTTTAAGAAGGCTTCGGGTAAGAATGCAGATACTGTTTGCGAGATAGTATATTCCGATAAAAATACTCTTGGGGAAGGCGATACTCTTGCATGCAATTTTGCAATACATCATACAGACTGGTCAAATATGAACATTACAAATGATCATTCTGTTAAGAGCGCATCGAATATAGTTATCATTTATAAAGGTGAAATAATATTCGGTACAAAGCCTTGATCTAAAGCTATTTGAGGCAGAAAGATATTGTAAACGGATATAATATCTGACAGAATTAAATTAGTGTTTATAGTTTAATCATGAGGAGATATGCCATATGTTTAAAAAGAACAGACCGGATAATATGGATAATGAAAAAGTCAATGAGCTTAAAGAAAATCTTGAGAAAAATAAAGATTTACTGGCATTAAGCGAGGCAGAGCTTAATTCTGTTAATAACTGTGTACATCTTGGAATCTGGAAGGCATTCTATGATGAAAACGGTGATCAGGAAAGTGTTTATTTCTCAGATGAATTCAGAAGAATGCTTGGTTTTGCGAAAACCGAATTACCTGATGATGTTAATTCATTAAGTAGAATTATTTATCCGGAAGATTTGGACAGAGTCTTTAAGGCATTTGGGAATACTCTTACTGATACAAGTGGCAGGACAAAATATGATATAGATTACAGGATACTTACAAAAAGCGGTTCCTATAACTGGTTCAGGGCTTACGGTGAAGTAATAAGAAGACCGAACGGTATTCCGAGGGAATTTATCGGTTCTTTTACCGATGTAAATGAGGTTTATAAAAATAAAGAAGTTCTCGAACAGAATAAATTCAGACGTCAGGCTATGGACAGAATGATGAAGGAGGGAAGTTGGAGTATAGATCTTAACAAGTATTCTGTAGATGATAGGGACGCTGAAACGACTTATTCCAATCAGTTTAGGAATATTCTTGGATTTGAAAGGAACGATCCTCAGTTTAGCAATACATTCAGGTCCTTTACCGGAAGAATACATCCTGATGATCTGAAAATGTTTTTATCAGATATTGATGCTTTAGTCTTATCTCCGAATGAAGTTTCAAAAAAGTGCGAGATAAGGGTTAAGAACAGCAAAGGAGAGTATATTTGGCTTCATTCCGTGAGTACTGCTGTATGGGATAAAGGAACACCTGTTATGTGTGCAGGCGTAGTTATGGATATTACTGATCAGAAAGAAAACAGGCTGGTATTTAAGAATGAAATGACTCCCAGCATACAGGAATTAAGAAACGGAATAGCAAGCATATCGGAAGTGGTTGATTCTGCTACCGGTCAGATGAAGGATGTTGCGGATAAACAAAAGGAAGTTGATGAGGCAGCAAGGCTTATTGAAACATCCGTTAAGGACTCTATGAAGATATTAAGCAGTATAGAATCAATCGCCAGCCAGACTAATTTGCTTTCACTAAATGCAAGTATAGAAGCAGCACGTGTAGGTGAAGCAGGACGAGGTTTTGCCGTTGTAGCTAAAAATGTACGGGAACTTGCGGATTCTACCAAGAAGACAACTGAACACATTGCTGTAATTCTGAACGGGATGAGGGATTCGGTTACCGATATTCTGTCAAAAATCGCACTTATAAGCGAGAGTGTCAATTCCGAGAAGGAAGAGATGGATGTTATTGATGCTAATATCGATAAGCTGTCAAAGTCAGCGGATGATATAGCAAGAATGGCTTCAGAACTGATTAATTAAAAAAAACGGAACCTGAAACAAAATCCGATCGTCTAATAGACATAAAAAGGAAAAAAGACTGACAAATGAGCAGTAGATCGGAGGACTTATGAAAAAGATAATAAGTTTATTGTTAGTAGGAGTTTTAATGTTTAACGTTTTTTTGGCAGACGGATTGGTTAATAAAGGAACCCTTGTTTATGCTAAATCAACTTCAAAGAAAACTTCTGCGGCTGAAGAAGCTTTGGGGTATAACCCGGCAAAAGTCAGCGGCGATGTCATGAAGATCACTACAAAAAGAAAATCTTCTTTTGATGAGATGACCGATTGCTATAATTCTTTTACACTGCGTACTTTAAAAGAAGTATTAAAGAACAGTGACAAGAATGAGAATGTTATGATATCCGGAGCTTCACTTATGTTTGCTCTTGATATGGCAGCTGTCGGGGCTAACGGCGAAACTTATAAGCAGATTGCCCGGCTCTTTAAAAAGGGAGCTACAAAAAGAGATCTGGTTTCTTTTGCAAATACATACAGAAAGAACCTTACAAAGAACGGAATGGTTAATATAGCCAATTCCATCTGGATTAACAATAATAACCTAAGAGAAAACAATGTTGAAGTTAATGAAGAGTATCTTAATTTCTTAAGAAAATATTTTAAGGCAGCTTCAGCTTCACTTGATTTTAATGATGACGCAAAGAAAATAATCAATACATGGATATCGGATAAGACCAAAGGAATGATTAAGGACGGCGTTGATAAGCTTAATGATGAAACTTTGATGCTCATTGTAAATGCTATGGCATTTGAAGGAAAATGGGCCAAGGAGTACAGCGAGAGCCAGATTAACGAGAACGGAACTTTTACCAATTCAAAGGGTGAAAAAGAGACAGCAAAAATGCTTTCATCAATGGAAAGTTATTATCTGTCATCTGACAGCGCTGAAGGATTCTTGAAGTATTATGAAGGCGGAAAATATGCATTTATGGCAATGCTTCCATTTGATAAAGATATTTCTATGAGTGATTTCATATCAGGAATGGATGAAGGTGAGTTTTCGGAATTTTTGCAGAGTAAGTCTATGTATGATGTTGAGACTTTAATCCCTTCATTTGAATTTGATTATGACATTAATTTAAATAATACTCTGAAGAATATGGGAATGGAGCTTCCGTTCAAAGAAAGTGCCGATTTCCTTAAAATGATCGATCCCGCGACCGTTAATCCTAACTTAGTAGTTTACATAGGAAATGTTATTCAGAAAACACATATTGAACTTGACGAGAATGGAACTAAAGCTGCAGCAACTACAATAATTGAGATAACATGTGGGACAACTTCTGTAGAGCCGGAGAGAAGAACTAAGAGAGTTATCCTTGACAGGCCTTTCGTATTTGCTATCATGGACATGGAAACAGGAACTCCTGTTTTCTGCGGTGCTGTTAATTCTGTTGCATAATTTATCTTTACTTGAGGTTTACAGTATTCTTAGTTATAAAATGGATATCAAATGATAAAATAAAAAAAATCGAGCAGGTTGTCCTGCCCGATTTTTTTATTTGGTGATTAGAATTCAGTAAACTGGTTAAGAGATGAAGCAGCCTTAATGTAAATTATCGCGGTAATGATACTTAATGCGATTCCAAGTACGCCTGAAACGATAGTAAGTGCTACGTTGCTTGAAGAAAACAGACTGCTTTGAATATAACTCATAACTTCTTTTCTGATAGAAGAACTTATTTTTGCCTGTGCTAAAGATTCAGATATATAGTTTAAAACCTGATTAAGGTATCTAGTACTTTTTAAGACAACGACCGAACCAACCGTAGAAGCAACTTCGATTACAGCAGAAATGATAAGCATAACTGCAGGGAATATTGAAATACGTCTGGGTGTTGTGGTTGGTGCTAAGCATAACTTGATTGTTTTAAGTGCTCTTGACTGAAGTGAATAATGCTTAATACCAAGTACAAGAACAAGTATTGCAATCACAAGGATAACCAGTATAATAACCGCTGCAGTTCCTCCTGCACCTTTTCCGCCTGTAAGCCCTATTACACCGAACATACCAATGAGATAAATAAGAATTATAAGTCCGATAAGGATACACCAGATAACAAGCATGGTAATTGCTACGCCTCTGCCAATGGTAAGACCGGCAGTTGAGGGTAATCCGTTCTTTTTCTTAGCACTGACGCCTGAACCGAATGTTATCCAGCCTGCAATACAAAGTAGAATCAGAAGAGGATGAATGAAGCTGTGAAGTGCAATAAAATCAAACAGAAGAACCGCACTTACACATATCGAATATGCCAATATTAGCGGAGAACCCATTAAATCGCGTGCAGCAATAAACCTAGGAGATGTTTTATAGCGTTTCAGCTGTTCATCATCTTCAACATATGGAGTCTGCTGATAATACTGGGGCGGATTTTGATTATATACGTAAGGATTTCCCTGATAGCCTGCATTTTGATTCTGGCGATAGGCATTGTACTGCTGCTGAGCCTGAGTCTGATTATATGCCTGATTCTGGCTATAAGCCTGAGTCTGATTATAAGCCTGATTTTGGCCATAAGCCTGATTTTGATTATATGCTTGATTCTGGCCATAAGCCTGATTCTGATTATAGGCTTGATTTTGGCCATAAGCCTGATTCTGATTATAGACTTGATTCTGAACATAAGCCTGATTCTGATTATAGGCTTGATTTTGGCCATAAGCCTGATTCTGATTATAGACTTGATTCTGGCCATAAGCCTGATTTTGATTATATGAAGGAACCTGACCATTCTGTGCGGCATTCTGAGCCTGATTAGCTGTATTTGCCCAGGAATCTGTCTGGTTCTGAGACGGAGAAACCTGAACACCAGGCATATAATCCGGATTCTGAGGCATGCTGATGGGAACTCCGTTTTGGAACTGAGGACTCTGAGGAGTCTGACCAACATTTACCGGAATAACATCCGGAGCAGGCGGAACCTGTTCAGCAGCAGCTGCCTGTTCTTCAAGTATCCTAGCCTTGATGGGATCGACAAAAGTGTCTGTAGCTTCCGTAACAGGCTGCACTTCCGAAATTGTTTCTGCAGTGTTTAAAGTAGTATCAACAACTTCCTGCGCTGCGGCAACGGGTTCAGAAAATGCATTTTCCTGAAGTATGGGAGGTACTTCGATCTGCTGTATGCTGTCACAGTTACAGATCTCGCCATCCTGTAGAAGTCTTCCGCATTTTTGACAATACATAAATAATCCTCCTTTTATATTTTAAGTTAATACATTGGATCCTTTGATCAACCCTTGTTCTGGGCGGCAACAAGACTTTCACCGCCATACATCTTACGAAGCTTAGGCTTCTCGATCTTTCCTGTAGGATTACGGGGAATTTCGTTAAAGATGATGTGGTGGGGTCTCTTATAACGAGGAAGTTTAAGACAGAATTCATTAACTTCTTCTTCGGTAAGAGAGAAACCTTCTTTTACTTCGATAACAGCAAGTGTTGTCTCTCCCAAACGTTTATCAGGAACTCCGATGACTGCTACATCTTTTACTGCATTATTTGTTCTGATGAAGTCTTCAATCTGGACAGGATAGATATTCTCGCCGCCGCTGATGACAACATCCTTCTTCCTGTCTACAAGGAAGATAAATCCGTCTTCGTCTTCCATAGCCATATCGCCTGTATAGAGCCAGCCGTCGGCAAGAACTTCATCGGTTGCCTTAGGATCGTTATAATAACAGGTCATAACTCCTGGACCTTTAACGGCAAGCTCTCCGACATCACCGCGTTTTACTTCGTTACGCTTTTCATCAACGATCTTTGTTTCCCAACCGAAACCTGCTTTACCGATAGCACCGACCTTATTGACGTTGCCGATACCGAGATGTACACAGCCCGGTCCGATAGATTCGGAAAGACCGTAGTTTGTATCATAATCATGATGAGGGAAGACTTTGAGCCATCTGTTGATAAGACTCTGAGGAACTGGCTGAGCGCCTATATGCATAAGTCTCCACTGATCAAGTGTATAGTCGGAAAGTTTTACATCTCCGCGGTCAATAGCGTCAAGTATGTCCTGTGCCCAAGGTACAAGAAGCCATACGATAGTACATTTTTCATCTGAAACCGCTTTAAGGATAGTAGCGGGTTTGGTTCCTTTAAGTAATACTGATTTTGCTCCTACAAGGAAACTTCCGAACCAGTGCATTTTTGCTCCGGTATGATACAGCGGAGGAATACACAGGAAAATGTCATCATGAGTCTGACCGTGATGATTCTGCTCAACCCGGCAACTATGCATAAGGCTCATGTGCTTGTGAAGTATGGCCTTAGGGAATCCTGTGGTACCGGAAGAGAAATAGATGGCAGCATAATCATCGTCTGTCAGAGGTATCTTTTCAAACGAACTTGGACAATTTGCAGTTAATGTGTTATAATCTTCTGCAAATGAGGGGCAGTTTTGGCCTACAAAGAACAGAAGGCGCTTTTTACTTATCTCATCAGCTATTTCTTCAACTCGGCCTATAAATTCAGGCCCGAATACAAGAACATCGGATTCTGATAGGTCAAGACAGTATTTAATCTCATCAGATGCATATCTGAAATTGAGCGGTACGGCAAGGGCACCGGTCTTTAATATACCGAAATAAATGGGAAGCCATTCTATGCTGTTCATAAGCAGAATAGCAACCTTATCACCTTTCTTTATGCCGCGTTCAAGCAGAAGATTGGCAAAACGGTTAGCTTTCTCATTAAATACATTCCAGGTTATTTCCCTGCGGTAATGAGTTGTAGGGTTAGCTTCAATAAGATTATATTCTTTCCAGGTAACCCTTCTGTTGTCAGTTACTTCCGGATTGATTTCAACCAGAGCCGTTTCATTTCCGTACAGCTCACAGTTGCGATCCAGAACATCTGTAATGGGCATTGCAGATTCCTCCGTATTTCATTTGATTTGACATTTAGGCATCTTATCCTATATAATAAGATTACTACTATATTACTATACCACTTTAAAGCACAAAGGTAAAGAGGAAAATGAAAAATATTGTACTGGCTTCCGCTTCTCCGAGAAGAAAGGAGCTTTTAGAGAAAACAGGGCTTTCTTTTGAGATAGTTGTAAGCGATTGTGATGAAAATATTGATGTCAAGGAGCCTAACAGGCTGGTTATGGAACTTTCAAAGCTTAAAGCAATGGATGTTTCCCGAAAATGTGCGGACTCGATCATAATAGGAGCGGATACGGTTGTATCTTTTAATGGTACGATAATGGGTAAACCGAAATCAAAAGAAGACGCCGTAGAAATGATAGAAAGTTTTGCAGGGCATACGCATCAGGTATATACCGGAATCTGTTTGATAGTTCCGGGAGAAAAATCGATATCTCATGACAGTGAGTTGGAAAAAGAGATTTCGCAGATGGCAGAAAACTGTGATGTTTATTATTATAACGACAAATGTATAATAAACTACTGTGTGAGAACAGACGTAGATGTTGTTGAAATTACCGAAAAAGAGATAATCAGGTATGTAGAAACAGGAGAACCTATGGATAAAGCCGGTGCATATGCTATACAAGGTCTGTTCGCACCCTACATAAGTTCAATAAAAGGTGATTATTATAATGTGGTCGGACTTCCTGTATGTTCGCTGTTTCATTGTTTGAAATTATTTATGGACGAATGATTTTTTAACAAAATTTAAGATGCGAAGTATCGTTTTGTTACTCGATGCAACACTGAGGGTGTTTTCAAGGTGATACTTGCATAAGTATAGGGTATCCGGCAGAAATATTAAGTGATATCGGATAATAAGGGAAAGGAAAATATGGATATACTTGACAGTGTTATAAAAATAAAAGGAATAGGCGAGAAATCAGTTCCTCTGCTTCAAAAACTTGATATTAATACTGTATCAGATCTTATCAGATACTATCCGAGAGATTATGACGAGTATAAAATGCCTGTACCTATCAAAGATATAAAAGAAGGGGAAACAGTTTCGGTTGAAGGCGCAATATCCAGACTTACCAGTCAGATGGGGAGAAAGAAAGTGGTAACCTGCTATGTTTCCGACCCGTCCGGGGCTATTAAGCTTATCTGGTTTAACCAGCCTTATATTGCAAAGCTTCTAAAGCCGGGATACAGATATCTTTTCAGAGGCGTTGTAAAACGTGAATTTGCCGAGTTTTCAATTGCTCAGCCGAAGGTCTATGGGAGAAATGAATATTTGAAGCTTATGGACAGACTTTCTCCCGTATACAGTCTTACAAAAGGAATAACAAGTAATTTTCTATCGAAGGCTGTTGGTCAGGTACTTGATGAAATTGATATAGAGGAAACGCTTCCGGCAGCATTTCGTAAACAGAATAATCTGATGAAGTTATCGGATGCATTAAAAACAATTCATTTTCCAAAAACAAAAGAAGAGGCTCTTTTAGCAAGAAGACGTCTTGTATTTGATGAGTTCTTGGAATTTATTTCAGCAGTACGCAGGTTAAAAGAAGAAAAAACAGAAGAACGAAATAGTTATATTATAGATGATTTTTCCAGCTGTGACAGATTGCTCGAAAAATTACCGTTTGAACTAACGAATGATCAGAAAAAGTGTTTTTCAAGTATTAAAAATGATATGTCTTCGAAAAAACTTATGTCTCGAATGGTAGAAGGAGATGTAGGATCGGGTAAGACGGTTATAGCAATGCTGGCTATGCTTTCTGCTACCAAATCCGGGTATCAGGCTGCATTAATGGTTCCTACCGAAGTTCTTGCAAAACAGCATTTTAAGGATTTTTCTGAGCAGCTTAGTGAATTTGGGATACGAACGGAGCTTCTTACAGGTTCGCAGACTTTAGCTCAGAAGAAGAAAATATATAAAAGCATAGAAAACGGGGAAACAGATATAGTTATAGGGACACATGCCCTTATTCAGGAAGCGGTTAATTTCAGAAATCTTGCACTCGCGGTAATAGACGAACAGCACCGTTTTGGCGTAAAACAAAGACAGACTCTGAAAGAAAAAGGATTGGAACCGCATATCCTTTCAATGAGTGCAACACCTATACCAAGATCATTAAGCCTTATTCTGTACGGAGATATGGATCTTTCTGTGATAAAAGAGATGCCAAAAGAAAGGCTTCCGATAAAAAACTGTGTAGTGGATACGGGATATAGGCCTACGGCATATAATTTTATAAGAAAAGAAATCCTTTCGGGACACCAGGCTTATATTATCTGTCCGATGGTGGAATACAGCGAGGAATCGGATGGAGAAAATGTCATAGATTATACCGATAATTTGAAAGAGTTCTATAATATGGCATATTTAAAAGACGGTAAAGGTAAGGACATAAATATTGAATATCTTCACGGCAAAATGAAGCCACAGGAAAAAAACGAAGTGATGGAACGCTTTGCAAGAGGAGAAATCAATATTCTGGTGTCTACTACCGTTATTGAAGTAGGTGTAAACGTAAAGAATGCTACCGTTATGATGATTGAAAATTCGGAAAAATTCGGACTCGCTCAGCTTCATCAGTTACGCGGAAGAGTCGGGAGAGGCTCTTACCAGTCTTACTGTATATTTATGAAAGGCTGTGAGGGTAAGGACATAGATGAAAGACTGGATATTTTAAAGAGTTATAACGATGGTTTCAAGGTGGCGGAAGAGGATCTTAGGTTACGCGGACCCGGAGACCTGTTCGGAGTTAGACAGTCGGGAGAAATGTCATGGAAACTGGCAGATATTTATGCAGATGCCGATCTTCTTGCACTTGCTTCCGAATGGGATAAGGAAAACGGAACGTAAATCAGGTGGAAATATGAAAAAAATACTTGTATTCTTTTTTTCAATAATCTGCTTAAGTATATTTGGCGGATTTGGTATCATCAAAGCATCATCCTTAGGAAATACTGAGGAAACTGCTAAAAAGTCTAAGCCATATCTTTCTGTCAGAACCGCTGTATGTGAAATAGGTGACAGTTTCAGGGTTAAACTTATAGGAGCAGAGACTGCTTCATATTATATTGATGATAAGACAGTTGCGAGCGTAAACAGAAAAGGAAGGATTAAGACTAAAAGAGCAGGTAAGGCAACTCTCACTGCAACGGACAAAGATGGAAGAAAGTATACCTGCGAGATTAAAGTATATGATACTTTAAGAATGAAGGACAGCATAACCAGAACTATTAAAAGCACTAAAGAGACTTCTGAGCTACAGCGGAAATATCTTCCAAGAACTTCATTCAGTGTAAAACCCGGGATGCTGGTTAATTTTACAAATGTTATTTATAACATGGGAATGCCGGAAGGCTTGGTTACAGTCAGAACATCCGGAGTCAGCAACAAACTGTTTTTCAGAGATTATAACTGCAGCCTTCAGGCGGAAGTTATTGCTCCGTTGTCAGAAATGATCGAAGACGCTTATAAAGAACATGAATATAAGTTCGGAATAATCTCCGGTGGCGGGTATCGTACGTATGAAACTCAGGACAGATACTGGCAGAGAAGAAGGCTTATAGATCCTGATTATGGAGTAGATCCTTATCACAACGGAGTTGAATGCATGCCGGGAGTCAGCAGTGAGCACAGAACCGGATATGCAATAGATTTTGAGACTTCTTCCGAGGGCTTTGATTGGCTGGCGGAAAACTCATATAAATATGGGTTTATAAAACGGTATTCAGGCAGTAAGACTCTTATTACAGGAGTTATAGAAGAAGGATGGCATTATACATATGTAGGAAAGGATATAGCTGCCACATGCTATTATGAAGGTCTGTGCCTGGAAGAATACTATGAGAAATATGTTTATATCGAGCCTTAAAGCAAATTTTATGCTTGCTAAAAAATACAGATATGGTATAATTAAATGTTGTGTTATGTGTTAACAGTATTATTTACGGTTTAAAAATAGGACGGAACTATCAAAATGGGTGGTATTGCATATCTTTTGTTATGCTTTTTGACAGGGTTTTCGATTATAGAACTGCTTTTTAAAGATTTTGACAGTTTTACGGAATATTCTTTCGGTGGAAAGCATATACATTTAAGCAGCCTTTTCTTAAGGCTTCCGGTATATTTTGTTACCGGAGTGCTAGTTATGACCTGGCCTTTATATATACTGGCATGTATTTTCAGAAATACCGGAAATCCTTTGGGGATAGCCAATGCAATAGTTATGATCACAGCTGCTGTCTTTTCAGGTTTTTCCATATTCAGAATTTATTTTAGAAATAAGAAAAAAATATTCAAAGATGCATTTCAGAAAATAAGTATAGTAGAAATGGTGATCGTAACATTGATCACACTGCTTGTTTTCTATATTATGTTTGAATCTTTGGGAATGGTTGACGGAAAACTGAAGATTGGTCTGTCAGTTTTCAGTGACTTTAGTACTCATCTGAGCATGATGAGATCGTTTTCTCACATGGGAAATTTCCCTACGTACTATACTTTCTTCGGAGGAGAAGATGTAAAGTACCATTTCATGTTCCAGTTTTTATGCGGCAATCTTGAATTTTTGGGACTGCGCCTTGATCTGGCACTGAATATTCCAAGTATACTCAGCATGATCTTTTCTTATTTTATGCTTTATGTTCTTGCTGTAAAACTGTGCGGAAAACGCAGCATTGGTATAATTACGCTTTTACTGTACACCTTCAGAAGTTCATCGGCTCTTCTGGATTACATAGTTACACTTCCTAAAGGACAGATTTACGAAATTCTTTCCAATAAAGAGATTTGTGAGTTCATTGGAAGTACAAACCATGAAGACTGGGGCCTTTGGAATCTGAATGTATATTGTAATCAGAGGCATTTATCATTCAGCCTTATAATAATGCTTTTTGTTATTATGCTGATGTTACCTCGCTTTTATGAGGCCGGACAAAGAATATCGGCATATTTGAAAGAAAACGGCAGCGGAGTAAAGAATTTCTTTAAGTCAGTTTTTTTAGATAAAGAAGGCTGGCTGGTAAAAGATTATAAAATCTGTATATTTGCCGGACTTATTCTTGGCCTTTCAGGTTTCTTTAACGGAGCAGTCCTTATAGGGACCGTAATTGTGCTGTTTTTCCTTGCGGCAGGCAGCGACAGGAGACTGGAATATGTTATTCTTGCCGGAATTGCCGGAATATTAAGTCTTATACAGAGTAAATGCTTTATCTCGACATCACTTTTTTCACCGCAGTATTTTTACGGATTTTTAAGTGAACCGAATAACTTTTTCGGAGCATTGGATTTTGTGAAAAAAATGATGGGAATCCTTCCGCTGGTACTTCTCATACAGTTTGTAAGAGTTAAAAGTCTGCATAAGTATATAATGTTCTCGTTTTCGATGCCGATTATTTTTGCCTTTACGGTATCACTTACTCCGGATATAGCGGTTAATCATAAGTATGTTATGATATCGATAATGCTGCTTGACATTTATGCAGCCTCACTTTTAATATCTCTGTTTGAACGTAAGGATATCTGGTACAGACTGCTTGGAGTTCTAACTGCTTTGAGTCTTATTGCTACTGGTTTCTTTGAATTTATTATTTTGTCACGTAAGAATGTTGATGAAAGGGCTATTCTTTACACTTACGAAGATGAGATTATGAACTGGATATGGGACAATGCTACAAATGAAGATATATTTCTGACTGCAAATTATTATCTTACATTCAGCGGGTATGGTAATTCTGTTGTGCTTTCGGGAGCACAGCTCTATAACGGATGGGAATATTTCAGCTGGTCAGCAGGGTATGATGTCGGAGTCAGGGACGATCTTGAAATAAGAATTTATGAAGCTGAAAGTCCTGAAGAGATTTATGAACTGGTTGAAGAAGCCGGGATCCGCTATCTGGTCGTTGACAGATTCAACAGAGATACCGATATGTATTTTCTTAATGAAGAAGTTATAGATGATTCATTTGAATGTGTTTACAGGACAGGTTCGGATGAAGACATGTTTTCTATATATGATGTACAAAAAAGACTCAGGTAATTAAGTCGTACAAATATGAAGTTTTATAGTTTTAAGGAGATTTGTGATGAGCGCTTCCAAAAATGTCAGCGTAGATAAAGGCTTAATAAAAGCGGATTTTTTTACAGGACTGACTGTTATATTATTTGCTCTCGGCACCATATTATTTCTGGCTGTAAAGTTGCTTGGAGAAGATTTTAAAGAAGTTTTTTGCTGGTGGTTGATGCTTTTGGCAGCCGGAATAGCTTTTTTGCCTTTGACAATGTTACTTATGAGAAAATTCAGGGATTCAGGATGGATTTTTTCTAAAGTCATAGGTGTAGCTGTAAGCGGATGGCTTATTTGGCTTCTTTCTTCAGTTAAGATATTAAAATTTACCAATCTTAACTGCTGGATCACACTGATAATCTGTTTCTTATGTAATTTCGCATTATTTATATTTTGTATAAGAAAGCATAAATCGGATTATGATATTTTTGAAAGACCTAAGGATGTTCTGACTCATGCACTTTTAGCTGAAGTTATCTTTTTGGCTGCTTTTGTTATCTGGAATTATATTAAAGGATTTAAACCGGAAGCATACGGTACCACAGAAAAGATGATGGACTACGGTTTTATGAAGGCTATGTTTAAGTCTGATTATATGCCTCCGGAGGATATCTGGCTTTCGGGTCATCCTATAAATTATTATTATGTCGGACAGTTCATGGCGACTTATATGACTAAGCTTGCAGGCACAGGTGTTGAGTATGGATATAACCTTACATTGAATATGCTTGCTGCACTTGGATTCTCATTACCGTGTGCTATAGTTTTTAATGTTGCTGACAATTTCAAGGAAAAGAAAGAAAAGTTTACGGATGAGATATTCCCTTATATTGCGGCAGTTATTTCCGGACTTGCTGTTTCAATTGCAGGGAATATGCATTACTGTATATTTAATAATGTAGTTCCTACGGTAAGGACTATACTTGGATTGGACGGTCTTGCCGAATCGGCAGATCATACTTTCAGTACTTACTGGTTCCCGAATGCAACGAGATATATAGGATACAATCCGGAAACAACAGATAAGACTATTCATGAATTCCCAAGTTATTCTTTTGTATTGGGAGATCTTCATGCACATGTGCTTAATATCATGTTTGTGCTGACTGCCATAGCTATCCTTTTAGGTATTGTATTAAACAACAAAAAACGCTTAAAGGATGCGATAACAGGTACATATCAGAAAAATGAAAAAAAGGGCATTGCAGGATTTGCAATAGGAGAGATTTTTTCTCCTTCGATTATTGCCGTTGGCTTTTTAATTGGACTTTTCCACACGACGAATTACTGGGATTACCCGATATACTTTGTGGTTTCCGGTGCAGTTATACTTTTTGTTAACTGCAGGCTTTACAATTTTTCCAAGAATACATTACTGCTTACATTATTCCATGCAGTAACTGTTATTGTGACCGCTAAGATTACGGCACTCCCGTTTACTCTTGTCTTTAACCAGATAGCAAGTCAGATTAATATATGTGAAAATCATACACCGCTGTACCAGCTTTTGATACTGTGGGGACTTCCAATATTTGTGACTTTACTTTTCCTTTTTATTCTTATTTCGGAAAAAAGAGGATATGCACCTTTAGCAGACAGACGAAATGAAGAGCCGGGAAAGAAAAATGCTCTGTACAGATTTATTGCAAATCTTAATATTTCAGATATGTTTATTTTGATTTTGGGATTATGTGCGATAGGTCTTGTAATTATTCCTGAACTTGTATATGTAAAGGATATTTATTCGGGAGATTATAAAAGAGCAAATACTATGTTTAAGCTTTCATACCAGGCATTTATAATGTTTGGCATGACCATGGGATATGTTATCACTAAGCTCCTTTTTTATGCGAAAAAGACATCGCACAGGGTTCTTGGTTTTATCCTGGGATATATGCTTATTAAGACTTTCGGATATTTTGACAATGCAACAAAGGCATGGTTCGGAGATTATTCATTTGTTACTCCGGAAGGAACTTCTGATAAAGATGCTCAGTTTGTTCTTTTATGTGCTTATGTCGTTTTCGGTATTATTTTTGCTATCGAAGCATTATATCTTTTAGCATCAAAAAAGAAAACTTTAAGGCATATTTATTTGTCCGGTGCGGCATGTCTTACGATAATGGCTGCTGTTATAATCCTTTTTTCGGATTTCTTTACTTTAAACAGCAGGTACAAGGGATTAAATTCCGGAGATTATCTTAAAGACGAGAATATGGAAGATTATCTGGCAACAAACTGGATAAATGAAAATATAGAAGGAAGGCCGGTTTTACTTGAGGCGAACGGAAACAGTTATACTTATTATGAACGTGTATCGACCATTACGGGTCTTCCCACCATTCTTGGATGGAGAACTCACGAATGGCTGTGGCAGAGCACAAGTGCTGACGGAAGTGTTCCGGATGTTGTTCTTGAGAGAGAAGCTGATATAGAGACCATTTATACGTCAGAAGATCTTTCAGAAACCAGGGAACTTCTTGATAAGTATGAGGTTGAATATATTTATGTAGGCGGATGTGAGAGAGAAAAATTTGAAGATAATATTAATCTTGAAGGACTTTTAAGCCTTGGTACCGTATGTTATCCTCAAAACTTTATTTCACCGGAAGAAACAAATACATTTATTATTAAGGTGGGCAGATGATGAGCGCAGGTTTTTCGCTTATTGATGAGATAGTTGAAAAAATGACCAGCAGACTGAGTGATGATGACCGCGTGGAAGCATCTTTAGCTGTTATGGGAGAGGGTCTTGGACTCACTTATATTGCGGTAAAGGAAGTTGTTGCCGAAATGCATGTCCTTTGCTGTACTTATGAATGGTCCGCAAACGGAAGAACGGAACTCTTAAATTCTGAAAGTCGATTTTCCGATGATGTCTGGGAAAGATGGATGAGCGGAGCAGTAAGAAGCAGCAAGATGACCATTTGGAATGCAGATGACGGGACACCGTGTCCGTTAAAAATGGTCAGAAAAAATCTTGTAGGGACGATAATCCATACACAGATGTATAAGAATGATATTTTTATCGGTGCTATCGATTTTGTGGATAATAGGCCGGGAAGACGTTTTACTCCGGCAGAAAAAGAGCAGATGATACTCTTTACAGATATGCTTAAAGATTATCTTGCAAAATGGCACAAAAATACCAATCAGTATCAGACGGAAGTACTCAGCTCTGTTTATGATCATACTACAAAACTTCCGAGATATGAATTCTTTTGCATGGAAGTAGAAGAAAGCTTTAAAGAGCTTGAATCATCCCAGCTTGTAATACTGAGCCTTGATTTTACAAATTTCAAGTTCATAAATGAAAAATACGGACATGATGAAGGAGATATTTTCCTTGAGAATGTGGCAAAGGATATTTATTCATTTACCAAATGGGTTATTTCCTGCTGCAGGTCACATTCGGACAATTTCCTTCTGGTATGTAAATGTGATAAATCGCATTCAAAAGCGCATATCATAAACAGGATCGAAGAGATTTCGAAGGAATACGTTAAAAAGCTTTCTGAGAAGTATTATGACTGTAATCTTTGCGTTAACATCGGGATTCATGTAATAAGGGCTAATACCGAGAATATTGAACATGCAATATCAAACGCAAATCTGGCAAGAAAATATGCAAAGAAGAGGAAACATGAGTACGGACACAGCTGTCTGACATATGATCCTGCCATGGCTTTTGAATTAAAGAAGCGTGCCGAATATATTTCCGACATGAAAAAGGGAATTGAAAGCGGTGAATTTTTCCTTGAATTTCAGCCGATTGTTCTTACGGATACTATGGAGATTATAGGGGCTGAAGCATTGGTCAGATGGAAAAAGGATAATTTTTACAGGCTTATGCCGGATGATTTCATTCCAATCTTTGAAAGAGACGGCTGTATCGTAAAGATGGATTATTATGTTTATGAACAGGTATTTAAGATCATAGATGAAAGAATGAAGAACGGGAAACACATGTTCCCGATATCTGCCAATGTTTCCATAGTTCATTTTTATGACGGGAAATTGATAGGATTTATCGATTCGTTACTGGAAAAGTATAATGTAGATCCAAAATATATTTATTTTGAGATAGACGAACGGATAGCCGTAATGAAAATAGACAATGTTTCGAATATAATTGCGGAACTTCAGAGAAGAGGATTTTTGGTCTATATAGACAATTTTGGTTCGGGTTACTCGGCTTTAAATACTCTTACCAATTTTAATCCTAACGGCATAAAGATAGGCCGCTCATTAATGAAAAAAGATCTTGATAAGAACGACAGGATAATAATGAGCTGTGTTATTAATATGGGCAACAAGCTTGGGATTGAAGTTATATCTGAAGGTATTGAGTGCGAAGAGCAGAGACAATTCCTGATAAAGTCCAGCTGCGAGTATATGCAGGGAAACCTGTTCAGTGGACCGGTCAGCATAGAAGCGATTGATTTGATGCTTGATAAAGCTAACTTAGAATAAGAAGGCTGAAGCTTTTTAGCTTATTGCCTTATTTGGAGGCATTATGAGAGTTATTTCCGGAATAGCGGGAAGAAGAAAACTGGTTTCTCCTCCGGGTATGGATATAAGACCCACAACCGACAGGATAAAAGAAACTCTGTTCAATATCCTTGCGCCGTATATCTATGATAGTGATTTTCTTGATCTGTTTGCGGGATCCGGAGGCATTGGTATTGAAGCCTTAAGCAGGGGAGCCGGATCTGCTGTGTTTGTTGACAACAGCAATACTGCACTGAACTGTGTAAAGAAAAATCTGGAGATAACCGGGCTTAATTCAAATGCAGAAGTTCTCCGCATGGATGCATGTGCGGCTGTTTCCAGGCTCTATACTATGCGAAAGAAGTTTGACATCATATTCATAGATCCTCCCTATAAGCAGGAAATTGAGAAAAATGTACTTTTTCAGCTTGATAAGAACAGGATTCTTAAAGAAGACGGCATGATAATAGTTGAAGCATCGTCCGATACCGGATTTGATTATATCGAGGATACATGCTTTAAAATATCACGTGAAAAAAAATATGGCTCAAATAAACATCTTTTTATTGCATATAAATAAATAAAATATTATAATAATAAAAAGCAATGATGTTAAGTAAGGCTTCCCCTCGAGGGGAAGCTGTCAGCGCAGCTGACTGATGAGGTGTAAATATAGCGGGAACACCTCATCCGACCTCATTTCGCCAGTGAGGCATCTCAACCACTTCGTGGTAGAGATTATCACATTAAGGGGAAGGATATATTGGCTTAACTTAATGACATTGATAAAAAAGGGGTTTATTTTAAAAATATGGGAAGGGGTCACTTAGTGTGATTAAGGTGAAAATGTGAAGATTGCATTATATCCCGGCACCTTTGATCCGGTAACATTAGGGCATCTGGATATTATTAAAAGGGCTGCGGGAGTAGCTGATAAGCTTGTTATCGGAGTGCTGCCGAATTCGGCCAAGCGTCCGTGGTTTACTGTAGAAGAACGTATAGAGCTTATTAAGAAAGTTACTTCCGACATAAGTAATGTTTTTGTAGAAAGTTTTGACGGACTTACAGTAGATTTCGGTAAAACTATAGGAGCGAATGTTATTGTCAGAGGACTTAGGGCTATCACCGATTTTGAGTATGAACTGCAGATAGCACAGATCAACCATAAACTGAACCCTGATATTGATACCATATTTTTTACCACAAGCGTGGAGTATTCCTATGTAAGCTCCAGTATCGCTAAAGAAGTTGCAAGCTATGGCGGGGATATTTCCGGTTTGGTACCCGCAGCTATCATAGATGATCTATATGCTAAGCATAAGTTACGTATACAAGGAGGACATTAAAATGGCACAGACCAGAATTGAGGAGATCATTAACGAGTTATACGAGTATGTTGAGAATGCTAAGACAAACCTTACACAGAGTAAGGTTGTAGTACAAAAGGATGAGATATTTGGTTTTCTTGATGAACTGACACTTCATATCCCGGATGAGATTAAACGTTGTCAGAAAATCATTGCCAACAGAGAAAACATTATCAAAAAGGCAAATGAGGATGCTGCTGCCATTATAGAAGAAGCAAATGCCAAAGCAAAGCGTATAGAAGAGGACGGAAAAGAACGTGCTCAACAGCTTGTTGAAGAAACTGCTATCATGAAGAGCGCTTATGAGCAGGCTAATAAGGTCGTTCAGAATGCTACTGCACAGGGCGAGAAGATAGTAAAGGATGCCGAGCAATATTCAAATACCATAAAGACCGGTGCTATGAATTATGCAGATGATATGCTTGACACTATAGAAAAGATTGTGTCCTCAGCTTATAAAGAAGCAAAAGAAAATTCTGACAGACTGGTCGGAGCATTGAAAAACAATCTTGTTGCACTGCAGCAGAACCAGGATGAGTTAAGGGAAGCAAAGCAGAGTCCTGACGGTGTTTATTCTGCTCCTGACGGGGCAGAGGGTGATTTCAATGATGAATTTTCCGGTGATGTGCAGAATGATGAAAATTTCGATTTCCCGGAAGGAACCTTTGACCAGTATTGATTGCAGAAGTTGCCTTTCAACGATGCAATCTGTGGCATCAGTGTGGGACAAATATCTGTAAAATATATTATAACCGGTCCAATGTAATGAGCAAGTTACGTTGCCCCGGTTATTTTGATACTATATATAAGCTCTAAGAAAGTGAATATTAATGAGGACTGTAGAGGTAGTAATACCGGTATATAATCCTGATGACAGGATATACACTATTATTAAACGGCTGTTAAAACAAAGCCTGAAACCCGACAGGATAAATATTATTCTTACTGTTTCCGATAAATTCGATGAAGACGATCTGAAAAAAGGGTTTATAAAAAATAATATTGATGATTTATCGGTAACGGTAACTACTATAGAAAAGAGTGCGTTCAATCATGGAGGTACCCGTCAGGCGGCTGCGGAGAAATGCAGGGCTGAATTATGTCTTTTTATGACACAGGATGCCATGCCTTTAGATAAGAATCTTCTTAATAATTTGGCAAGAGAGTTTGACAACGGGGAGATTGCAGTATGCTATGCAAGACAGCTCCCGTACAAAAATGCAGCACTAAGAGAAAAGTTCGCAAGAAACTTTAATTATCCGCCTGAACCTATGATCAAGGATATTTCAATGCTTAATGCAGGAAAAATTAAAGCAATATTCTGCTCAGATGTATGCGCCATGTATAACATGGAAATATTCAGGGAACTTGACGGGTTTGAGAGAAATGTTGATTTTAATGAGGATATGCTGTATGCACATAAAACTTTAACGAACGGATATCTAGTAAGTTATTGTGCCGCAGCGCTTATATATCATTCGCATAATCTTTCATTAAAAGAACAGTTCAGGCGTAACAGGGAGATAGCCCGTTCGCAGAAAAGCCATCCTGATGTCTTTGACAGTTTGAGTTCTGAGAGTGAAGGAATCGCTTATCTGGTTTCGGGTATCAAGTATATTGTAAAACGTGGGCAGATTATAGAAGCATTTCGTTTTATTGCCGATTGTGGTTCAAGATTCATCGGGTATAGGATAGGAAAGCTTTTTAAGTGAGGATATTATGTATAACGTTAATATAATAATGTCGGTCTATAATGGGGAAAAGTATTTAAAAGATCAGATAGAATCCATCCTAAAGTCTACGGTTTCAAATTGGAAACTCTATATTTTCGATGACTGTTCAACGGATTCAAGCATTGAAATAGCCGAAGATTATGCTAACCGTTTTAAAGGGAGAATATTTGCTTTTAAGAACAGAAGAAATATGGGTTCAACCATCAGTTTCCTTCATAATCTGACCCGCGTTTCAAAGCGGACGGGAGAAAATGAAAGATTAAAGATTGTAAACGGATTCAGATCGAAGGTCAGAAAACCCATCGGGATGAAATTGAAGGGTATAATCCAACTGAAAAACAGTGCCGTAAATTTTGTTAAAGGTCCAAGAAAAGAAAAACTAAAGTCAAAGTGTACCGAATATTATATGTTCTGCGATCAGGATGATTTCTGGCTGATGGACAAAATATTCCTGACTATAAAGAAACTGAAAAGTCTTGAACTTCATAAGGGTAAACATAAGCCATGTATGGTATTTACAGATGCAATCCTTGTAGATAAGGATCTGAAATTTGTTGATAAGTCATTTTATAAGACAAACCATATGAAAGCCAGAAAATGTGATTTTGCCCATATGCTTATGGAAAACAAGGCTATAGGCTGTACGGTGGCTCTTAATCAGGCGGCAGCCGATGTACTTGCCCAGACTTTCCCGTCAAGCGAAAACGGGTTCAGATTCAGAAACGATTACGATTATATAAGGTTCCATGACTGGTGGATGGGACTTATATGTTCGGCGATGGGTGCTGTGAGATTTTACCGTGTTCCTACCGTTATGTACAGACAGCATACGGATAATCAGGTTGGACAGACAGATTTTTCAAGTTATGTGAAGAATCGGGCTGAGGATATGGAAAACTTAAAGCAGCGGATCAATGCTACGATACATCAGGCAGAATGTTTTTACAGATGTTACGGATCTATGCTGAAAAAGAAGAAATTAAAGATTCTTAAAGCGTTTATTAAGCTTAACGAATATAATCCGGTTGTTAAGAGGCTTATTATACTCAGATATGGATTCCTTAAATCAGGGCTGGTAAGAAATGTGGCGCTTTTGATGTCTATTTAACTGGAGAAACTTAAAAATGTTTGGATATGTAGTTATCAATAAACCTGAAATAAAGTTTAAGGATTTTGATCTATACAGGTCATATTATTGTGGATTATGCAGGGATCTGAAAGAATCCTTCGGAGTCAAGGGTCAGCTGACTCTGAATTACGATCTTACATTTCTGGCTATTCTATTAGACGGGCTATATGAGGATAATACTGTGGAATCCGAGTGCAGATGTATAGTACACCCATTTTCAAAGCATAAGACTTTGCGGAATGAATATACTCTATATGCATCGGATATGAATGTGCTTCTTACATATTATCAGTGTATTGATGACTGGGAAGATGAAAAAAGCAGAAAAAAGAGAAGATTTGCCAAGTCTCTTAAGTCAAGAGCCGAGAAGGTGATGAAGAAATATCCCGAGAAAGCTAAGAACATTGAACTTGAACTTAAAATTCTGGCAGAATGTGAAAAAAATCATGAAGAAAACATCGATCTTACTTCGGGGTGTTTCGGAAGGATAATGGCGGAACTGTTTTTGTTCAAGAAGGACGAGTGGAAGGAATACCTTGAAAAAATGGGGTTTTATCTCGGAAAATTCATTTATATTCTTGATGCGTACTGTGATTATGAGGAGGATATTCAGAAAAACAGATTTAATGCATTAAAGGGTATAGGAAATGACGAAAAGACAATACGGGAAATGCTGACACTGGTTATGTCAGAATGCACAAAGAATTATGAAATGCTTCCTATAGTCGAGAATAACGATATATTACAGAATATACTATATTCCGGAGTATGGACGGGCTTTGACCTTAAGTCCGCTCCAAAACGTGACAGAGAACAGGTTTGATACGGGTTGGTGAAATATGTTAGATCCTTATTTAGTATTAGGTGTAGATAAGTACGATGATGATCAGACTGTCAAAAAAGCATACAGGCAGCTGAGTAAACAATATCATCCGGATAATAATATAAATAATCCAAATAAAGAGGCTGCTGAGGAGACATTTAAAAAGATCCAACAGGCTTATGAACAGGCTATGCATGAAAGAAGTCTGGGAATAGGCGGTCCGAATGACTCGAGACGGTTTAACTCTTCGCGTTCTGAGAGATCGGAAACGGGAAGCTATGATCGTAGTGAAAATAACAATTCTGCGCAGAGCAGAGATAGCGGGTATTCACAGAGTGGAAGCAATAGATACTCACAAAGCAGCGGAAATACCGGATATTCACAGAACGGAAGCAATGGATACTCGCAGAGCAGCGGAAATACCGGGTACACACAGGGTGGAAACGCTGGATACTCACAGAGTAGTGGGAATACCGGGTACTCACAGGGCGGAAGTACAGGATACTCACAAGGTGGAAACTCAGGGTATTCACAAAATGGAAGTAATACATACTCCCAGAACGGAAATACCGGATATTATAACAGCAGAGGGAATAACAGTTATACGTCCGGAGGAAATAACGGATACTCCCAGAACGGATATAACGGTTACGGTTATTCGGATAATGAAAGAAATGATTTTTCCAGGGGCTGGAATGACGGTTATGATCAGAGCAGAAATACTGCAGGATCCCGTGACAACAATCAGTATGGGCAGTGGGGAAGTACCAGGACTAAAGAGAAAGAAAGAAATCAGTTTTTCAACAGAAATCCGTACAGTACCGGTGGAGGATACTATACCGGTAATTCAAGAAATTACAGTTATAACAATAATCAGAATTCTTATCAGGGAAATAATACAAATACCGCAAATAGTGGGACGGGATATTATACCGGAGGTAATAATCAGGGGTATTACGGTACTTCATCCGGAAGCTTTGCAGGTGAAAACGAAAATTTTAACAACAATATAAATAATGATACCTATGGCAATATGAATAACTACAGCTCCATGGATGAAAGAACTGCGCTGGATACAGCTATGGGATTCATAAACGACAGGAATTTCTTCAGCGCACTGGATGTATTAAGTACAATAAAAAATCGAAATGATGTCTGGTATTATTACAGCGCGATAGCAAATCTTGCACTTGGAAATAATATAACAGCCATGAATCATGCAAGAACAGCGAAAGCGATGAACCCGAATATGGCGGAATATGATGAACTGATAAACGGAATGGAAAGCGGGACTTTACAATACAGAGGAAGATCAAATAGTTTTGTGCCGCAAAAAGCAAATAAAGGGAATATATGCGTAAAGCTTATAATAGCTAACGTTGCGTTAAATGTATTCTGCGGCGGAGGAGGCTTATGTGTGTCCGGAACATGCAGAACCTGTTAAAAAAGATTTTGACAGCGGCTTTATTGATACTTGTCTGCCTTTCTACAGGGTGTGAAAATAAGGAAATTAAGAGTATATCCGGTATTGATTTTTATTTTGATACCGTTGTCAATGTCACTGTTTATGGGACGGAAGACAGAAAGATTATTGATGATTTTTTTGCAGAGTGTTCTAAGTACGAGAAGATATTCAGCACTACTGACGAGAACAGTGAACTGTTTGTTTTGAACAGATTGTCTAACGAAAAGTTACAAAAAGGAGATTTGGGAGAGACAAAATTCGAAGTTTCGCGAGAACTATATGAGTGCATAAAAGAATCTCTTGGCTATTCCGAATTAACAGAAGGAAGATACGATATCACCATACGGCCTGTATCAAAGCTGTGGGATTTCCGTTCAGGAAAGAACAAGGTTCCGAAAGAAAAAGATGTTCAGGAAGGACTAAATCTTGTAGATTATAAAAATGTCACATTAATTGCTGAAGACAGCAAGTATTATGTTTCATATACAAAACCGGGCATTGAACTCGAACTGGGGTCTTCAGCCAAAGGTTATATAGGTGATAGGCTTATTGAATTTTTATGTTCAAAAGATATTTCATCCGCAATAATATCTCTCGGAGGAAATGTTCAGTGCTTAGGTGGGAAAACTGATGGGAACGGAAACGAAACAGGCTTTAAAGTAGCTATAAAAGATCCGTCAAATCCTGACAGCGGCCTTTTTGAGACATTGGAAGTTGTGGATAAAGCTGTTGTGACATCCGGAATATATGAACGCTGTTTTGAAAAAGACGGAAAGCAGTATCATCATATACTGAGTGCTAAAACAGGATATCCTGTTGAATCTGATCTTGCTTCGGTTACAGTCATAACAGAGTCGGGTTTAAAAGCTGATATATTAAGCACGGTTTGCTTTATTGAAGGTTATGAGAAGAGTAAAATGATGTTAAAAGATGACAAGGGAATTCATTTGAAGTTTATTTATAAAGATGGATCAGTGAAGGAAATTTAATCTTAACTTAACATTCTTTTGATTTTGTGAGGAATTGGGGTTATGAAGAGTTTACGGGTAAAAATGACTATATTGATAGCACTGGTAGTTCTGGTGAGCTCCGGTGTTCTTTTGCTGTTCAGCTATCAGAGAGCGATGAACAGTATGTCTTCACAGCTTGAAATCAGTTACAGTATAGCAGCAGATAAGTATGCGCAGGAACTTACCGCACTCATAAATACCAATGCCACAATGATAGATACTATGGCTTCGGAACTTACCGTAACAAAACTTTTTGATAAAAGCTATGAGGAATTTCATTCATTCCTTAAGGTTTCATTTGATCTTTTGAATAAAAAAGGATACATGTACGATATATACTTTACATATCCGGATAATCATATGGCCTGTGCATCGGATTTTGTCGTAGACGGATCTATGGATTATGTTCATGACAGAGAATGGTATACAGTAGCTGCTGAGACCGGAGAAATTTTCTATTCCACCCCTTATCTTGATTCGGATTCAGGGCTCCCTATCGTAACTATTTCAAAAGCGGTTTATACAGACGGTACGTTAAGAGGTGTACTGGCTGCGGATATATTTGTTAAGAATCTTGAAGAAATATTAAGTAAGGCCGAGGTAGAACCCGACAGTTATGCATTCCTTATAGATCAGAATATGGGAATGATCGTTCATCCGAATGAAGCCTATTCTTTTGACGATAAGCCTTTGGGAGTTCTGGATATATCGGACGCACAGTATGAAGAAGTTATTTCAAATATACAGTCCGGATCGAAGGATACCGTATACTTGAAAGATTATGACGGTGTAGTTCGCGGCTTTGTAATATCTAAAATGACAAACACCGGCTGGTATGTCGGTATTGCTACAAGTAAAGATGAGCTTATGCGCGGTGCCGGTGCATTGATCCGCGGATTTACAATTGCTGCAATAGCGGCGGTAGTTGTTGGCGGCTTAATAGCTGTATTCCTTGCATTCCTGATCGATAAGCTGACCAGACAGCAACAGGAATATGAAGCAAAAATGCTTCGACTTGAAAAAATGGCCGCGGATGAGGCAAACAGGGCAAAGAGTGCATTCCTTGCCGATATGTCGCATGAGATCAGAACTCCGATCAACGCTATTCTTGGTATGAATGAGATGATAATGCGTGAGACCGGTGAAAAAGAAATCCTTGATTATTCTAAGAATATTAAGAGCTCCGGTAATAACCTTCTGCAGCTGGTAAACAGCATTCTTGATTTCTCCAAAATCGAAGGCGGAAAAATGGAGATAATTCCGGTAAAATATAAACTTGGAACGATGATCAATTATGTTGTTAACTCAGTAAAGGAAAGAGCTGCTTCAAAGAATCTTGAATTTATTGTAAGTGTAGACAGTAACCTTCCTTCGGAATTGTTTGGTGACGATACCCGTTTGGAACAGGTTACCCTGAATATTCTTTCCAACGCCGTTAAGTATACCGCTAAAGGGTATGTTAAACTTGTAGTCAAGGAAAATGAAAGAAAAGACGGTTCTGTTTTACTGTATGTCGGTGTTTCCGATACCGGTATAGGTATCAGGGAGGATGACATGGGACGTCTGTTTGAATCATTTGAAAGACTTGATGTCGTCCAGAACAGGAATATTGAAGGAACAGGCCTCGGAATGGCTATCACTACGAGACTTCTTGAACTTATGGACAGTGAGTTAAAGGTAAAAAGTACGTATGGGACCGGTTCTGTATTTTCATTCGAAGTTTGGCAGAAGATAGAGGATGATACACCTATAGGAGATTACGAAAAGACAGTACCCGGCGTTGAAAAATTAAAGTCGTACAGGGAAAGTTTCCGTGCTCCCAAAGCAGATATTCTTATTGTGGATGATACCAGAATGAATATTTCGGTTATACTAAATTTGTTAAAGACGACCGAAGTTAAAATGGAATCTGCTGAAAACGGCAGCGATGCGATAAAGATGACTGAAAAGAAGCGATATGATGTGATACTTCTTGATCAGCGTATGCCGGGTATGGATGGTGTTGAGACTCTTAAAGCTATTCAGGCGGATGAAAAGAATTTAAATTCCAAGACTCCTATCATTTGTCTTACGGCTGATGCAATAAGAGGCGCAAGGGAAAGATATCTTAAGGAAGGTTTTTCAGATTATCTTTCAAAACCTGTCGAAGGGGCCGAGCTTGAAGATATGCTTCTAAAGTATATTCCTAAAGAGAAAATAATAAAGACTTCCGACAACAGGAACGAAGAAATCGCTTCAGAGGAACCGGCTGATGAAGGAAAAGAGAAGGATATTCTTTTAGCTTTAAAGGAATTGGGACTTGATACGGAATCAGCCATGGATTATTGCCAAAATGATTTAGAATTCTATATTTCCGTGCTGAATGATTATATTGCAGATCATGAAACAAAGAAAGATAAACTTTCCAAGTTCTATAAACAGAAAAAATGGAATGATTATTCGATAATCGCCCATTCACTGAAAAGTACATCAAAAACGATAGGGGCTTTGGAACTTTCGGAGAAGGCTGCATTTTTGGAAAAAGCTTCAAAAGAAAAGAAAGCGTCTGATGTTACAAAAGAGCATGAAAATGCTTTGAAAATGTATGAATCGCTTGTAAAAACGATAAGTGCCAAGATACCTAAAAAAGGAAACTCCGAAAAGGACGATGTGATAGAGTTTATTCCGGAAAATAAAGAGTAGAATCTATCAATAATGTAATAATATAAAGTTCAAATTTTATTGACAATTTCACAAAATTAGTTTATATTTTATGACAAGAGATAATCTATGTTGTTTTTTGCATAAGTTATTCTTTTAAACTTTTCAAAAAATCATAAAAACAGGAGGCATTTTATGAAAAAAGGCAGAATTATCACAGCGCTTTTATTGGTTGCAGCTCTCTGCATCACGTCTTTAGTGATTCCTTCAAAGCAGGCAAAAGCGGATGAAGCAACGATCAAGATCACCACATCGGCTTTAAAGAAAGCTTCACCTACACTCAGTATTTCAGTAAACGGTATGACTATTCCTTTTATTAATGCAATGAGAGTAAAAGGTAAGTATCTTGGAGAAAAGACATATTTTGGCTATATCCCGATCGAGCCTATATGCAAATATCTGGGAGCTTCATTGGTTCAGAAGAAAAAGACCATAAAGATTACTACAGCTGACGGCATCACTCTTAAGTTCAAAGTAGGTAAAGACGGATATACACTTACAGTACCCGGTTTACCGGCTACGGAACCGCTCAAGTTTGGAAAGGCTGTAGATAAGGACGGTGTTGTATATGTTCCCGCAGACCTTTTTGTAAATATCGGTTCTTATATCGGATATGATATTTCATATGATGTAAGTAAGAAAGAACTTAAGCTTTATGTTAATGCAAATACTCCTGTAATTGAAGAACCTATTACAGGCGGCTGGGAAAATGCAGAATCACCTGTTATTTCCAAAAAGCTTAACAAGCTTATCAATAAAGCTGCTAAGAAACAGGTAGGTGTTGATATTGATCCTGTTGCCCTTCTTGCAACTCAGGTTGTAGCCGGAACAAACTATATGATTTTAAGCAGAGTTAAATATGTTGTTCCCGATGCAGTAGCTAATTATGTGATTGTTGTTCTTTATGAAGATCTTGAAGGAAATGCTGAATTTACAGATTTCGTGGAAACAGGAGTGGCTTCTCAGATCAACGATCTTCCCGGTGGATGGTCACAGCCTTCTTCAGTAGCATTGGACAAAACTTATGAGAATTACTTCTTACAGGCTACAACAGATAATGACGGTGTTACATATACACCTATCGCAGTAGTTGAAACTCAGATTGTTAACGGTGTTAATGTTTGTGTTTTCTGCTCGTGCAAAGCTGTAGTACCGGATGCTCCTACCGGTTATGCATTTGTTTATATAAACGTTGATTTCTCAACAGGTAAAACATCTATTACCGGAATTGAAGCATGCAAATAAGTAATTAAATACATTTTTTTAACGCCACGGAGCTAAAATCTTCGTGGCGTTATTTTTTTTGAAAAATCTTGCAGTAGATTTAAATTTTTGGTATGATAACAAAATAGAAGATGCGGAGCATCGCAATAAAATGTTTTTAGATGAAAGGAAGGTACAGGTAATGGATGTAAAGGGGATTATCCTTGGTGATTATGATTTGAAAATGCAGTATGAATACTTTATTTCTTTAGGTTACGGAGAAAAGGCTTCTTGTGTTCTTACAATTTCAAATTATGGAATGAGAGATACAGCTGAATTCTTTAAAAGCTTTCCGGAAAAGAATATTCTGGACAGTGTATATGATTATTTTGCGGAAAGCGATGAAAAATCAATCAGGGATGCCATTTTTTCTAAGTTAGGAAAAAATAGAAATATGGGTTTTAGGGAGGATGCCTTTGTGGGCGGCGCCATGTCTCCGGCTTCTATGGGAATGGCATCACCTATGATGGGCCAGGCTATGGTTTCTCAGGCGATGATGTCTCAGCCAATGATGGCGCAGGCAAGAGCAGCCTCTCCCGTGATGGGATTGGCAGCCATGGCAGGAGCAAGCTCCAATATGGCATCGGGTTTCATGCAGGCCCCTTCAGCAAACGGAGCTGCTATGTTTATGAAACCGGATCCGAATCTTATTGCAACAGATTCATATGAGGTTATAGAAGAAAAAGACGCAAAGTCGGTTCTCACCTCACCTACATCAACATTCAGGATGACAACCAGTACTGCTTCTGTAGGTATGTTGTTAAATCAGATACGTAACGGAAGAAAAATCAGCATGTCCCAGGTCAGGATTGAAGAACTTTTAAACTATTTTGATTATGATAAGGAAGTATGGCCGGAAAAAGACAGAAAACAGTTCAAAATAGATACAGAAATGATGGATAAGGGTGAAGGACGTAAGATACTTTATATCAATGTTCAGGCTGACGATACACCGAAAGAACATCAGAATGTTGTTCTGCTTCTTGATACATCCGGCAGTATGTCTTCAAATAAAGATGTGACAAAAGAAACAATTGCTACGATCATTTCAAAATTAAAAGAAAATGACGTTATAAGTCTTATTACTTATAGTTCACAGGATCATACAATCTTTACAAATCACGTTATAGGTGACATAAAAGACAGAGAAGATCTCATGGGAAGCATCCTTAAAATAGAGATAAACGGATGTACCAATGGTTCCGCCGGTATTGAAACAGCTTATTCTCTCGGAGAAAAGACCTATAAAGACGGATGGAGCAATCAGGTAATCCTTATGACTGATGGAGATCTTAACTTTGGCGTTACAGCTAAGGACGGCTTAAGGAGCCTTATTGAAGAAAAGAAGAAAACAGGAATGTTCCTTTCGGTTATAGGAACAGGACTCTATAACTATAAAGATGACAAGCTTGAAATCTTGAGTAAATACGGAAACGGAACATATTGTGTTGTTAACGATCTTGAAGATGTAAAGGAAAGCATAAACAAGAAATATGTAAGTCTTACAAATATTGTAGCAAAAGATGTTAAGGCTCAGGTAGAGTTTAATCCTAAGTATGTTAAGGCCTACAGGCTTCTAGGGTATGAGAACAGGACCTTGAATCATGAGGATTTCAGAAACGATGATGTTGTTTCCGAGCCGTATGGTGCAGGCGGACAGGGTGTTGCTCTTTATGAGCTGTTTATGGGTGACGCGACAGAAAGCCCTTCTGAGACTCTCAAGTACCAGAAAATGCAGCCTAATGAATATCAGGAGATCGGTACAGTAAGTGTCAGGTTCAAAAATTACTTAAGTGATGAGTCGGAAGAAATATCAGAGATAATTCCTGCTGAACTTTCCGGAAGCAGAAATGTAAAAACAGCATACCTGCTGTATTGCCTGTCTGAGAAGCTGAGAGGTTCAAATAAGCTGGATGTGGATGATTTTAAATATCTGGCATCCATGCTCAACGATGATAAATATACAGAACTGATAAGTGATAAAGATGAGGTATTTGCCAAGCTTTTTGAAGGAGTTAAAAAAGAAGCTTTGACGAAAAAAGAAGAAAAAACACCTACACCAAATCCTTTTGGAGGAACGATCTATGATAATTCTTTAAAACCCGGGGTCAATACAGGTATGATAGGTATGATGGGCATGATGGGAACGCTGGGGACGAATAATGCCGGGGGACAGGCTCAGAGTACACAGGAACCTAAAGAAGGAGAGTGGAAATGTATCTGCGGACAGGTAAATGCAGGAAAGTTCTGTGCAAATTGCGGGGCTCCCAGAATTTAATGTAAGCAAAAACATCAAATAACTGATTTTTAAGAAATTTTTCACAAAAAATAGTTGTATTTTTTGAAAAAATTTAGTAAAATAGTAAAAGCGGTTTTAAAAAATGTATTGGAGGAATTTTTAAATGAACACCTATAAGAGCGAAGCGATTCGTAACGTAGCTATTTTAGGACATGGCGGATGTGGTAAGACCACTCTTGTTGAGGCCATTGCACTTACTAAGGGTATCATCTCACGTCAGGGACGTGTTGAAGAGGGAAATACCATTAGTGACTATGATAAAGAAGAAATCAAACGTACATTCTCTATCAGTACTTCACTTATTCCTATAGAGCATGACGGTATCAAGATTAATTTCCTTGACTGTCCCGGATATTTCGATTTCGTCGGAGAAGTTGAAGAAGCACTTGATGCTGCCGGAGCAGCAATCATCGTAGTAAATGCTAAGGCAGGAGTTGAAGTTGGAACCATTAAGGCATGGGAACTCTGCGAAAAGAAGAAACTTCCCAGAATGTTTTTTGTAACAGCTATGGATGATCCTAATGCAAACTTTGCAAACGTTGTAGAGCAGCTGACCGAGAATTTCGGTACAAAGATTGCTCCTTTCCATACACCTTTCTTCGAGAATGAGAAGTTTGTCGGCTTTGTTAACGTTGTTAAGATGGGCGGAAGAAAATTCACTAAGGGCAGTGAGTATACAGAGTGTGAAATCCCTGCTTCCGTAAAAGATGATGTTGAACTTTGCCGTCATGATCTTATCGAAGCTATTGCTGAATCAAGCGAAGAACTTATGGAGAAATATTTCGCAGAGGAAGAGTTTACTCAGGAAGAAATCGATACAGCTCTTCATGCTACAGTATTTGACGGAAGCACAGTTCCTGTTCTTGCAGGTGCAGCTATTAACCAGCAGGGTACAGTTATGCTGCTTAACGCTATCAAGTCATATCTTCCTTCACCTCTTAACCATAAGGTTATCGGTAAGAATGTTAAGGACGATTCTGAATTTGCAGCAAACTATGACATTAATAAGCCTATGACTGCAAAGGTATTTAAGACCATCGTTGATCCTTTCATCGGTAAGTATTCACTTATAAAGGTTTGCTCCGGTGTTCTTACATCAGACGCTGTTATATACAATTCAGACAAGGATACTGAAGAAAAACTTTCACGTCTTTACATTCTTCGCGGAAAAGAGACTATCGAAGTTAAAGAACTTAACCCCGGTGATATCGGCGCTATAGGTAAGCTTTCAAATACCCAGACCGGTGATACATTATCTACAAAAGCTAATCCTGTTGTATTCCCGAGAGCAGAGTACAGCATTCCTTATGAATATAAGAAGGTTGATACAAAGAACAAGGGTGATGAAGATAAATTTGCTCAGGCAATGAGTAAGCTTTGTGAAGAAGACAGAACATTAAAGATGGTTCTTGATAAAGAAAACCGTCAGACTCTTATTTACGGAATCGGCGGACAGCAGCTTGATATTGTTGTAAGTAAGCTTCAGCAGCGTTATAAAGTAGAAGTTGAACTTTCAAAGCCCAGAGTTCCTTATCGCGAGACCATAAGGAAGAAGGTTGAAAAACAGGGTAAGTATAAGAAGCAGTCAGGCGGACATGGACAGTACGGTGATGTTCATATGAGATTCGAGCCTTTAGGCGATATGGAGAAGTCATATGAGTTCGCCGAAGAGATCGTCGGCGGCGTAGTTCCTAAGAACTTCTTCCCTGCAGTAGAAAAAGGACTTGCTGAGTCAGTCCTTAAGGGACCTCTTGCAGGATATCCCGTTGTAGGACTTAAGGCTACTCTGTTCTATGGCTCATATCATCCTGTAGATTCTTCAGAAATGGCATTCAAGCAGGCTGCACGTCTTGCATTCAAGGCTGCTTTCACAGATCCCAAAGAGAACTGTAATCCCTGCCTGTTAGAGCCCATCGTTTCCATGAAGGTTCTTGTACCCGATAAGTTCACCGGTGATATCATGGGTGATTTAAATAAGCGTAGAGGCCGTGTTCTTGGTATGAACCCTGTTGCAGGCGGCAAGCAGGAGATCATGGCTGATGTTCCGTTAGCAGAGCTTTACGGATATTCTACAGACCTTCGTTCCATGACCGGTGGTATCGGTGATTACTCATATACTATCGATCGTTATGAGCAGGCTCCTGCAGATGTACAGGCTAAGGTTGTTGAGGAAGCAGCTAAGTACATGACTGAAGAGGAAGAGGCATAATATATACATTGTGGTCATTTAAAGGAAAGCCCGCAAACTATTGGCGGGCTTCCTGTTTTGTATTGAGAGGATATTTTGATGAAAAGAAATAGTAGAATTATTGTTTTCGTTTTGTGCTTATCGTTTGTATTTAGTCTTTTTACATTCGGTGTTCAAGATGTTAATGCAGCTGAAAAGAATTCTATTACATCGAAGAAACCTAAGATTTCAGTAAAACTTTCTGAAAATAAAAAGAGTGTTATAATAACAACAGCTAAAGCCTCGTATGCAGAAGGTTTTTACATCTATATGAAAAAACAAGGTGATAAGAAGTTTAAGAAAGTCGAAATCCTTTCAAAAAACGGAAAAAAGAAAAGAAACATTACCATTGATGATTTATTATATGGAAAATACTTTTTTAAAGTAAAAGCTTATGGAAAAGTGGATGGTGAAATTGTCACAAGTAAATATAGCAAGACTGTTTCAATAGAAATTTCTAAGTGTGACTCTGGAAAAATAGATAGTTCAATTGTTGGTACATATAAGATGATTAGTTTTACAGTGGAAAATTCAGGGAAGGTCAAAGCAACACTTATTCCTGAAAAACAACTATCTGAACTGGAAAAGAAGAAAGTATTATATGGGCTATTAAAAGTTAAGGATAATGGTGAAGCAACGCTAAGAATTTAT
Organism: Lachnospiraceae bacterium; assembly: GCA_017542245.1. Lineage (GTDB taxonomy): Bacteria > Bacillota > Clostridia > Lachnospirales > Lachnospiraceae > RUG11977. The sequence continues at coordinate 108,066 of JAFXXN010000029.1, forward strand.
ATATATGAACAGAAAATGAATTGGGATGAGTCTGGATTTATTGACAGATATAATTCAAAATATGAGTATGTTCTGAAAGATGATGTATTAACAATTATACCATTTGTTAGTGGTAGTGAAAATCTTGTAATCAAATTTAAAAAAATAGATTATGACGAATCGAAATGGTCTAATGATTTTCCTGATGACGAAGAGTATCAAGAATACTATTTACCTAGAAGTCTTGATGAACTTCTATTAATCTGGCCGGAAAATAGTAGACGTTCTACTGATATGACTAATTATGGTGATATAATAAGTGCGACATATATTGCATTAACTAATGAAAAAGTTATTAAAGACCTTCAAAAATCGTCTAAAGATTTAAAGATAGTATTCAAAGCCGGTAAGAAAAAATGGACTCATTCTGGCAGCCCTGAAAGTTTTGATGATGAAATGAACAAAGTACTTGGAGAAAATTGGGAAAAGAGATTTGCCGGAAAAGCAACTAAGATAATCGGTGATGACAAAGATGGTAATATAATATATGATTACTACATCATTACTGTATTTAGAGACGGACGCGTTGAGCGCACTGTTAAACCTACTAAATCAATCCCTCCAAGTGATTATATATTAGATCTCGGATGATTTTATTCCTAAAAATATAAAATTCTATTATTATGTGAAAGGTTTAAAATATGTTTGAAAGATTATATCCCAGTGAGTGGGTATCCTCAACATATAACATTGATTTTGAAAAATATTATGATGAAGGATATAGGGGTATCATTTTTGATATAGATAATACTTTGGTTCCTCATGGAGCTGATGCTGATAAAAGAGCAATTGCTTTATTTGCAAGGCTTAAATCGATAGGTTATGATATCTGTCTCTTATCTAACAATAAAAAAGCCCGTGTTAGACGGTTTAACAAGGATGTAAATGTAAAATACATTTTCAAAGCTCAGAAACCATATTCAAAGAACTACTATGCAGCTGCTATGAAGATGAATTTTTCAGTAAAATCAGTTTTATGTATAGGTGATCAGCTTTTTACGGATATTTATGGCGGGAACTTGGCGGGAATACATACAATACTTGTAAATCCAATAGATAAGCATGAGGAGATACAGATAGTTTTAAAGAGAATACTTGAACATTTTGTTCTTCATTTTTATAAGAAGAAACTGAAAAAAGAAGGAAAATCATGGCCCGGAAGAAAGTTTAACGGGTGAAGGGGTGGCGACACAGAACAGTCCCCTGTCGCCAGTGAAAGGAGCAGATATGAACTTGATGATAATTAACGGACCGAATCTTGACATGCTTGGAGCAAGGCAGCCTGAGATATACGGTACCGAGGACTATGAGGATCTTTGCTTTAAAATTGACCAGTGGGCTCAGGATCTTGACATATCGGTGGATGTAAGACAGAGTAACTATGAAGGCGAGATAGTTGAGTTTATCCATGAGGCATTTGAAGAAAGGTTTGACGGACTGATCATAAATCCGGCAGCTTATACTCATTACAGTTATGCAATAAGAGATGCGATACTTATACTTGACGTTCCGGTTGTTGAGGTTCATCTTACGGACATTTCGCAGAGAGATGAATTCAGGCGCCATTCGGTTATCAGTGACATATGTGCAAAGACTATAAAAGGCAAGGGTTTTGAGGGCTACAAAGAGGCTTTAGAATTTTTTTTCGATTTGCTGTAAAAAATTCTTGCAATTATTTTGATTTTAAGATAGAATAAATTAGTTAGATGAACACACAAAATATGGAGGAATATTTTTATGATTTCAGCAGGTGATTTTAGAAATGGTTTGACACTTGAGATTGAAGGTGCTGTATTTCAGGTAGTTGAGTTCCAGCATGTTAAGCCCGGTAAGGGAGCAGCTTTCGTTAGAACAAAGCTTAAGAACATTATCAACGGCGGCGTTGTTGAGCGTACTTTCCGTCCTACAGAGAAGTATCCTCAGGCTCATATTGAGAAGAGCGAGATGCAGTATCTCTATGCAGACGGTGATATGTATAACTTCATGAATACAGAGAACTATGAGCAGATAGCCCTTACTGCTGAGCAGATCGGTGATGCATTAAAGTTTGTTAAAGAGAATGATATGGTTAATATGCTTTCATATCAGGGAAAGGTATTCTCAGTTGAGCCTCCTATGTTTGCAGAACTTGTTATCACTGAAACAGAGCCCGGCTTCAAGGGTGATACTGCTACAGGTGCTACAAAGCCCGCTATCGTTGAAACAGGCGCTCAGATCTTAGTTCCGCTGTTTGTTGAACGCGGTGATAAGGTTCAGATTGATACACGTACCGGCGAATATCTTAAGAGAATCTGATATTATGTTATTCCTTGCCATTTCCTGTGCAATAGGAAGTGGCAAATTTTTATGAAAGGAACCGTTTATCGGTGAGATTGTTTTATTATGAACAAAAATATTGATTTTAAAGGCGATGTTAAGATTTCCGACAGTGTTGTAGCAAGTATAGCCGGTCTGGCTGCGTCTGAGATCGATGGCGTTCATTCATTAAGCGGAAACCTTACCAATGAAATAGTTGCAAAATTTGGTATCAGGAACAATTCAAAAGGTGTTAAACTTGAGATAAACAACGGAAATGTTGTTGCTGATATCTATGTTAATGTTCTGTACGGTTTCAGTATTCCGGTAGTTTCTGCAAAAGTTCAGGAAAAGGTTAAACAGGCAATTGAAAGTATGACAGGTCTTTCAGTTATCGGAGTTAATGTTAGAATAGTTGGAATTACTGTTAAAATCTGACGGGAGAGTATAATGACACGCAGGGAACTTAGAAAGCACCTTGTGAGGCTGTTGTATTTAAAAGAATTTCATGAAGCTGATGATATAGAAGAACAGAATCAGCTTTATTTTGATGTTCTGCTGCCAAATGAGGGAATAAACATCGATGAGGATGGTAAAGAAAATCTTATACAGGTATACGGGAAGATTGTAAACCTTCTTCCGGAAATAGATCAGATTTTATCTTCTGAGATGCTTAAGTGGAATATCAAAAGAATCGGAATAGTAGAGAGAAATATATTAAGACTGAGCACTTATGAGATAAGGTATGAACAGCTGCCTGAACCGGTTGTTATAAATGAAGCGGTTGAGCTTGCAAAAGAGTTCGCGGGTGAACAGTCACCGGGATTTATTAACGGAGTCCTGGCTCAAATAGTTAAAAAGAGAAGTTAAATATATGAATGGGAATTCTTTAAGTTTAAAAATCGAGCATGTAAATGAAATACTTAAAAAATATCTTCCCGGTAACGATGATTGCGGGAAGATATGTGAAGCAATGAGTTACAGCGTTTTAAACGGTGGTAAGAGACTTAGAGCCATTATGCTTTTGGAATGCTTCCGCATGTTCTCAAATGATGAGAAACTTGAATCAGATATCGCTGAACCTTTTGTTGCAGCAATAGAGTTCATACATGCTTATTCGCTTGTACATGATGATCTTCCTGCTATGGATAATGATGTGCTAAGGCGAGGAAAGCCTACCACACATGTAGCTTTCGGTCACGCTATGGGACTTTTGGCCGGGGATGCTCTGCTAAATTATGCATTTGAATGTATCGGAAAGATATCTGAAAATACCGAAATCATGGAGAACTCATACAGCACAAGAGTTCTAAAGGCTTTCCGAGTTCTTTCTGTAAAGGCCGGATACAGCGGTATGATAGGCGGACAGGTACTTGATACGACCCAGGAATATACTCCGGGGACATATAATTTCTTTATTGATCCTTCGATACAATTAGAATTTAATGATGAAGAGATTGAAAGGTTAAGGTATACATTAAGAATATACGAGCTAAAAACATCCTGCCTTTTTGAAGCAGCACTTATGTGCGGAGCAATTCTCGGTGGCGCCGGAGAAAAGGACATAGAAGAACTTGAAAAAGCCGGGAGAGCATTGGGACTGGCTTTCCAGATTCAGGATGATATCCTTGACATGACTTCAGATTCCGCAACACTTGGAAAAAGTGTAAATATTGATGAAAAAAACGGAAAGAAAACCGTTGCAAGAATGCTTGGGCTTGATAAATCGGAAGAACTTGTAAAAATGTATACTGCAATGGCGATAAACAGCCTGAGTGCAGTCGGAAAAGACGATAAATTCCTTCTAAAACTGTTTGAGAGTCTTATTTTTAGAAAACTTTGATCTTTAACTCTTGGCGGTGGAGATGTGATTAATGTTCTCGGAGGTTTAAAGATGGGTATATTAGACTTGATCAATGAACCTAATGATATAAAAAAGATCCCGGAGGAAGATTACAGGGAACTTGCAAAAGAGATCAGACGGTTTTTGATAAAAAAAGTCAGTAATACAGGAGGACATCTGGCCTCGAATTTAGGTACGGTGGAGTTGACCATGGCGCTTCACCTTTTTTTGGATTTTCCGGAAGATAAACTTATCTTTGATGTCGGACATCAAAGCTATACTCATAAACTGTTAACAGGAAGGAAGAATGGGTTTGATAACCTCAGACAGTTCGGAGGAATGAGCGGTTTCCCCAACCGTAAGGAAAGTCCATGTGACGCTTTTAATACCGGACATGCATCTACTTCTATATCTGTAGCGGACGGAATTGTTAAGGCACGAGACCTAAAAGGAGAAAAATATAAGGTTGTTGCTGTTATCGGAGACGGTGCACTTTCCGGCGGTATGGCTTTTGAAGCACTTAATAATGCAGGAAGACTAAAGTCCAATATGATTATAGTCCTGAATGATAACAAAATGTCCATATCCGAGAACGTGGGAGGTATGGCTGCATACTTAGGTAAGCTTCGTACAAATCAAAAATATACCGGTCTGAAAATGAATATTGAGGAGAAGCTAAAGACGGTTCCGTATATGGGCGAAAAGATGGTAAAAAGGATAAAGACCTCAAAGGAATCCATTAAAAGCCTCTTTGTCCCGGGAATGTTGTTTGAAAATATGGGTATTACCTATATCGGACCCATAGACGGACATAATATTCCTCTTATGCTGGATGCATTTGAAGCTGCCGCACAGTCAAAGAATCCGGTTCTTGTTCATGTGATAACCAAAAAAGGAAAAGGATATGCTCCTGCAGAAAAAGATCCCGCAAGTTACCATGGCGTTGAACCTTTTTATTGTTCTACAGGGGAGAAGAAAACAGCCAAATCCTCTAAAACATATACTGATATTTTTTCTGAAACCATTGTTGGAATAGGGGAAAGCAACGCAAATATTGTAGCTATCACCGCCGCGATGGCAGACGGAACGGGACTCAAGGAATGGTCGGAGAGATTTCCAAACAGATTTTTTGATGTGGGTATTGCAGAAGAGCATGCTGTCACATTCGCCGCAGGTATGGCTTCGGCTGGGATACATCCGGTTGTAGCGGTTTATTCTACATTCCTTCAGCGCTCTTTTGATCAGCTCGTCCATGATGTGGCACTGAATTTCCTGCCTGTAACGATATGTGTTGACAGGGCTGGCATAGTCGGATGTGATGGTGAGACACATCAGGGAATTTTTGATCTTTCATATCTTTCGGAAATACCGGGATTTGCCGTTATGGCTCCAAAAAACGCAAAAGAATTTGCAGATATGATTGTTTTTGCCTGTAACTACAACGGACCGTCGGCTATAAGATACCCGAGAGCTAAAGCATATTATGGATGTGAGACGGAAAATCCCATAGTCCTTGGAAAAGCTGAAGTTTTGAGAAAAGGTGAAAAAGCTGCAGTTATAGCTGTCGGAAAGATGGTAAAAGTGATGGACGGAGTTCTTGATGAACTTGAAGAAGAAGGCCTGAAACTTACATTTGTCAATGCAAGGTTTATTAATCCTATAGACTTTGAAATGATAGACAGATTATGCGAGACTCATGATATCATAATTACTGCAGAAGAAAATGTTAAACGCGGTGGTTTTGGTGAAGCTGTTGCAGAATATATACTTGAAAAAGGCAGAAATATAAAATATCTTAACATTTCACTTCCGGACAGTTTTCTGCCGCATGGTATCCCAAGAGATATAAGGGATTCAATAGGCTTTAATCCGGAGACTATAAAAAATAAAATCAAAAAAAGTATTGACGAATGCTAAAATTGTGATATAATGATGTTTGTGCTATGCAAATATTACCCAAACAGTTGGTTTGGCACAAAGTTCACAACTGGAGGGAGGTTAGGTGTGAGATTATGTCAAACGTTATCGTAAAAGAAAACGAGTCATTAGACAGCGCTCTTCGCAGATTTAAGCGTAATTGTGCAAAGGCTGGTATCCAGCAGGAAATCCGCAAGAGAGAGCATTACGAGAAGCCCAGCGTAAGACGTAAGAAGAAGTCTGAAGCTGCTCGCAAGAGAAAGTTTAAATAAGTTTAACTTTTGTGGCCTCTGCATTTTTGCAGAGGTTTTTTCTTTTGCAAAAAATCAAAAAAATAATACAGAATGTTTAAGAAAAATATTGTAATAAAATCAAAAATTGATATAATTATATATAATGCGGACTAAAGTCTCTAACGGCATTTTAATTGAGTTTAAAGACGTTTGAACTTTTACCCGAATAAATTTTTATGAGGATTATATATGGCGATAACCGAAACAATAATAAATGTTCCTTCACAGGATCTTCAGGCTGTATTTGGAGCCTATGATAATTATGTGAAGATCATAGAGAGAACGCTTAACGTTACTGTGATAGAACGAGACGGTGAGGTTAAGATCATAGGTGATGAAACCAGTACGGACAAGGCAAAAAGGGTAATAGGTGAACTTGTTAAGCTTTCCGGAAAAGGAAGCCCAATAACTGAGCAAAATGTTAATTACTGTCTGTCGCTTGTTTATTAAGATAATGAGCATGCCATAAATGAAATAGACAAGGATCTCATTTTCTTTACAATACAGGGAAAACCCATAAAGCCCAAAACATTAGGACAGAAAAAATATGTCGATCTGATAAGGGAGAAAATGATAGTATTCGGCATGGGACCGGCGGGAACGGGAAAGACCTATCTTGCCATGGCATGTGCGATAACTGCTTTCAAAAACAATGATGTAAGCCGCATCATACTTACCCGCCCGGCCATTGAAGCCGGTGAAAAACTGGGATTTCTTCCGGGAGATCTTCAGAGTAAGATAGACCCTTATTTAAGACCGCTATATGATGCGCTTTATCAGATTATGGGTCCTGACAGTTATCAGAGAAACTCTGAAAAGGGATTGATCGAGGTGGCTCCTCTTGCTTATATGCGCGGAAGAACGCTTGATAATGCTTTTATTATTTTGGATGAAGCGCAGAATACAACACCCGCTCAAATGAAGATGTTCCTTACACGTATCGGATTCGGTTCTAAAGTTATAATAACAGGAGACCAGACTCAGAAAGATCTTCCGACCGGTCAGATTTCAGGACTTGATGTTGCTCTTAAGGTTCTTGAAGGAATAGATGATATCGGATTTTCATTTATGACAAGTAAAGATGTTGTAAGGCATCCACTGGTACAGAAAATAGTAAATGCATACGAGAAATATGAGGCATCCGCTTCAAAAAAGATTGAAGCGGGATTCCAGAAACGAAGGGATTTCAGAACAATAAAACAGTAAAGAAAATAAATAAGGGATATTTTTATGAATCTTGTAGTAGAGAAAGAGACAGAAGAAGGTTTTGATTTTGATTATGAGGAAGCAGCAAGATTTGTGATCGACAAAGCACTTGATCATCTTGGATGTCCGTATGAAGTCGAACTTAACCTTACTCTTACGGATAACGAAGGAATCCGGCGTATAAACAAAGAATTCAGGCAGATTGATAAACCTACCGATGTTCTGTCGTTTCCAATGATAGATTACGCGGAACCGAATGTTTTTCCGGATAATCTTGAAGATGATGCAGAGGATTATTTTGATCTTGATACCGGGGAACTTATGCTCGGGGATATCATTATTTCTGTTGAAAAGTGTAAAGAACAGGCATCAGCATTCGGGCACTCGGAACTGAGAGAATATTCTTTTCTTATAGTACACAGCATTCTTCATCTTTTTGGCTATGATCATATGGAGGATGAAGAACGTGTGATAATGGAAGAGGAACAAAGAAAGATTCTTGATGAAGCAGGAATTTCCAGATGACTTTGACGGTTAACGTTAAAAGTCAAAAAGCAGTTAAAGGTTGTTTTAAAAGGATTTAAGACTTTCAATATTAATATACCAAAAACGAAAAAACTTTGAAAACGGAGACTTGGGGATGAAGGGGAAGATTTCTCAGATTTTTACCAATATCAAGGGCTTTTATACCGCGGAAGCTACAAAAAAGAAGGCATTTATTATAACCGGCTGCATAGCTGCAGCAATCGTTTTAGCAATAGTACTCATTATTGTTCTGACGTCCGGGTCAAAAGAAGAACCTGAAGAAAAGGTTATGGAACCGGTATCTGTAACGTCTACACCGATTCCTACGCCGACCGCTACTCCTGCACCGACGGCGACTGCCATTCCGACAGTAACACCTACTCCCTCACCTACACCGTCCCCTACGCCTTTGCCTGATCCTGGCAAAGTTCATACAGCATTGGGTGAAGTTCAGAGCGCAATAAATGGAATGTGGGTAAAAGAAGAAATAGCAAAACAGCGTCCGTATTGTATTATGTTTAACAATATTGGAGTTGCAAATCCCCAAAGCGGTATCGGATGTGCGGATATCCTTTACGAAATTTTGGCAGAAGGCGGAATTACCAGATGCATGGGCGTTTTCGAAAATCTGACCGAAGAAAGTTCATGTAAGGACAGGATAGGGTCTGTAAGAAGTGCAAGGCATTATTTCGCAAGCATCGCATCCGAATATGACTCTATTTTCATTCATTTTGGAGAAACGGTTTATGCCACAAGGAAGATTGCAGCATTAAAGATTGACCATCTTGAAGGCACTTATGCAGAAGGAAGTACAGTTTATTACAGGGATAAGTCAATAAAAGCTCCGCATAATGCATTTGCGACACTTGCAGGTATACACAAAGCAATCGCAAACAAAAAGTTCAGAACCGAACATAATGATGATTTTGTACCTCAGCATTTTACATTTGCATATCCTGTAGAGTTTCCGTTAGATCAGGAAGAAATAACAGAACAAGAGGATGCGGAGGCAGCTCCTTCGGCTGCAGTTCAGGTTCCTACCGAAGCAGTTCCGGTTACTACCGGAGCGGTTACTGCTGGGGATACTGAAGGTGAGACCAATGAAACTTCCGATACGGCAGAAGAAATTGATGTCACAGCAGAAATCGCAAAATATTATATGACCTCGGTTGATCTGGCACAGACAACTACAGAAGCGAGTCTTGTAAAACTGGGATTTTCAAATTATACTACACCGTATCTGACATATGATCCCGAAACAAAGCTTTATACAAGATATCAGTTCGGCGGTGAGCATATCGATTACAATACAAAAGAACCGCTTAAATTTAATAATGTCATTGTCCAGATAGTTCACGAATTTAACAGAGATAAAAACGGATATCAGGAGATTGAAGGATACAATGACTCAAAGAATGAAAAAAAGGAGATACAGGGTGAAGTTTCAGGAAAAGGTTATTATATCTGTGAAGGCAAATGCATTGAAATAACCTGGACTAAATGTGAAAAAGACTATACATGTAATTATTATACAACTGATGGTGAATTACTAAGGATTCGTCCGGGTAAGACATTTATCGCTGTATATCCGGATTTCAGAATTGATAAATTGACCATAAGCTGATATCGAAAAAAGTAATGTTGGAAAAGAATTAAAATGGAAAACAAGAAAAAATCAGGTTTTTTACTTCAGGGTGGAATACTTGCTGCTGCAGGTTTATTTACCAGGTTTATAGGTATGCTGTACAGAATCCCTCTTGAAAGAGTTGTGGGAAGAGAAGGAATGGGTTATTACAGCAATGCCTATGAGATTTATAACATAGCACTGCTTATTTCATGCTACAGTGTTCCTGTGGCAGTTTCAAAAGTTATAGCGGACAAGGACGGTAAAGGAGAATATGTAAACGCTTCCAGGTATTTTAAATATGCGCTTTTGATTTCTTCTTCGATCGGACTGGTTGTTTCGGCACTGGTATTCTTTTTAGCTCCTCAGATTGCGGGAATATTTGAATACCCGAGCAGTATTCTTCCTTTAAGGGTACTTGCTCCTACAATATTTGTATTCTCTTTTATGGGAGTTTTCCGTGGTTTCTTTCAGGGAAAAAGGACTATGGTACCGACAGCCATAAGCCAGATTGTTGAGCAGATATTTAATGCAATTGTTAGTGTATGGGCAGCATATTTGCTTGTAAATTCAGTTACAGAGACAACTCAAAAGGCTTCAAGAGGAGCTGCAGGAGGAACAGCAGGTACGCTTTCAGGTGCGATTTGCGGATTGCTGCTTCTGCTTTTCCTGTTTATAAAACAGCGTAAATCTAATAAAAAACTGATATTGAGCGATACTACAGGAGCCGTTGATTCTGCGGGGGCTATATGTAAAACCATCATTTTAACGATGATACCTATAGTGCTCAGCCAGACTATTTATCAGATAAGCGGTATCATAGATTCATATATGTTTTCTAATGCGATGGTTAATAAGGGCTTTGATGAAAGAACACGGTCTATTTTCTGGGATGCATATTCAAACAGATATAAATGGATGTATAATGTTCCGGTAGCTATCGCTTCGGCATTCGGAGTAACGATAGTTCCCACACTTTCGGCTTGTTTGGGCAGACGGGATATTGACGGAATTAAGACAAGGATTGCTTCGGCGGTAAAAGTAAATATGCTCGTAGCTTTTCCGGCTGCTGCGGGACTGGGATTTTTGTCTAAACCGATATTGCTGCTTATGTTTAACCATGCTGATGATACATTGGGACCTGAGCTGTTGACAATCGGTTGCAGCGCTGTTGTTTTCTTTGCCCTGTCAACTCTTACGAACGGAGTGCTTCAGGGAATAAATAAAATGAGAAAACCGGTTATCCATGCACTCATATCACTGGTTATACATATTTTTGTTATTCAGGTACTTTTGTGGTTTTTGGATATGGGAGTGAAGGGCATGGTTATCGGTAATATGCTTTACGGACTATGCGTATGTATATTTAACTGGATATCCATAAAAAAAGCTCTGAATTATAAGCAGGAAGTAATAAAGACATTTATAATGCCCTGTATCTGTTCACTTATCATGGGAGGTGTAGCATATTTATTATACTGGTTCCTGTGTAATGAGATTTATAATCACGTAATAATGGTAGTACCGGTAGTATTTTTCGCAATTATACTTTACGGTGTTCTTATAGTGATAACCAGAACTGTGACTAAAGAAGAGCTGAAAACTATGCCTATGGGAGGAAAAATCGTTAAATTATTCACAAAGATTCATTTGTTAAAGTAAATAAGATGGAATGGAGCAGATCATGCCAAAGAAGATATATGATAAGATTATCATAGGCGGAGGAGCTGCAGGACTTATGGCAGCTTATTCTGCTTGCCTGGTAAGGTCGAATGCCAATGAAAAGCCTGAGATTCTTGTGCTTGAGGCTAATGACAAACCCGGAAAAAAGATTACTGCTACGGGAAATGGGAAATGTAATTTTACAAATATGAACCAGTCACCGGAGTGTTATCGGAGTCGTGATCCTGAAAAAGCATTTAGGATAATACAGCGATTTGATAATGAGAAAACGATAAATCTTTTTAACTCGCTTGGAATTCTTTGTACCGAGAGAAACGGATACTGTTATCCGTACGGTGAACAGGCCAGAACCTTACGAGACGTATTACTGAGCAGGGCGGTGTCACTTGGAACCGCAATTTATACCGGAAAAAAAGTTATCGATATTTCAAAAAGAGATGGATTGTTTAATGTTGAGTGTAAAGACCAAACCTCGTACTCATCAAAAAAGCTTGTGGTATGTGCGGGAGGGGCTGCTTCCCCGGTCTTCGGATCGGACGGTTCGATGTTCAGCATCCTCGAAAACATGGGATTTACGATTGTTAAGCCGAAACCAGCGCTTTGCGGATTATTCCTTAATTCGAAAATATTAAAAAGAATTGAAGGAGTAAGGATACGATGCAAATGTAGTCTTTATATAAACGAACAGAGAAATTCGGTTTATGAGGAAAGAGGAGAAGTTGTATTTAACAGAAATGGCATAAGCGGCATACCGGTTATGAATTTAAGCAGATTTGCCATAAATGCCTTAGAAAGCAACGAGCATCCTGTTTTACGGCTTGATTTCTTTCCTGATATGAATATAAAGGCACTTAAACAATATATGTGTTCTTTGGCTCAAAGTTCTGTAGTCCCTATCGGGAGTGCGTTGTCAGCTTTGATCAATGATAAATTGCTGAGTGTACTGCTCGAAGAAACCGGACTTGACTTTGACGGTCTGACTACCGCTTCGGATTCAAAGACTATAAGGCAGGGTCTCGGAACTCTTGCAGGTCTTTTTAAAGGGCTTAAACTGCCTATCAAAGGGTATGCGGGATTTGAGTTTGCCCAGACTACCCAGGGCGGAGTAATACTGAAAGAAATCAATGAAATGACGATGGAGAGCATAAAGTATCCGGGCATGTTTTTTGCTGGAGAGATCCTTGATGTCGATGGGATGTGCGGAGGGTACAATCTTCAGTGGGCATGGACTACAGGATATCTTGCAGGAAAGAATTAACATGCATTTTACCAAAAAAATTTATTTTTGTTATTAATGATACTTGCGAAAAGGAATATTCTGGTTATTAAATTCTTACGATCATCAGTATCATAAAAATATAAGGAGGGTTCTCTATGAGGAAAAAAAGATTTGGCATGTTACTCGTTGTTGCAGCTTTAGTTATTACATTGGCTGCTGAAGCATTTTTTGTTCCGATGGTTTCTGCCAAAGCTGCTGAAAGCAGTGAAGACACCGTCACAGTAACAAAAACAGCATTGAAAAATGCAAAACTTAGTACCAAAGTTTATGTGAACGGAACAAAACTTAAGAAAAAAGGATTTTATGTAAGCGGAAAAGTTAACGGTAAGAAAGAAACAATTTATTATGTTTCTGCAAAGCTTTTTGCTAAAGCTCTCGGAGGAAAGTATTCCGTAAAGGGTAAGAATGTTACCATTACTCTTGAAGGCTTTAAAGTTGATTTTACAATCGGTAAGGATGGTTATGCTGCTTCTGTTACCGAAGGACTTGGGGCAATGGCTCCCGTAAGTAAAGGAAGATCATATAAGAAGGGAAGTTATGTATATATTCCCGTTAATGTTTTCGCATCACTCTGTGAAGGCCTTTTAAACAATAAGGTTGAAATTAATGCATCGAAGAAAAAGCTTTCCTTCGATTTGGTTCAGGAAACTGAAGGAGATTTAACATGGTTTGTTGATGAGAGATTTACAAAAACAAAATCATCTGAAGTTACTTCTGAAGCTATGGCAGCATTTGAATTAGCTATAAAAGATTATCAGGATGATGCAGAGATAAAGCCGGTAGCATTACTTGCAACAGCTGATATCATGAGCACTATGAATTATGCTTTGTGTTGCAGATATTCTAAGGAAGGTGAAAATACTGTTTATGCTCTAGCTGTTGTGAATGTTATGCCTACGGGAACAGCTTCGATAATAGAACTTAAAAAGATACCGGATTTTGTATCACACGTTTCTACAGCTCCTGTTACCGGAGGTTGGGGTGAGCCTTCAAGCGTTGTTATAGACAGTAAAATGAAAGTAGCTTTTGACATGACTCTGGGTATGACTGACGGGGCTGTATATACTCCTGTAGCTATCCTTGAGAGCCAGGTTGTTGCCGGAATGAATTACTGTGTTCTTTGTGAATCAGAGATTATTTATCCCGATGCTGTGAAGACATATGCACTTGTTTATATCTATGTAGACCTTAAGGGAAATGCTGAAGTAACCGATATTAAAGTATATGTTCAGGAAGATCCAGCTGTTGAAGACGTAGATTATAAGCATTTAAGAGGAAATGCATTTGAGGCACTTACCGTAAAAGGACTAAAATATATAATTAACGATGATGAATCCACATTGGATAATCTTGCAATTATCAGTTCTGATTTTGTTATAGATGAGAGAGTTAGTTCGATGGGAAGCGTCCAGATACAGAAAGGTGCCAATGTAACTATAAAAGCAGGAGGAGCCCTTCAGGCAAATCTGGATATAGATGAAGGCGCAACCGTAACAGTAGAGAAGGGCGGAATTTTTGCTACTACCATGGGAGCTCAGTTCATTAATCAGGGAACTATCATAGTTAAGGATGGCGGAATACTTTTCAGTACTATGGGAACTGATATAACAAATGCTTCTAAAGGGAAAATAACCCTTGACGGTACATTTGCCTGCGGTTGTGTGTCATACGGAGGTCAAACACATATTTGGTTTATAAATGAAGGAAAATTTGAAGGTAAGGGCACTATCGTGTTATATAATGCCGGAGATGACCCTACTATGTTTGAACCTACAGATCTTGATGCCTGCAAGGCCGAAATAGAAAGTATTATTGGTAAAGACAGCAGTATAACAGTTATCACAACAGACAACATAGATATTCAGTTTTAACTAAATGTATTTTTGGCTGAATTTATTCAGTAAGATAAAGATTGATGCCCGGCTTAAGTCTGGTCATGATAACCGGATTTAAGTCGGGCGGATTGACTTAAAAAGTTATCATCTTTCGTAATAAGACACATAGGAGTGGATTAATTTGATCAGAATTAACAATATCAGGATAACACCCTGTGAAAGGTTTTGTTTTAATGAAACAAAAGATAAGGGGTTATCAAATGCTGTTAAGGCAGAACTAAAAAAGCTGATATTAAAAAAACTAAGGATATCCGAAGATAGGCTTATAGGATACGACATATATAAACAATCCATCGATGCGAGAAAAAAAGAGGATGTAAAGGTAGTTTTTTCTGTCGATGTTAAAATAAAAGATGAAAATTCGTATTTAAGAAAAAACAGGGATAAAGATATCTCATTTATTAAAGAAGAAAAAAAAGAAATTAATAAGATAGATATTAAATCAGATAAGAAAGTTGTTATCGCAGGTGCCGGTCCGGCAGGACTTATGTGTGCACTAAAAATGGCTAAGGCAGGGCTTAAACCGATTCTTTTGGAACGTGGGGAAGATGTGGATAAGCGTATGAAAACTGTCCAGAAATTCTGGCAGGATGGAGTGTTAAATCCGTCTTCGAACGTGCAGTTTGGAGAGGGAGGTGCTGGTACCTTTAGTGACGGGAAACTTAATACTATGGTAAAAGACAAAGAAGGATATATGAAAGAGGTATATCATATTTTTGTCGAAAACGGTGCCGATGAAAGCATAATGTATATAAATAAGCCGCATATAGGAACCGATAGGTTAAAAGAGATTGTAAAATCTATAAGAAATAAGATAATTCAGTTTGGCGGTGAAGTTCATTTTTCTGCACAGGTTACGGATGTTTTTACTAAAGAGGAGGCAGGAGAAAGTCTGAAAAAGATATGCGGAGTTCTTCTTTCGGACGGAACAAGGATAGAATGCGATAATCTAGTGCTGGCAATCGGACATAGTGCGCGGGATACATTTGAAATGCTCGAAAAAAAGGGCGTATATATGGAACAGAAGCCCTTTGCTATAGGAGTGAGGGTTCAGCATCCTCAAAAATATATTGATTCTCAGCAATATGGTGTTTTTTCAAAATATCTGCCGGCGGCTGACTATAAACTTACATATACCAAAGAAGGAAAGAGAAGTGTATATTCATTCTGCATGTGTCCGGGCGGTTATGTGGTCAATGCTTCTTCAGAACCGGAAAGACTTACGGTAAACGGGATGAGTTACAGCGGACGTGACGGAAAAAGTTCAAATTCTGCAATTGTTGTACAGGTTTCTCCTTCCGATTATCCGGGAGAAGATGCTTTAGCAGGTATGAGACTTCAGAGAAATATTGAAGAAGAAGCTTATAAAACGGGTAAAGGAAGGATACCTGTTCAGAATCTGGAAGATTTTGCCGCTTTGGCAAAAAACAAATATAAGGATATAGATGAATCTGTTGAAACAGTCTGTTCAAATGAAATGTATTTTGAAAATAATGAACCTGACTGTAAAGGTTTATGGGCATATAACGATTTAAACGGATTTATTCCAAAATATATTGCGGAATCCCTTCTTGAAGCTTTTCCTGAGTTTGGAAAAAGTATTAAAGGTTATAATTCAAAAAACACTTTGCTTTTGGGACTGGAAAGCAGGACTTCTTCACCGGTAAGGATCCTGCGCGGTAAAAATCTGCAGAGTGTCAATGTATCGGGCCTGTATCCCTGCGGAGAAGGGGCAGGATATGCCGGAGGAATTACAAGTGCTGCTATGGACGGCTTGAAAGTTGCCGATGCGATACTTGGTTTATACTAACTGAAAAATATATATTTATTTAGAGGTTTTTTAAATGATCAAAGATATTTTTAAAGATGAAAACACAGTGCCTGAAAGAGAACCTGAAAGACAGTTTTATTTTATTAAAAAGCTTCAGGAAATATTATATGACAAGCAGCAGATATTTGGCAGGAAACTGACTTATCATATTTCTACTTTCGGATGTCAGATGAATTTTAAAGATTCGGAAAAGCTTGCAGGAGTGTTGGAAGAAGCAGGTTTTGTTGAGTCTGAAGATGAGAAATCGGATTTTTGCCTGTATAATACCTGTACAGTCAGGGAAAACGCAAATTCAAGAGTATACGGAAGACTCGGATATCTGGGAAAACTTAAAACTAAAAGACCGGGAATGATAATAGCTATGTGCGGCTGTATGATGCAGGAAGAACATGTAGTCGAAACTATAAAGAAAAGCTACAGATTTGTGGACATCATTTTCGGAACCCATAATATCTATAAACTTGCAGAATTACTATATGAATACTATAAATTAAACGAATCGGATGACCTGCCTTTAGAAAAAAACGAATCAAAAAAAGTACCGAAAAAAAAGCACAAAATGGTCGTAGATATCATAAAAGGTACAGATTGTATAGTTGAAGAACTGCCTTCACATCTTAAAGCTTCTTTTAAAGCCGGTGTAAATATTATGTTCGGATGCAACAATTTCTGTACTTACTGCATAGTGCCGTATGTCAGGGGCAGAGAAAGAAGCAGAAAACCGGAGGATATCATAAAAGAGATTGAAACCTTTGTTAAGAATGGGGTAATAGAGGTTATGCTTTTGGGACAGAATGTTAATTCATACGGTAAAACGCTTGAGGAGCCTGTAACGTTTTCAGAGCTTTTAAGAAGAGTGGATAAGATAGAAGGATTAAAACGTATAAGGTTCATGACATCTCATCCAAAAGATCTTTCGGATGAACTGATAGAAGTGATGAAAGAATCAAAAAAGATTTGCAGGCATATCCATCTTCCACTGCAATCAGGCAGTACAGCGCTTTTGAAAAAGATGAACAGGGTATATACAAAGGAGGATTATCTTCGTCTGATAGACAAGATACGCAAAGCTATACCGGATATAGCCATTACAACAGATATAATCGTAGGATTTCCGGGTGAAACAGAGGAAGATTTTGAGGAAACACTTGATGTAGTAAGATATGCTAAGTTCGCTTCTGCATTTACATTTATTTATTCCATAAGAACCGGTACCCCGGCAGCCAAAATGCCGGATCAGGTTGATGAAGAGACTGTAAAAAAACGGTTTGACAGATTGCTTGAAGTCGTAGGAAAGTACTCAAATGAGTACGCAGCGTCTCTTACAGGTAAGACAATGCCGGTACTTGTTGAAGAGATCGATAAGGAAAATGATAAGAGTAACCGTGGATCAGGAGCCGTCAGTGATGGAAATGACGACAAAAATATGATCTGGCTTACCGGACGCCTTGACAATAATCTTCTTGTACATTTTAAAGGAGACAAATCCCTTATAGGACAGATAAAAGATGTTGAACTATCAGAGTGTAAAGGATTTTATTTTATCGGACGATTAAAAGAATAGATTTATTAAACTTAAGGAGGTGTTTTTGCATGAGGATGTACGATCTTATTTACAAGAAAAAATATGGGGTAAAACTTACAAAGGAAGAAATTGATTTTATAGTTCAGGGATATACCTGCGGGAATATCCCCGACTATCAGATGTCCGCATTTCTTATGGCGGTATGCCTTAAGGGAATGGATATGGAAGAAACTACCGATCTGACACTTTCAATGCGTGATTCGGGAGAAACACTTGACCTTTCAAAAATAGAGGGACTCACTGTTGATAAACACAGTACAGGCGGGGTCGGAGACAAAACTTCACTGTGTCTTGGAGCTATGGTTGCAGCCTGTGGAGTACCGGTAGCAAAAATGTCGGGACGGGGGCTTGGACATACAGGTGGAACAATAGATAAATTAGAGAGTATAACAGGTTTTTCGACGTCTATTTCTTCTGAAAAATTCTTTGAACTGGTAAATAAGAATAAGATGGCTATAATGGGTCAGACAGCAGATCTTGCTCCGGCGGATAAGAAAATCTATGCATTACGTGATGTGACGGCTACCGTTGACTGTATACCCCTTATAGCTTCAAGTATTATGAGTAAAAAACTTGCAAGTGGAGCTGATGCGATTGTTCTTGATGTAAAAACAGGTTCGGGTGCTTTTATGAAGACTATCGAGGATGCTGTCGCATTAGCTGAAGCCATGGTAAAGATAGGAATAAATGCAGGTAAGAATACCTCTGCCGTTATAACCAATATGGATCAGCCTTTGGGATTTGCTGTCGGAAATTCCCTGGAAGTAATAGAGGCAATCGATGTTCTTAAAGGGAAAGGACCTTCAGATCTTATAGACGACTGTATGGCTCTTGGAAAACTTATGCTTATGAGTGTTAATGCAGCCTCATCTGATGAAGAAGCAGAAAATAAATTAAAGAAAACAATAGAAGACGGATCCGCATTGAAGAAGTTTGCTGATTTTGTCGAAGCTCAGGGAGGCGATCCCGAATTTGTCTATAATACCGATAAGTTTGAAAAGGCAAAGTTTATTGACCCGGTTCTTTCACCGGCTGACGGTTATGTTAGCAAGATTATAACCGATGAAATAGGAATGTGTTCACTGATACTTGGCGGTGGCAGAGAGACTAAGGAAAGTGAGATAGATCTTAGCGTTGGGCTCATTATAAATAAGAAATACGGTGATAAGGTAGAAAAAGGAGAGCCGCTGGCATATATCTATTCAAACGATAAAGAAAAGACTGCTGCTGCAACGGAACGATTTATTAAAGCTTACAGCTTTTCAGATAATAAGCCCGATCCCGTAAAGACCGTATTTGCACTTGTTTCTGCCGAAGGAACCAGGTATTTCTGATAAAAAATACATCTCCATAAAATTTTTCTTGCATTTATTTTATGTGTATAGTATCATAGGATACTGGTGTTTGTAGGATTGTGAGAGTTGCTCGCAACGGAGCAATCCGTATTATATGTTGTGAGAAAAATTTGGAGGAATTATTATGGCAACAGTTAAACCCTTTAAGTGCATAAGACCGGCCTTGGACAAAGCAGATAAGGTGGCCGCACTTCCTTATGATGTTTACAGCAGAGAAGAAGCTACGGAAGCAGTAAAAGATAATGAGTATTCATTCTTAAGAATTGACAGAGCCGAGACTTCTCTTCCTGATACGGTTGACACCTATGACCCTCAGGTTTATAAGCATGCAAAGAAGCTTTTTGAAGCCAGACAGGCTGACGGAACATTTATTTCAGATGACGATGCCTGCTATTATATATATGAGCTTATAATGAACGGAAGACATCAGACGGGTATTGCTGCATGCTGTTCAATTGATGATTATGTAAATAATGTGATCAAAAAGCATGAGAATACAGTTGAAGCAAAGGAGTTTGACCGTATAAACCATGTAGATACATTAAGGGCACATACAGGTCCTATTTTCCTTGCTTACAGAAGTAATGAGGTTATCAGTTCGGTCGTTAACAAAATCAAGGAGGGTGAGACTCTCTATTCATTCACTTCAGATGACGGAATATCTCATAATGTATGGAAGATATCCGATGAAAAGGATATTGAGACAATCAGGAATGCTTTTGATAATATCAACAGTATCTATATTGCTGACGGACATCATAGATGTGCATCTGCTGTTAAGGCAGGACTTAAGAGAAGAGATCTTAACCCTGATTATACAGGTGAAGAGGAGTTCAACTTCTTCCTTTCGGTTCTTTTCCCCGAAGACCAACTTATGATCATGCCTTACAACAGAGTAGTTAAAGACCTTAATGATCTTACTGAAGAAGAATATCTGGACAGTATTACAGGTTTCTTCTATGTAAGAAAGAAGGATGGACCTTTTACTCCGGAGAGAAAATACACATTTGCTATGCTTATGGATGGTGAATGGTATGAACTTGAAGCCAAAGATTTTATAAAGAGAATAAAAGATCCTGTTAAGAGCTTGGATGTTTCAATACTTCAGACATATCTCTTGGATCCTGTACTTGGCATCAAAGATCCCAGAAAAGATAAGCGTATAGCTTTTGTCGGAGGTATCAGAGGTATCAAGGAACTTGAAAGAAGATGTAAGAAGGATATGAAGGTAGCATTTGCTGTATATCCTACTTCGATTCAGGAACTTTTTGCTGTGGCTGATGAAGGACGTCTTATGCCTCCGAAATCAACCTGGTTTGAACCTAAGTTAAGAAGTGGATTGTTCATCCATAAGTTTTGATAAAGAACAGCAGATTTGATAACGGGTTATGTTTAATAAAGATTTTAAGCCGCCGGTTGTACATACAATCGGCGGTATTCATATTTTTAAACTACTTTTCACTCAAAGTGAAGGCTATATCAGATAAATTTATTGATAATGATAGCCGAATAATAACAAGAGAATATACCAAGTATTGAAAATATATATAGAAATAGATATAGCAAGAAAGTTTTAATTGATTTTTTATACAGATGTATGTTATAATAAAGAAAACTGTGATAGGGGAAACCACAGTATGAAAAAAGAAGATAACAATAATAAAAAAAACATAGAAAAAAATCTGAATAAGATATCTCCGCGAAGGGAGTCATCGAAGATATCCTTCGCTGTTATTTTGTTGTTTTATCTTGCATCAGTTATTTTGCTTAGCAAATCTGCAAACGGATCTGCTGATGTTTTCATAAAAATATTTGACAGCAGAATACCGATTACAGCTTTTACAGGCGTATTTTCTTCGATTTCCAATATATGTATCATTCTTTTGGTCGTTTTGTTCGGAAAAATAGGGTTCGTGGTATCATTATTAATATTGAGCATTCAGGTTCCCACTCTGTTACTTAATGTATTTGTCAATCATCAGTATGCATCGCTTCCGGGTATTTTCTCTACTATATTTACAATAATAGCTATTTTACTGCTTCATGCAAACAATAAGAAGATAGAAAAATATCAGAAAAAATTAAGGGATGAGGCTCTGAAAGATGCTCTTACAGGCCTTCCCAGCAGATTGTCCATAGTTGAGCTTGTTCATGAATTAATTAAACTGGATGAGAAATTTGCTGTTGTATTGGTGGATTTAAACAATTTTAAGAGTATCAATGATACCATGGGTCATAATTTCGGTAATAAGCTGCTTGTTGAAGTAGCAAGACGCTGGGGTAACATTGCATCTTCGGGCACAACAGGAACAGTTGATTTTGTTTCACGTCAGGGTGGAGATGAGTTTGCATTTGTTATCAGGAACTATGAAAATGATGATGAAATACTCCGTACTATAACTGCTTATAAAGAAGAACTGGAAAAAACCATTATCATAGATGACCGCGATTTCTACATGACCGCAAGTTTCGGATATACGCTTTTCCCTGAGGATACAAGAGATAACCATAGCCTTTTCTCATATGCAGATGCTGCGATGTATGCCGTTAAAAGACTTGGAAACGGTAATCATATAAGGAAATTCTCTCATGATCTTATTGAAGAAGCAGAACATGTAAATATGATAGAGCGTAAGATAAGAAATGCTCTTGATAATGACATGATTTTCTTTAACCTTCAGCCCCAATATGATATTTCACATAAACTTCGCGGGTTTGAAGCTTTGGCACGTATGAAAGATGAGGACGGTAAGACAGTAAGCCCCGGTGAATTTATCCCGGTAGCGGAAAAAGTCGGACTCATTGATAAGGTTGATTCAAGGATTATGGAAAAATCAGCTCAGTTCTTTGGTAAGATGCTTAAGAAATATAAAAAAGACATTACTCTGAGCGTAAATGTTTCGGCTGTACACCTTCTTAAAAAAGACTTTATTGATGAAGTTAAAAACACTTTGAAGGAGAATTCTATTCCGGCAGAAAAACTGGAGATAGAAATCACCGAATCGATAATGATAAATTTTGATGAAAATGCTATAGAGTGTATTAACGAACTGAAGGCACTCGGAGTAAAGATCGCCATTGACGATTTCGGAACAGGATATTCTTCTTTGAGTTATCTGCATACTATTCCGGCAGATCTGCTTAAGATTGATAAATCCTTTATCGACAAGATGAGTACGGGTGAGTCTTCAAAGAAGTACGTTGCAACCATTATAAACATAGGACATCTTTTGAAATTTGAAGTTATATCTGAAGGCGTTGAAGATGAAGAACAGCTTGACACTTTACGTAAGATAGGGTGTGACTATATTCAAGGGTTTGTATGGGGAAAACCTCTTGGTCCGCAGGATGCAGAAGAAGTTATTAAGTTGTAATATACGGATATTTTTATGATTGACAAAAACTGATGTTTGTGTGATAATGAAATTTGAGGGTCAAAGGAGGGGTTTACAATGAGTAAAGCAAAAAAAGAAATGAAAAAGGAGCTTAAGGAGAAGATGAAGGGCAAGATTAAAGTTAAAGTAAAGAAAAAGATGAAGAAGATAAAGCTTATCCTTATAATTCTTGCTACTTTATCTGCTGTTGTTGCTGCAATAAAGACTGTTTTAGCATTTATTGAGAAGAAGCACAAGAATGATCCTAAGAGAGAAGGATTAAAAGATGTTACCGCATTCTTTTCTTCAAAGAACTGGAAGCTCTCTGAGCCTGTTACATCAGGATTTATGATCGGTTCATATTTCAGCAATCTGAATATTGATCTTTCGGAGTGTACATTTGAAGATAACAGTTTTATAGCTATTAAGTGCGGTGTCGGAAGAGTTTGCCTTACTCTGCCCCAGAATGTAAACATTAAGTTTGACAGTATCGGTTCTGCCTACTATTTAAAGAAAGAATATGATGTTGACGCATTTGATGAGTCACTTCCTACAGTTTATGTTGCTTTGAAAGTTGCATTTGGCTGTGTCTTTGTTACAAAAGCAGAAAATACAGAAGAAAAAAATGAAGAAAACAGTGAAGTTTCTGTTGAAAATGCAGAGACTGCATAAGGGATTTTATAATGATAAAACAGAATTACGAAAACATAAAAAACAATTTTGAGATTAAGGAAAATCTTCAAGCAATAAAAGACGACCTTAAGGATGTAAATAAGGGCAGCCGTTCAAAGGAGGCCCTTCTTTTCTTGATTAACGGCGATTTTTCAGTATTTACGGAATTGTTAAAGCATGAAGATCCAAAAATAAGAAAAAATACAGCTTCTATACTTGGTCTTTTAGGAAGCGATGATAATGTGGACGCTCTTTATGAAGCTTATACTGTTGAAACAACCATGTATAACAAAGCAGCATATATTGAAGCCTTAAGAAGACTGCATTTTCAAAAGTATACTGAAGATTTAAAGAAGAGATTTGAAAGCTTAAAGAAAGAAAAAATCACTGTTGAGAATAAAAAACATATAATCGAAGAGGTTAATCAGCTGAAGAAGATTTTCGGCACCGGGAAAAAAGAATTTACCGGATATAATCTTTTGAACAATGTTCTTCTTACTACCAACAGGAATTTTAAAAATATTACTGCAGATGCCGTTGCGGATATTCCTCATTCGGAGTTTGCTGCAGGCGTAAAGGTACGTACATCCGATCTTAAAAAGATACTTTCAATCAGGACTTACGATGAGATATTATTCATTCCCGACAGGGTAAATACAGTTTCGAATGATCCGGTAAAAGCAGCTAAAGAACTTGTCGACCAAGGAATAAAAGATTATATTTTTGAAAGAATAGGAATATTAAATGAGAACGGCAGAGTGACAGGAGGTATGACTGTCAATTTCCGTTCCGAATTGCGGGCCAAGGACAAATTTGCATATCCTGATTTTACAAAGAAGATTTCAGCTGAACTCGAAACACTTACAAATTGGGAGCTTGTTAATTCAGTAAGCAATTATGATTTAGAATTAAGGTTTATCCCAAATTCCAACGGTAAGCTGAATGTTCTTATAAAGTTCTTTATTCTTAAGGATGTGCGCTTTAGTTACAGACATGAAATACTTCCTGTTTGCATGAGACCGTATCTTGCAGCTACACTTATGCAGCTTGCAAAACCGTATTTTGTAAAAAATGCCGCAATACTTGATCCTTTCTGCGGGACCGGTACTTTACTTGCTGAACGTGAGGCTGCAGGGAGCAGTACCGCAAGGATTTATTATGGCATAGATATTTTTAAAGAAGCAGTTGAAAAGACATCTGAAAACCTGAAATCTTTCGGAATGCTCAGAAAAACAGAACTTATCAATAAGGACTTCTTTACATTTGAGCATGAATACAAATTTGATGAAATAATCACAGATATGCCTGTAGTTACTGAAAAGAAGACTCTTAGGGATATCGAAGAAATTTATGCAAAGTTTTTTGAAAAATGCGATTCGCTTTTGGAGAAGAAAGGGGTTATGATAGTTTATTCAAGAAATCCCGAATTTGTTAAAAAATTCTACGCAAAAAGCGGATGCAGTATGAATGAGGATTTTGAAATTTCAAAGATAGAAAACAGTCATTTGTTTATTTTAACGAGGCAATAATGAAAAAAGCAAAGATAGTTCTTATTCTGTCATTACTTGTATTTATTACTCTCCTGATCGTTTTTCTGGTATCCGGTTCTAAGAACAAGGAAGAGGAAAAGCCGGTTTCACAGCGTGAACAGTATCAGAGAGAATATGAACAAAAGAACGAAGAGTGATAAGGAAAATATTTGATGAGTATTATAATCTGGGTTGTACTTTTAATCATCTGTATGATTTCCGGATATGGTTTTTTTGAGCTGAAAATGCTTAGGGTTAAAAGGTACAGAATAGATGATCCTGCTGTTCCAGACTCGCTTAAAGGGAAAAGAATAGCGCTTCTGAGTGATCTGCACGGAATATATCATGGGAAAAATAATGTCAGGCTTTTCAAAAAATTAAAAGAGGAAAAGCCTGATTACATTGTTTTATCGGGCGATATGATAAACGGCAGAAACGATGATGAGATAAAATATGCATTTAGGATGATTAAAAAACTGAAAAAGTTTAACGTACCGGTTATATACACCTTTGGAAATCATGAGGAAAAATTACGGGATATAGATCTTAAATCTTATAGAAGATTAAAGAGGTTTGCGAAAAAAAATATAATTTTACTGAATAACAGAGCTTATTGTCCGGATGAAAACAGGAAAGTTGCTTTTGTCGGACTAAATCTTCCTCTATGGATGTATCACGGTCATGATGGAAACGGTCTTATAAAAAGGCGTACTGACTTAATAGTCAAAAAAGCCTCTGTTAAGGACTGCTATAAGATTCTAATAGCACACGATCCTGAACATATTGATAAATATGCCAAGAGTGGATATAATGTCTGCCTTTCAGGTCATATTCACGGCGGTATAGTATATATACCGTTTATCGGCGGCATAGTTACGCCGAGATTTCAGATGCTTTATAAGAGAGCAAAAGGATGCCATAAGTATGAAAATATGACCATGATCGTTTCCGGCGGAGTCGGATGGCATGATATTCCGTTGCGGCTGCTCAATCATCCTGAAATAGTAATGATAGAATTTTAAATAAGTGAAAAATGAAAGGAATGAAATTCCTGTAAATGAGTATAGCGGTTAAACTTGATGCTTTTGAAGGGCCTCTTGACCTTCTTCTTCAGCTGATTGATAAAAACAAAATAGACATTTATAATATTCCGATAGCCGAGATTACAGATCAGTATATGGATGTTATATCGACACTGTCACAGGATAAACTTGATGAAACAAGTGAATTTCTTGTTATGGCAGCATATCTGTTAAAACTGAAATCCGACATGCTTCTTCCAAGGCCTGAGCCCGAGAATAATGAGGAACCGCAGGACTTAAGAAGCAAACTTGTTGAAAGACTTTTAGAGTATAAGATGTACAAATATGTGTCTTATGAGCTGAAAGACAGACAGTTTGATGCAGAAAAAGTTCTTTTTAAGGAGAGCACAATCCCGGATGAAGTAAAACAGTATAAAGAAGATGTAGATGTCGAAGAACTTCTCGGTGATCTTTCATTAAACAGGCTTAACAGTATTTTTAAGGATCTTGTTAAGAAGCAGGATGACCGTATTGACCCGGTAAGAAGTAAATTCGGAAAAATTGAAAAAGAAGATACGAATCTTTATCAGATAATAGAAGATCTTCAGACTTACGGCCTTAAAAACAGGCATTTCAGTTTCAGAAAATATATGGAAAGCCGTAAAAAGAAAATGGAAATCATAATTACATTTCTGGCAATTCTGGAACTGATAAAGATGGGCAGGATTACGATTACTCAGGACGGTATATTTGATGATATAATAATAGATTACCTTGCAGATGATATAGTTGTTCTGGATTCGTTTATGTCGGAATGATGAGAAACATCGTTTTGTTACCTAAGAAACGCTGAAGGCATTTTCAGGGTGACATTGACAAAAATATGTGATTTATATTATCAAGAAATTATTGTAACAGATTGGAGTAATGTTTTACATGGATTTAGAAGAAGTAAAGAATCTTGATATAGAACTTAAAAGCCTTCTTGCGAAGGTTGAAGCGATTCTGTTTACTATGGGAGAGGCTGTTGAAATAAGAAGAATAGCCGAAGCTGTGGGACATGACGAGGATACCGTCAGAAATTGTGTCAGAGCTTTATCTGACAGATACAAAGATGAGAGTTTCGGGATACAGATTATTGAATTGGACGGCTCCTTTCAAATGTGCACAAAACCGGAGATGTATGAAACAATTGTAAGGATAGCAAATGTTCCGAAAAAACATGTTCTTACAGATGTACTTCTTGAAACATTATCGATTGTGGCATATAAACAGCCTATTACAAAAGCTGAGATAGAAGCTATAAGAGGTGTAAATTCAGATCATTCCGTTAACAAACTTCTTGAATATGGCTTGATTGAAGAAGTCGGACGTAAAAATGTACCGGGTAGACCGTGCCTTTTTGGAACAACAGAAGACTTCTTAAGACATTTTGGAATATCATCCATTGAAGAACTGCCGACCATAACGCCTGAAAAAATGGCAGAATTTAAGAGTGAAGCAGAAGATGAGATGCAGCTGAAGCTGGATATTTAAAAAAATTAAAAAAAATCCTTGACGAGTATTGAAAAAAGTGTTATTATACTTTAGTGTGCCGCACAGCGAGGGCAAAGTGACTAAAAAAGTCCCCCACAGCTGGCGAGATTATTAATAGGAGGATACGAGATGTACGCTATTATTGCTACAGGCGGAAAACAGTACAAGGTTGCTGAAGGCGATGTTATCAAGGTAGAAAAGCTTGGCGCTGCTGAAGGCGAGTCTGTTAGTTTCGACCAGGTACTTGCAGTAAATAACGGCTCTATGGTTATCGGAAATCCTACTGTAAAGGGAGCAAAGGTTTCTGCTACAGTTGTTGAAGAAGGTAAGGCAAGAAAAGTTGTTGTTTACAAGTATAAGAGAAAGTCCGGTTATCATAAGAAGAACGGACATAGACAGCTTTACACAAAGGTTAAGATCGATAAGATCAACGCTTAATAGGAAACTTGTGATAAATGATTAAAATATCCTTTTTTTACGATGAAAACGGAAAGCCTTCGGGCTTTGAGTTTAGCGGTCATGCAGGATATGCAGAGAGCGGAAACGATATAGTCTGCGCTGCTGTTTCAGCCATGGTTTTTAATACTATTAATTCCATCGAATCATTTTCAAAGACAGATTTTGAAGTTGAAAAAGATAAAAAAAGGGGATTCATTTGTTTCAGATTGAAGGACGAAGCTGACAGAGAGGCAGAGATTTTGTTAAGGAGTCTTATCCTGGGTACAGATTCCGTCCGAGAGAGTTACGGAAAACAATTCATAAGAATAGAAAAATAGGAGGTATGGACATGTTAAGAATGGACCTTCAGTTCTTCGCTCATAAAAAGGGTGTTGGATCTACAAAGAACGGTAGAGATTCAGAGTCAAAAAGACTCGGAGCTAAGCGTGCTGACGGACAGTTTGTAAAGGCCGGAAATATCCTTTATAAGCAGCGCGGAACAAGAATTCATCCCGGTGTTAATGTTGGACGTGGCGGTGACGATACATTATTTGCACTTGTTGACGGAACATTAAGATTTGAGAGAAAGGGCAGAGACAGGAAGCAGGCAAGTGTTTATCCTGTAGTTGCTGAATAATATTGTTATTAATGGCTGTCGCAACGCGGCAGCTTTTTTAAGTTTCTTTGATTAATTAGAAAGGAAATGACTATGTTTGCAGATAGTGCCAGGATTTATATAAGATCAGGTAAGGGCGGAGACGGCCATGTCAGCTTCAGACGTGAAAAGTTTGTCCCTGATGGAGGGCCTGACGGCGGAGACGGCGGTAAAGGCGGAGATGTTATCTTTGTGGTTGATAAAGGCCTGAATACCCTGAACGATTTCAGATATAAGCATAAATTTTGCGCTCAGAACGGCGAAGACGGCAAAAATAAACGCTGCAGCGGAACCAATGGTGAAGATTTAATCATTAAGGTCCCTGAAGGTACGGTTTTAAGAGAAGAAGAGAGCGGAAAAGTAGTTGCAGACATGTCACATGGAAACGAACGCCAGATTATTCTTACAGGGGGACGTGGCGGAAAAGGAAATATGAATTATGCTACTTCCACTATGCAGGCTCCTAAATACGCTCAGCCGGGACAAGCATCAAAGGAATTAAATCTGATCTTAGAGTTGAAATGTATTGCGGATGTTGGACTCGTAGGATTCCCTAATGTCGGAAAATCAACGTTTTTGTCAAGGGTTACGAACGCAAAGCCAAAGATAGCCAATTATCATTTTACTACGTTAAATCCGAATCTTGGAGTTGTTGATCTTGAGGAAGGCAAGGGTTTTGTTATAGCAGATATCCCCGGTCTTATTGAAGGAGCTTCGGAAGGAGCAGGTCTGGGACATCAGTTCTTAAAGCATATCGAAAGGACTCGTGTAATAATTCATATCGTGGACGCAGCTTCGACCGAAGGAAGAGATTCGCTGGAAGATATTGAGAAGATTAACAATGAGCTTGAAAAATATAATTCCGATATAGCTAAGAAACCTCAGATCATTGCAGCTAATAAGATGGATGTAATTTTCGGAGAAGAAAGAGAAGAAGCAATAAATAAACTTAAATGTGTTTATGAACCTAAGGGTGTAGAAGTTATTCCGATTTCGGCTGTAACCGGTGAGGGTGTAAAGGAACTTTTACATAAAGCATATGAACTTCTCCAGAAAGCAGGCAAAGATCCCATAGTTTATGAACCTGACTTTGTTTATGAAGAAAAAATAGATGAAACTCTTCCATTTACAGTTTCGTATGATGAGGAAGAAAAGGTTTATCTTGTGGAAGGTCCGAGAATTGAAAGAATGCTTGGATATACAAATCTTGATTCGGAAAAAGGATTTAACTTCTTCCAGAATTTCCTTAAAACCAATGGTATTCTTGATGAACTGGAAAAGCTTGGAATAAAAGAGGGAGATACAGTAAGGCTTTACGGTTGGGATTTTGATTATTATAAATGATCAGGCTTAAAAGTAAAAGATATATGTTAATGAGTATAACTAAACTACATAAATAAGATATTTACAGACAGGAAAAAGAAAAATGACTACTAAACAACGTGCATATTTGAAAGCCCTTGCCATGAATATTGACCCGATTTATAATATCGGAAAAGCAAGTATAACGCCTGAGTTTACAACCGGTATTTCAGAGGCTCTTGAGGCAAGGGAACTGATAAAGATATCCGTACTTAAAAATTGTGCAGATGATCCGAAAGAGCTTGCAGCAATATTATCGGAGAGAACAGGCTCTGAAGTGGTACAGGTAATCGGAAAAAAGATTATTTTATATAAGGAATCGAAAAATAACAAAAAGATTGAACTTCCAAAGGTAAAAAAGAGTCTTTAAGTTTAAAGCGGGGGCATATGTTATGGAAAAAGTCGGGATAATGGGTGGAACATTTAATCCTATTCATATTTCACATCTTATGATCGCAGCACGTGCTTATGATCATTTTAATCTGGATAAGGTTATATTCCTTCCGTCAAAACAGCCGCCGCATAAACCATTAAGTGAAATCGCCTCTGAAACCGACAGATGTTCCATGATAAAAGCAGCAATAAAGGATTATCCCTTTTTTGAACTCTCAGAATTTGAATTACAAAGAGAGGGAACCACATATACTGCAGAAACTTTAACGTTATTAAAAAAACAGAACCCTGACACAAAATATTATTTTATAATCGGCGGAGATTCAATAGATTATTTTGACAGCTGGAACCAACCGGATGTTATTCTTGAAAACTGTGTGCTTTTATGTGCTCCGAGAGTAAGTGAGAGCAGGCTTACAAATAACAGTATGAACGGATATGACAGTTCTTCGGGTCAAAACGAAAAGAATGAATATCTGGAGTATGATTACGAAAAAATCATAGAAAAACTTATAAAAAAGTATTCAAGAATAAAAGAAGACGGGACGAGGTTTATTCCTGAGATTGCGATGTTACCTTCTCCGATAGTAAGTGTTTCATCATCCCGGATAAGGGAATATGTAAAGTGCGGATTAAATATAAGCTGTATGGTTCCGAAAGGCGTTGAAGATTATATTTTGTCCAAGGGGATATATAAAGATCCGTTTTTTGAGGATATAAAAGCGAAGCAGGAAAAGACATTAAAACCAAAGAGATTCAAACATGTGCTTGACGTAGCACAGACCGCATATAAACTTGCGCTTGCTCACGGAGTAGATCCAATAAAGGCATATACCGCAGGGCTTCTGCATGATTGCGCAAAATATCTCAATGATAAAGAAATCCTAGAAGAAGCGGAAGCATATAATATTGAAATAGATGAAGTTGAACGTAGAAACGCTTCAAATCTTCTTCATTCAAAAGTCGGAGCTGCATGGACAAGAGATAAGTTTGGTATTGAGGATGAAGAAATAATAAGCTCCATTTATTATCATACTACCGGCAAGCCCCAAATGTCCAAGCTTGAGCTGATTATATACCTTGCGGATATTCTTGAACCGGGAAGAAACATCGAATTTGATCCTACACTGGATGTCCTAAGAACTGAGGCTTCATATGATCTGGAACTTACCATCTACCATATTTTGGACAATGTTGTGCCGTATATACTGAAAAACTATAAGGAAAACGTTTGCACAACGACTCTGGATACATATGATTATTATAAAAAAGTAATTAAAGAAAGAAAATGACTTAAGGAAGGATTTGTATGAAAAACACAGAAGATATCGTTAAAAAGATAAAAAATGCCATGGATGATAAAAAAGCTGAAAAGATCAAGGTAATATATATTGGTGAAATATCTGTTATGGCAGATTACTTTGTTATATGTTCAGCGGGAAATTCATCCCAGATGGAAGCTATAGTTGATAATATTACCGATGAACTTGCGAAAGAACATATTTACTCTGCAAAAGTTGAAGGAAACCGCAACAGTGGCTGGATACTTATGGATTACGGTGATGTAATTGTTCATGTCTTTTTGCGTGAAGACAGAGAGTTTTACAATCTTGAAAGAATCTGGAGCGACGGCAAGGTGATCGATGACTGATTGAACGCCGCTTTCAAAAACGATGGAAATGGCCGATTATCCTTCCTGCTATTATGATATTTTCAAGTTTGAAAAGTAAATCAGGGTCATTTTCAACAGATATTGTTTCCTGACCGTTTTGCTCATGGGAGTAAAAACCTGTCATGAGTTCATGGCCGTCAGTAAACAGGATTCTGTCGCTATTTTGGTATGATCGCTTAGGAATTACCAGAAGAAGATCGCCTTCTTTGTATGTTATGGAAGGTAATACTTGATTTTTGACACAGTATATATAACAGTCGGATATATCTTTTACAAGGTTTTCAGGTATGGATATGACGCCGGCTGTTTTTTTATGGGATAAAATATCATCAATGGATAGAAACTCGTTCGAAACAGGGATGTTTAGCGAAAGATCATTCATGGATTCTGATTGATCGATTATTTCTATATAACGAGATTTTGCAGTATCCCTTTTGATGTATCCCTGCTTTTCCAAAATATTTAAATGCCTGTGAACCGATGAAGTAGAACTTAAACCTATCATTTGGCAGATTTCCCGGATAGTAGGAGGCAGCCCCTTTGTTTGAATCTCGGTTTGTATATATTCAAGTATACGGAGCTGTACTTCAGAAAGCTCTTTTTTTGTCATATTTGATCCCCATTTTTTATTTTTTAGTATCCCAGTATTCTTTTACTGCATGAAACAGCCGGTCACGAACCCCCGGAGTATTCTTTTCTAAGTCTTTTATAAGGTTCTTTATATATTCACGCTTGGTAAACCCATCCGCCGGACAGGGGTTTTTAACAACCGGAAGTGAATAAAGGTTTTTAAAGCCCACAACATCGCATTCATCAACAAACAGAAGAGGACGGATAAGGGTTATATCCATTCTGTCAAGATATGTAACCGGTGCATAGCAATAGTAATGTCCTTCATATATCAGCGACATCAGTGATGTTTCAATTGCATCATCCTTATGATGCGCATATGCTTCCTTGTTACAGCCCAATTCTTTAGCTTTATCGTTAAAAGCTCCTTTACGCATTTTTGCGCATAGAGAACAAGGATTATCCTCCTTGCGGATATCAAAGACTACCTGTTTAATCTCGGTATCTATAACTGTGTAATGCACGTTAAGGCTTTTGCAAAGTTCGGATAATGCCGATGTGTCAAAGCCTTCAAAACCCATGTTAACAGTAATCGCTTCGAGTTCAAAGTGTTTGGGATAGAATCTTCTTAGTCCGCTTAATGCATAAAGAAGAGTAAGACTGTCTTTACCGCCGGAGATACCTATTGCTATTTTATCCCCGTCCTCTATCATATTGTATTCATCTACAGCCTTCCTTGTAAGGCTTAATAGTCTTTTTAACTGCATAAACTACCTCATAACTGATTGTTTTCAGTACATTCTACATTAAAATCATCTCAAGGTCAAATATCTTTGCAAAAAAATTTTGAATTTTTTGAAAAATAAAAATAACTACTGGATTTTTATATGCAGAATAGTTATAATATAGCATAGTAAAGTATATGCTGTCATGAAGTAATATGTATTTTTGTTTATATAATCCAAACTGATACTATTGACAGAAATTGAAAGGATCTGCAGATGAAGAAAGTTATTTATCTTGTTTCTTTGTTATTCATTATTGTGATGATCGGGGTGCTGAAACCCGGAACCGGTGCATCAGCAGCCGGATTTAAGTACAAAGATTATTCGCTTGGCAAATATGTAAAATACTACGGAACGGTTCCTAAATACGTAGTTGACGGTATAGAAGCAGATTTTTCCAATCAGCCGCCGATCATTACAGAACGCGGTATTGCATATGTTAATACAAGTGCCCTGTTTAAAAATGTGATAGGAGCAAAAACAAAATTTTATAAAAAAAGAAATGAAATAGTTATTTCTTTTAAAGGTCATACGCTGAAAATGTATCTCGGAAGCACAACAGCGTACTTTGATGATGAAGAGATAGAAGCTCCCTGTGAGCCTTTTAAGATCAAATATAAATCAAGTAAAATTATTGCTTACATGGTTCCATCAAGATTTGTTGCTGAATTATTCGGATTATCATACAATTGGAATGATGAAACTTCCACAGTAACAATCAAGGTTCCTGCCACTGTCATATACGGAGGAGAGATACATGATTACAGCGGGACAAAAGGAAAGGTATATTTCGAAGATGAACTGATAGAGAAAAAAGGAACATATTCTCTGATCATGGAAGATACAGCTATGCTGAATGCCGGAAGTAAGCTGTTTAAAAAAGCCGGAATTTCATATGATTATGATGAGGATACAGGAATTATTGAACTTAAGTATAAAGAAAATTCATTGCTTTATTGCATAGATTCAAAGATAACCTATATAAACGGATTGATCAACAGATGCCCGGTTAACCCTATGATCGTTACATTTACAGATCTTGAAAAAGATTATGTTTATCTTCCGGGCAGGTTTACTTTTGAAAATCTCGGTTTTTACTATAACTGGAACGATGAAAAGGGGGCTTCGGAAATATATTATGACAATCCTGCCGTAAGGCCTGATGAGCCTGAAGAAACCTCAGAGGAGACTGAAACCGAGCCGACTGAAACCGAGCCAACTGAAACTGAACCGACTGAAACTGAACCAGCTGAAACTGAGCCAACCGAAATCCCTACCGACCCGACAGTTGTAGTCGGTGAAGCAACCGGTATTGATCCGACAGACCGAATCGATGAGGAGACTGTTGCTGAAGCGACAGATGGAACCGGAGCTGTGGCATTGATTGAAACAACAAGACCTACAGAAGGAACAAGTGAAGGAACATCGCAGGAAATAACAGGTGATGGTGAAACGGGATCTTCAGAAGGAAAAGATACAGATAAAGAGAATGATACAGACCCGAATGCAATAAGACTTTTAAGTGTCATTAATACGAATGATGGTTACAAGTTTAAAGTAGATAAGGATAACTGTTCTCAGAAGTTATCAATACCGCTTCCAACACTTGCCGAAATAAAGGATATCAATTTTAATGATGATTTGTTAGGATGTATGACCGAAATAACTGTTTTGGGAGATTATTCAGACTATCTGACAAATATTGATTTGGATAATACAGGAGAAGCCATACTTCAGATACAGATTTATTACGATCCAGTAAAAAATGAGACTATTTTTAAACTGTTTAGTGATGTGATTTTAGGATACCGGATTGAATCATTTGAGGACGGGATAGTTAATCTTCAGATAGATTATATAAAAAATATTTATAACAAGGTTGTCGTACTTGACGCCGGACATGGAGGCCATGATCCGGGTGCTCAGCATAAAGGATATAATGAAAGTGATCTTAACCTGAAAATTGTCCTCAACTGCAGAGAATATTTTAAAGATACCGATATCAAGGTATTCTACACAAGAACAGACAATACATTCCTATCCTTATATGAAAGAGCGGATTTTGCTGAGATTGTCGGAGCGGATATGTTTGTTGCGGTTCATCATAATTCCTCAGATATTAGTACTGCAAAAGGAACCAGTGTTTATTACGGAGGAAAAAACACGTGTACATCTCTTAACGGGCTTACCAGTGAGAAGCTGGCATGGAAGATGGAAAACGCCTTGTTGGAAAGTCTTGGTACGAAGATGTTTGCCAACGGAGTTCTTAATCAGAATTTTGTTGTTGTAAGGGATTCCGAATGCCCGGCTGTACTGCTTGAAATCGGCTTCATGTCCAATGATGATGAATTGGCACGTCTCGTAGACGATGATTTTTCAAAGCTTGCCGCAAAAACAATAGTTGATACTATAGTAAAAATATATAATGAAGTTGAACAGGATGGTTAGAAAGAAAGGAAAATGGAGAACAGATCATACCATCAGCAAAAAAATATAGAGTATACAAAGAAGCTTAGAGAATTTCTTTCTGAGCTTCCTTCGTATGTCACAACATATTTTAGGGGGATTGAACAGCGTACCCTTGTAAGAAGCAGACTGGCTTATGCAAATGATATTAAGGTTTTCTTTGAATGGATATCCCATGTTAATCCCATGTTTAAAGATAAGCCTTTGAAATCAATACCGGCATCGGCACTTTCGGATATGACTTCATTTGATATAGAAGAGTATATGGAATATTTAAAGCTTAGGGATGATACACCCATAGAAACTATCAACAGTGAAGTCACGATAAAAAGAAAGATGTCTGCACTAAGAGGTCTGTATAATTATCTTTATAAAAACCAGATGATAGAGAATAATGCAGCTATACAGGTAGAAATGCCTAAACTTCATGATAAGACAATAGTCCGTCTTGATCCGAACGAAGTGGCCGATTTCCTTGACGTTGTTGAATACGGTCCGGAAAACATGTCGACCAGAAAGCAGAAATTTCATGAACTGAATAAAATCCGTGACCTGGCTATCATGACTTTGCTTCTCGGTACCGGAATGCGAGTTACTGAGCTGGTCGGAATAGATATTAAGGATGTCGATTTTGATAACGGACGCGTAAAAGTTACCCGAAAAGGCGGATATGAGGCATATATCTATTTTGGCGATGAAGTTACCGAAGCACTTGAAAGATATATGGATGAACGTGAGGAAATGACTGATATCAAAGAGGGACACGAAGATGCGCTGTTTATTTCTACGAGAAAAAGCCGTATAACTGTTCGAAGTATTGAGATTCTTGTTAAGGAATATTCAAAATACGTGACTACTTTGAAGAAAATAACTCCGCATAAACTTCGCAGTACCTACGGAACCAATCTGTATAAAGAAACGGGTGACATTTATCTGGTTGCCGACGTCTTGGGGCATAAAGACGTAAATACCACCAAGAAGCATTATGCTGCTATCGATGAAGAAAGAAAGATAAAAGCCCGTGATATAGTAAGGCTGCGCAAGGATTGAATCTGTTTTCGAAAAATCGGAAAGTGAACAAATTACAGAAAGAAGGAACAGAATATGAAAGTAAAAGAAAGCGAATATTTGAAGTTAAAAAAGCCGGTTTTGAAAAAACTGCTTGAAAAATTACTTGATAAATATGAGTATGCATCAATACTTGCAAATGATTCAAAATCAGTTAACTATCGTGTAAATAAGGCAGGTACCAATATTTCTGAGGACAGCACTCTTTCCGAAAGAGGCTTTGTTGTTAAGGTTTATGATAACTCAAAAGCTGCGGAATATAGCTTTAATGCTATTGAGAACGATACTGTTGATGAAATATTTGCGGAAATCGTTAAGAGACTCGAGACTTTAGGAAATAATCTTCCGGATGGCGTTGACACTTATAAATATGCCGATAACGATGAAGAAGAGCTTTATATAAATGAGAGTACCGAGTTTGAATCGGATCCCGAAGAAAAGGGTGACAATAACATAATCGATCTGCTTACAAGAATATCTGAAAAGGGCAGAGCCTATGATAAGAGGATAATCGATTGCAGTGTTGCTTTCAATTATCAGAAGTATTCAAAGATGTTTTTGTCTAAAAAGAAAGATCTCACTCAGAACATCATGTGGTCATGCGGCTATATCGTAGCAGTAGCAAAGGAAGGAGAGGAACTTCAGAACGGATATAAACCGGTGTCAATGCTTGGAGGAATAGAAGTTCTAAATACCTTAGAGAGTAAGCTTGAAAGTGCATGCGAGGTTGCACTTGATTTATTAAAGGCAGAGCCTATGATTCCCGGTGAATATGACTGTATCTGTGAACCTGATGTTACAGGAATGATAGTTCATGAAGCTTTCGGACATGGTGTTGAGATGGATATGTTCGTAAAGGACAGAGCTCAGGCTAAGAAGTTTATCGGGAAACAGGTGGCTTCAGAGCTTATTACC
The DNA here is from genome assembly GCA_017542245.1 of Lachnospiraceae bacterium. GTDB lineage: Bacteria > Bacillota > Clostridia > Lachnospirales > Lachnospiraceae > RUG11977. The sequence goes on from JAFXXN010000029.1 coordinate 145,893, forward strand.
ATGCATGACGGAGCTATCACAATTCCTCAGGTAGCAACATTCTTCTTTGATGATGAAGGTATACCTGCTCACGATACTATCATAATAGATAAGGGTATTTTAAAGACCGGTATCTGTGATGACCAGTCTGCTAAGCATCTCGGTGTTAAGCCTACAGGAAACGGAAGACGTCAGGATACTTCCAGAAAAGCATATACAAGAATGACAAATACAATATTCGAGGCCGGAACCAGTAAAGTAGACGATATGATAGCATCCATAAAAGACGGATTCCTTCTCTGTCAGGCATCCTCAGGTATGGAAGATCCGAAAAACTAGGGAATCCAGCTTATGGTGGATATTGCCAGGGAAATAAAGGACGGAAAACTTACAGGCAAGATATATTCGCCTATCGTTATGACAGGATATGTGCCTGATCTTTTAAAGTCCATCTCTATGATTTCAGATGAAATCGAAGCCGGTGGCACCGGATACTGTGGTAAAGGCTACAAAGAGTGGGTTAAAGTTTCAGACGGTGGCCCCTACATCAAAGCAAGGATACGTCTGGGGTAATTTCAATCAGAGGGACGGTTAAAAGTCACATTGAAAGGATAAAAATAAATGAAAGAAAAAATACTTGCCTCATTAAAGAGGTTTAATATTTCAGAATATATATTAAATATTAAAAACTATAAAAGTGCCCAGATGTTTTTCATAAAGAAGAGTCTGGATACAAAGAGAGCAGAGAACACGGTTAGTTACAATGTAGTAGTATACAGATCATTTGAAAAAGATGGGAAACAGCTAAAGGGCAGCTCGTCAGTGTATATTTATAACGGCATGACTGATGATGAGATAGATACGGCAATAAAGAGAGCATATCTTGCCGCATCTTTTGTATGTAATCCTACATATGAACTTATGGAATGTAAAGGAAATGACTTTATTAAAATAGAATCAGACTTAAATAACTATTCTATAGAAGAATGCTGCGAGAAGACGGCACAGGCTCTTTTCTCAGAAGATAACAGAAGTGATGTTTTTATTAATTCAGCTGAAATATTTGCTTATGAGTACAATGTCAATATAATTACTTCCACAGGAATTGATTCCGGGTTCGTAAGACGTTATATTTCCGGTGAGTTTGTAGCACAGTGCAAGGAACCGCAGGATGTTGAGACATACAAGAATTTTGAGTATTTTACACTCGATACCGAGGCTTTAAAGAGTAAGGTTAAGAAGACGCTTGAATATACTCTTGAAAGGGCAAAAGCTACAGAAGCACCTAAGGCCGGAAAGTACAGAGTTATTATTAGTGATTCATATGTACCGAAGATATTTGAATATTATTACAGCAGAGCCGAAGCCAGCTATATTTATACAAAGTATTCTACCTTTGAAGTAGGCCAGAATATTCAGGCTCTTAATTCTGAGGGTGAATCTGCTGAGATAAAAGGTGATAAGATCACTATGAAAATAGTTCCTGCCATCCCGTTAAGTTACGAAGGCGTATGGCAAAAGGAACATGAATTCATGGATGAAGGAGTTCTTAAAACTTTCCACGGAGGAGTAAGGTTCTCAAGATATATAGGTGTTGAACCTACAGGTGACTATGATCCAAAGGGGCTGAATATTAAACCCGGTTCGGTGTCAATAGAAGATATGAAGAAAAAGCCATATCTTTGGGTGGTAAACTTCTCTGATTTTCAGATGGATGATTTTACAGGGCATTTCGGCGGTGAAATACGTCTTGCATTTCTCTTTGACGGCGAGAAAGTGACTCCTGTAACCGGCGGTTCAATTAACGGAAGCCTTCTTGACTGTCAGACCAATATGCAATTCTCAAAGGAAATCCAAAGGGAAGAAGACTTCGAAGGACCTTACGCAATGTGCTTCGAGGACGTTCCGGTAGCCGGGATTTAGTATTTTGTTTAAAAGACACTTATTGATTTGTATATCTATTTCCTTTAAGCCTTTTTCTTGAGAAAATTATCTCTACCACAAAATGGTTGAGATGCAGTTTTTGAGGTGACATTGACATATAATAAAAATATGGGAGTATCAAAATGAAAAAAGAATGCCATTTTTTATCAAAAGCTCTAACAGCTATATTATTTACTTTTATACTTTGTGCACTTGCAGGCTGTATTTCGGTGTTTGCAGCCGGCAAACTTTCTGCACCTAAGCTTACGGGAAAGGGTTCTTCTGCAAAAACAGTCACTCTTAAATGGGATGAAGTAAAGGGTGCTGACGGCTACAACATCTATAAGTACAATTCTCCAAAAAAGAAATATAAACTGGTTGGTTCAATAGACGCATCAACTTGCATATACGAGATTAGTAATTTAAAGAGCGGAAAGACTTACAAGTTTAAGGTTGCTGCTTTCACGGAAGAGAACGGGAAAAAGACTGTAGGAAAAAAATCAAAAGTAGCTAAGGTAAAAACCTTAACGAATATCAGTTTCCCTGCTGATGATTTTACGGTATATGATGAAAACGGCAAAAAGCATAAACTTTCCGATTATGCAGGAATGCCCGTTATTGTAAACATATGGGCTACATGGTGCGGTCCCTGTGTAAGCGAGCTTCCTCATTTCAGTAAGTTATACAAGGAATACGGTGATAAAATAAAATTCTTTATGCTCAATTGCGAAGATCGAGGGGATGTGGAATATGTGAAGTCCTTTGTAGACTATTACGGTTATTCCTTCCCTGTATACTATGATTTTGATGATAATGCAAGCAGAGCTTACGGAACCGGATATATTCCAATGAACATCGTGTTTACCGCTTCAGGCCAGATTATTTACTGTGACTCAGGTTCATTAGACGAGAGTTATCTGAAGTATTTATTGGATAGTGCTATCGCCGGATAATATTTTGAGACGAAAGGGAACGGTACCAAAGACGTAAGAGGAGGTTTATTTACTTATGAGAAAAATATTTTTATTTGTAGTGATTCTTTTTAGCTTTATTTTTAGTTCAGAGGTGATTGTTCAGGCTAAGATTTCGGATAAAACGGCTCAAAAGAAATATGTAAAAAAACTGGATACAGTATTTTATAATTTTGAAAAGGAAAATTATCATGGGAAAAGACCATTTCTTAAGTATGCGTTTGCAGATATTGCTGGAGACGAGACGCTTGAGATGATTGTTATTGATACAGAGGATCTTTTTGGAAATGCAAAGTTATATTCATTTTATAACGGAAAAATAAAGTGTGTTCTTGATGATTTTAACTATGATATTGAATTTAGCAAATCAAAAAAATATTTAGGATGTACAAGACATAGGGAGGGAGATAATACCGAGTTAATATATGAGTGGAAAAACGGCAAATTTGTCGAATTAGGATATGAATGGATAGGACCAGATGATCCGAGTTATTTTATAAATGGGAAAGCAGTATCAGCATCTGAATATTCAGATTTTGTAAAAAAGAAGTTAGGGAATGAAACTTTCTTTTCTTCAAAAGACTTGAAATGGTATGATTATGAAGGAAATCCTCCGGTGGTATCCATACTGAAAGATTTTACTAAAGCAGGTGAGGTAGTCGTTGAAGCAGGGAGTCGGATAGATTTAGGTGATTATTCTGAGTTAAACAATGGAGCCACAGTGACGGTTTCAAAAAAGAAAATCGCAGAGATAAAAGTAACATCTAGTGGAATTACTATAATAGGAAAGAAAAAAGGGACAACAAAAGTCACAGTTAAAAAGAATGGTAAGAAATATTCCTTTAAAGTTAAGGTTATAAAAAAAGGTTCTGACAAGATCATAGGATTTCATGGAGATGAAAATGATAATAATATTGTAATATTGCAATCTGAAAAAACATATTATGCATCTATGTGGCTGTTTAGGCTAACAAGTATAAATGATTTAAAAGGAAAGCTTAATTCTCAAGGGGAACTTGAAATGACAGGTACAGTATTTTCAGAAAAGAATGTTGAATTTTTGATAAGAAAATCCGGGAAAATGTGGATGGCTAAAGTTGGAAGATCAGTTTCGGGATTTTATGATTATGGGGAGGAAATAGAGTTTTTTGAGTCATGATTCCAATGTAGACGACAGGGAACGGTTTTCTGTCGTCAAGTTACAAAATGATTAAAACAATAAGAGGAGTACATATCATATGAAAACATTTAATACGACAGTTGTATGTGTACCTTCAAAGCATTACATGGTGGACATCTCTAAAAGAGTTTCAGAGATACGGAAGTTAGTTGATAATGGTAAGTATTTTACTATAAATAGAGCCAGGCAGTATGGAAAGACTACTACCTTAAAAGCATTGCAGCGTGTATTACAGAATGACTATATTGTTCTCAGCCTTAGTTTTGAAGGCATTACGAGAGCAGGATATCAGACTGAAGGGGAATTTGTTAAATCTTTTTCGAGATTAATACTTGACCAGAGAGAGTTCTTTGGTATCAGTATTCCTGACAAAACTGCTGATTTTTTTGAGAAATTTTGCAAACAAGATGCAGATAATCTTAAAATGGATGAACTGTATCGTACCTTCAGAAGATGGATTGCGGTCAGTGATAAGCCGATAGTGATGTTTATTGATGAGGTAGACAGTGCAACTAACAATCAGGTTTTTCTTGATTTTCTTGGTTTATTACGGGACGGATATATAGCGAGAGAGTCTGATGATATTCCTACATTCCATTCTGTTATACTTGCCGGTGTTACCGATGTAAAGCACTTGAAATCAAAAATTCGGGAAGAAGACAATACTAAAGAGAACAGTCCATGGAATATAGCTGCAGACTTTACAATTGATATGAGTTTGTCTTCGGAAGGTATTAAAGGGATGCTTGACGAATATGAGGCAGACCATCATACCGGAATGAACACCGGAGAAATAGCGAATATGATCCGTGAGTATTCAAATGGTTATCCTTTCCTTGTCAGTAGGATCTGTGAATTAATTGATGTAGCAGTGAGCAAAACAATGCCATTATCAAAAGCATGGACAAGGTATGGTCTTGATGAAGCAATAAAGATGCTGCTCGCGGAAAACAATACTCTGTTTCAGTCCCTAACAAAGAATCTTAATAACTTTCCTGATTTAAAAGTTTCCATTAGAAGCATTTTAATGGAAGGTACAAAACTGGTCTGGAATCCCGACCAGAAAAACATTGTTCAAATGCAGATGTACGGTTTAATCAGGAATGATCATGGTTCTGTCAGGGTAGCTAACCGTATTTTTGAAACAAGATTATATAATCTTTTTCTTTCTGATGAAGAGTTAAATAATAATATATTCTTCAGAAAAGGTGATTTGGAAAGAAATATCTTTGTCAAAGACGGTAGTCTTAATATGCGTCTTATCCTTGAACATTTTATTACTACTTATACTGAAGTTTGCGGCCCGCTCATTGACAGATTCAAGGAAAAAGACGGCAGGGAGCTCTTCCTTCTTTATCTGAAACCCATAATCAATGACACCGGGAACTATTACATAGAGGCTCAGACACGAGATCAGACAAGGACTGATGTCATAGTTGATTATCTTGGCCAGCAATATATTATTGAACTTAAAATATGGCGTGGTGAAAGATATAATGCTGATGGCGAAAAACAGATCAGTGATTATCTAGAATACTTCAACTTGAGCACCGGTTATATGCTAAGTTTCAATTTCAATAAGAAAAAAACGCAAGGTGTAGAAAGAGTTCAGATTGGTGATAAGGTTCTTTTTGAAGGTACCGTTTAACAGGCGACAGGGGGATTTGCTGAGTGAAAAGACTTTTTAAGGTTTTAACATTATTTTTAATTATCATATTTGTATCCGAGGGGATAATCTTTGAATCTGTAAAAGCTGCATCCAAGAAGATTTCTACCCCAAAGATATCTGTCAAAGTGTCCCAGAAAAATAAGTCTGTAAAAATCACGATTAATAAGACTAAGGGTGCTTCGTGGTATGTGATTGAGATGTGTAATACTGATACCGAAACTCAGTACACAAAGGTTAAAAAGTTAAAGAAGGACGGAACTGTAAAAAGGAGCTATACCAAAAAGAATCTCAAAGATGGGACTTATCTTATCAGGGTACGAGCATTTGCTAAAGATGATGAAAAGACTGTTAAGAGTGAATACAGCGAAGAAATAACTGTAAAGGTAGGAGAAACAGCAAGTCCCACAAAGGTGCCAATTACAGGCATTCCTTTATTGCCGTTTGACAGACCGATGGATGAACCATTAAATATCCCTCGTGATATCTTTGATCGTGATAATTTGCCGGAGTCTTTTGAAAACGAAAAACAGCTTAGCGAATGGCTTGCGGATAGACGCTGTACGATGGATGTTACTCCTATAATGGAAAAGCATGGTTTTTCCTTAAACGGTAAAAAAATCGTTAAAGAAATTGAGTTATCTAATTGGACAGCTTATCATTATGAGTATACTTATGTCTTTGGTAAGTTTGAGGCTAGGATTGTTATAATTATCAGCGGCAGTATGTATGCAGATGCTCTTGACGGTCACGAATCATTATTAGTAAAGACTTTAGATTTCTATAAAAATGGTACAGTTTTTTATAGCTATGATTCAGATGACTACAAGTGGCCCAAGGATGGTTTAGAGTTCTTTCTTCAGAACTTTTAGTTATTTATTTACAATTTGATAGGCAAAGAGCGAAAACCACCCCGCATAATGAGGTGGTTTTTATATATGCTTCTTCGTTAATATCATAACTAGATATACTGTAATTAAGAGATAACTGTTTAAGAAAACCCTGAAAAAATCTTTACCCTTTAAGAGAAATCCATACGTTAACCTTGCGAACAAAATTGTGATATGCTATAATTTCAAATGGTTTAATGTATGGTCCTTTTTGGGGGCATTTAATTTACTACTTGAAATGGAAGTAATTTAAGTCAGAGCTTGAGAATAGGGCAGAACAATAAAGGTTATAGTTAAGGAGTAGGATAATATGGGAAGAAACCATGAGGTAATTGATAGACATCAGCTTTTAGACGATAACGGAGAACTTGTAGAGCCGGGCTGGTCAAGGAGCCTGGTACAAGAATATGACAGGAAGATGATAAAGGCTCCTAAATGGAGGATAAAGGAATGGGACTACTACCTTGTTATGGGGCAGGGGTTCGCAGGGGCATTCACTATATCCGATGACGGATATATCGGCCTCCAGTCAGTATCTCTCCTTAATTTTGGCGACGAATCCTGGGAGCATACTGAGACAGTGCTTAATGCTTTTCCTATGGGAAGGATAGGGCTGCCTTCAGATTCTTCATCAGGGATTACAAAATACCATGATAAAAGACTTAATATGAAGTTCGAGGCTGGCGATGGAAAGCGCCACATAAGGTGTAAGTTCGATCGTTTCTGGAAGGATAAGCCTTTTAAGTGTGATATAATCCTCGAACAGCCTGAAATGGAATCAATGGTGATTGCAACTCCGTGGGATAAGAAACATGCATTTTATTACAACCAGAAGATAAATACGATGCGTGCCAGTGGCTATATGGATTTTGATGGGAAACGGTATGAGTTTAATCCATCAACTGACTTCGGGACACTGGACTGGGGTCGTGGTGTATGGACTTATGACAATACCTGGCTCTGGGGATCAGGTAATGCAGATATTGACGGGAAGCGGTTCGGTTTCAATATTGGTTATGGATTCGGGAATACAAGTGCTGCGACTGAAAACGGCATCTTTTATGATGGCAAGGTGCATAAGCTTGATGACGTGGAGTTCCATATCCCTGAAGGAAATATAATGGACAAATGGACATTCACTTCGTCAGACGGAAGGTTTGAAATGGAGTTTGAACCCGTCCTTGACAGGGCGGCATGCATCGATTTCAAGGTTCTGGTATCAGACCAGCACCAGGTATTTGGTCGGATGAACGGCAAGGCGGTGCTCGACGATGGTACTGTTATAGAAGTTAAAGATATGATGTGCTTTGCGGAAAAGGTGCATAATAGATACTGATCTTCTGTAATCGTATCTCTTAAGATAAAAGGAGATACTGGATACTATATTGCGGAACTTGACCTTGACATGCTCAGAACTCATAGAAGCGAGGATATCATGGGGGGATAAGTACAGGCACCCTGAAAAATATGGTATTCTGGCAGATGAAAGTGTCCGTGGAGTTATTGGCGGAGAGTTTGTACACTGGTAATATGCTAGAATAAAAAAGTACTTGAAAAATTGATAAATACTGATATAATGATTTGTGGAAAATTATTTGGAGGTTATATATAATGAAAATCTTAGTTTTAAATGCAGGAAGCTCTTCGTTAAAGTACCAGCTTATTGACATGGAGAACGAAAAGGTACTTGCAAAGGGTAACTGCGACCGTATCGGTATTGAAAATCCTTTCTGTAAGCATAAGTGCGGAGATAAGGATCAGGTTATTATCGATGATCGTGAAATCAAAAACCATAAAGATGCTATCAAGATCATCCTTGAACTCCTTGTGGATAAGGATCAGGGCTGTCTTAACTCTATGGATGAAATCGGTGCTGTTGGACACAGAGTAGTTGCTTCAGGTGAGTACTTCAAGGAGCCTACACTTGTTACAGATGAGTCATTAGAGAGACTTAAGCTTACTTTTGAACTTGGACCGCTTCATAACCCTCATGCATATACCGGCGTCGTAGCATGCCGTGAGGTTATGCCTAATACTCCTATGGTACTTGTATTTGACACAAGCTTCCATCTTACTATGCCTGAGGAAGCTTACATGTACAACATCAAGTATGAGGATTACAAGGAATTCCATGTAAGACGTTATGGTGCTCACGGTACAAGCCACAAGTATGTATCCGGTGCAGCTGCCGAGTATCTTGGAAAAGATATCAAGGACTTAAACATTATTACATGTCACTTAGGAAACGGTTCATCTATCAGTGCTGTAAAGGGTGGCAAGTGTGTTGATACTTCCATGGGCTTCACACCTCTTGCAGGTGTCTGCATGGGTACCCGTTCAGGTGATATCGATGCTTCAGCAGTTGAGTTCCTTGCAAAGAAGAAGAATATGGATATCTATGAGATTACATATTACTTGAATCATGACTGTGGTCTTAAGGGACTTTCAGGCGGATACTCAGACTTTAGAGATCTTACCGCTAATGTGAAGGAAGGCGGAGAGAAAGGTAAGCGTTCTGAGCTTGCTTTAAAGAAATTTGCATATGATTGCAAGAAGTATGTTGGCGCATACATGGCAGTACTCGGAAGAGTTGATGCTATTGTATTTACAGCAGGTATCTCTGAGTGGAACGGATTCATTATCAACGACATCCTTGAGGGTCTTGATGTATATGGTATCGAGGTTGACAAGGCAAAGAATACTGATTCCTGTCCTGTACCTGTAAAGGATATTACCGGTGCAAACGGCAAGGTTAAGGTACTGGTTATCCCTACAAATGAAGAGCTTGTAATCGCTAGAGAAACAAGGGATGTTGTATCAAAGTAATTAAAGAATTACACCTCATCCGTCGCCGTTGGCGACACCTTCCCCTCGAAGGGAAGGCTCGTGATTAGGCTTCTCCTTGAGGGGATTATCTCTACCACGAAGTGGTTGAGATGCCTCACTGGCGAAGTGAAGCTGACTGATGAGGTGAAAATATAGGAGGAAAAAACCATGAGTTTTATAGATGACATCAAAGCACGTGCAAGAAAAGATATCAAGACTATCGTTCTTCCTGAGGCTGAGGACAGACGTGTACTTGAAGCAGCAGCTACCACTCTTAAAGAGGGTAATGCAAAGATTATCCTTATCGGAAATAAGGCAGATATTGATAAGTTAGGAGAGGGTCTTGACCTGTCAGGTGCTACAATCGTTAATCCTAAGGAGTGCGATAAGCTTCAGGCTTATATTGATAAATTAGTTGAGCTTCGTGCTAAGAAGGGAATGACTCCTGAACTTGCAGAGCAGGCTCTTACAACTGATTATACTACATTTGCAGTTATGATGGTTAAGATGGGTGACGCAGACGGTGTTGTTTCAGGTGCTTGCCATTCAACAGCAAACACACTTCGTCCCTGTTTACAGATCCTTAAGACAGCTCCCGGAAATAAGTCGGCTTCAGCTTTCTTCCTTATGATCGTACCTAACTGTGAGTACGGCGAGGATGGTGTATTTGTATTCGGTGACTGTGGACTTAACCAGAATCCCGATCCTGAGCAGTTGGCTGAGATCGCTTCACAGTCAGCTAAGAGTTTTGAACTTCTTACTGGTAAGAAGGCTAGAGTTGCTATGCTCAGCCACTCTTCAAAGGGCAGTGCAAAGCATGATGATGTAACTAAAGTTGTTGAAGCTACAAGAATTGCAAAAGAGACTTATCCTGATATCGACCTTGACGGTGAACTTCAGCTTGATGCTGCTATAGTTCCTTCAGTAGGTGCTTCTAAAGCTCCTGATTCAAAGGTTGCCGGTAAGGCTAACGTTCTTATCTTCCCCGACCTTGATGCAGGTAACATCGGATACAAGCTTGTTCAACGTCTTGCAAAGGCTGAGGCTTATGGTCCTGTTATGCAGGGTATTGCAGCTCCCGTAAATGATCTTTCACGTGGATGCTTCGCTGAGGATATCGTAGGCGTTGTTGCAATTACCGCTGTGCAGGCTGCAGCTAAATGATTTATAAAGATTTATAATTAGGTTATTTTAGAGACCAGGTAAATATTTTTTAAAACATCTACCCGGTCTCTTTTTCCTTTGTTATGGTATTGATAATAGAAATACAAAGAAAGTCTGATTTTATTTTTTAATACTTTGAGATTTTTCTGTAAAATATAATGATTTTTATGGAAGAATACGATATAATAAGTATAGTGTTGCTTAAATTAAGCGTGGAAACGGAGGATTTTAGGATGAAGAAATTCACCAAAGTAGATTTGATCATCGTGATATGTATTCTGGTGATCATAGGTGGCATTGTTTTTGCAAGCCTGATGTCGGGTGATTCGGGGAATAAAAAAGAATCCTCAACTTCAAATGATGCCGCTTCAACAAGTGCTTTATCCGAATCAAAGGAATTTGACGGAAGAATAATGGGTATCAGAACGGGTTCTTCATTTGAACAGCCGACATTTGAAAATTTCCCGAAGAGCGAATATCAGTATTTTGATACTTCAACTGATCTGATGATGGCTTTAAAGGGAAATAAAATCGATGCATTCATGGAAGATGAACCTGTTGCCAAGATGATGTGTATTGAAAACCACGATCTGGCATATTTTAAAGATCCGCTGGTCGTTGATGACTATTCCTTCGCTTTTCAGAAAGATACTGAAAAATCGAAACGTCTTGTTACGGAATTTAATGAGATGGTACAGGAGCTTTGGAGTTCCGGTGAAATCGATAAGATGATTTATAAATGGATGGAAGGACCGGAGAGCGAAAGAACCATAGACAAGAGTGGAATAAAAGGAGAAAATGGCCAGCTTGTCGTTGCGTTACCAAATGACTGTCCTCCGTTCTCATATTACTATAATAACGAGCTTACAGGATATGCTATCGAATTATGTACTAAATTCGCAACCAGATACGGATATTCAATAGTATATGAAGAGGTTAAGTTTGCTTCTATGATTACAGGTTTATCTTCAGGAAAGTATGATATAGCAGCAAACAGCATATCTGTTACCGAAGAACGTAAAAAGAGCATGACATTCTCCGATACCATATACAAGGGCGGAATGATGCTGATAGTAAGATCGGCTGATGTAACTGGCTCTAAGGTTATTCAGTTCGGTGACAATACTGCAGCTCCTTCAAACGTTAGTGTTTTGAAAGAAGATGAACTGTATAAAGCGTTTGACGGAAAGAAAATAGGTATTCATACCGGTTCGAGTTTTGAACAGCCTACTTTTGATCTGCTGCCAAACGGAGAATATTCATATTATGATACAACAAGCGATCTGGTTTTAGCACTTCAGCAGGGTAAGATTGATGCGTTCCTTTATGATGAACCTATAGCCAGAAGTATTGCTTTCGAACGCAGTGACCTGGATTATATAAAGAAGCCTTTGATAGGTGACAATTACTCATTTGGTTATCCTAAAAATCTTGAAAGCTCAACGAAGCAGATGAATGAGTTCAATGAATTACTGAAAGAACTTAAATCAAGCGGTGAGCTTGAAAAGATATGTACCAAATGGATTGAAGGCGATGCTTCAGAACGTGTAATAGATGACAGTAGATTAACCGGGGAAAACGGTACTATTTCCGTAGCTATTCTACCCGATATTCCTCCGTTTTCATATTATGAAAACAACAAAATAGTAGGTATAGCAATTGACCTGACTACAAGATTTGCTGAAAAGTACGGTTATAAGGTTGAATATGAAGGCGTTACTGTTGCTGCATTGTTTGCAGGTCTTTCAGCAGGAAAGTATGACTTTGCTGCTTGTATTCTTTCACCTACCGAAGAACGTAAAGAGAGTATGAACTTCAGCGATACTTTCTATGAGGGCGGTATAAATCTTGTAGCACGAAAGTCAGAGCTTGAAGATCTTCTTAATTCTGCGAATTTTGAAAACTATACGGAGCCCGAATATACTGAGTTTGATGGTAAGGTTATAGGTATTCTGACCGGTTCCAGTTTTGAACCGGTAACCTTGGAAAAATTCCCTAACAGTGAGTATGTATATTTTGATAATAACTCAGATCTTATACTTGCTTTGGAACAGGGAAAGATAGATGCTTTCGTAGAGGATGAACCTGTTGCAAGGATGATCAATAAAGAGAAACCGAATATTGATTATCTAAAAAAGGTTCTTGTAGAAGATGATTATAGTTTCGGATTCCAGAAAGATACAGAATCCTCCCGCAGATTAGTAAAGCAGTTCAATGACATGTTAAGCGAAATGTGGGCTAACGGTGAAATAGACAGACTGATAGATAAGTGGTTTAATGATACCGATAGTCAAAAGACTATAGATAGAAGCGGTCTTACAGGTGAAAACGGCGAACTTAAAATTGCTGCAAGAGGTAATAAACCTCCGTTCTCATATTTCGAAAATAATGAATATACGGGATATGGAGTTGAACTGGTTACAATATTTGCCCGTAAATACGGTTATACTTTATCGTTTGACGATACGAATCTTTCGGCTCTGCTTGCCGGACTTGCATCAGAAAAATATGATATCGGTATTTCGGCATTATCGGTTACCGAAGAACGCAAGAAAAGTATAGATTTCAGTGATACTTTCTACAAGGGCGGCATGGCACTGGTAGTACGAACCGCAGATATAAAATCAAACGGCTCGGGAACAACTTCTTCAGATACTTCTTCTGAAGAAAAGCAAGGCTTCTTTGATTCGTTAAAGGACAGCTTTGAAAAGAACTTTGTCAGAGAAGACAGATGGAAACTTATAGTCCAAGGTATTGGAACTACCTGTGCAATAACTGCTCTTACAGTAATATTTGGATCTATACTGGCATTCCTTATTTGTATGTTCAGAAGAACCAAGAGTGTACTTGCAGGAAAAATCTGTAACTTATATGTAAAGCTTCTGCAAGGTACTCCCATGGTAGTACTTTTGATGATCCTTTACTATGTAGTATTTGGTAAATCCGGTTTTGATGCACTTTGGGTAGCGGTAATAGGATTTTCACTGAATTTTGGTGCTTACGGTTCTGAGATAATGCGTTCAGGTATAGAGAGTATCGATAACGGACAGCGTGAAGCAGCATTAGCTCTTGGATTCACTGAAAATCAGGGATTCTTTAAGTTTATTTTCCCTCAGGCAGCTGTTCGATTCCTTCCGGTATACAGAGGTGAAATTATTTCGTTACTTAAAAATACTTCAATAGTTGGTTATATTGCTATACAGGATATTACAAAGATGAGCGACATTATAAGAAGCCGAACATTTGAGGCTTTCTTCCCGCTCATTGCTACAGCGGTTATTTACTTTGTATTGGCTTGGATCATATCATTTGCTTTATCAAAAGTATTAAAAGTTGTAGATCCTAAGCAGAAAAAGAAAAAGAACATAAAGGGGGTAACAATGCAATGAGTATGTTAAAGATTGAGCATTTAAGAAAAGAGTATCCCAATGTTACTCCTTTGGCTGATGTAACTGTTGAAATCAACAAGGGTGATGTTATTTCTATTATAGGACCTTCAGGTACAGGAAAATCAACCCTGCTACGTTGCTTAAATCAGCTTGAAACTCCTACATCAGGTAAAGTTATATTTGATGGTGAAGTTATAACCGACCCCAAATGTAAGATGAACAAAGTTAGACAGAAGATGGGTATGGTATTCCAGTCTTTTAACCTTTTTGATAATCTGAACATTATTGAAAATGTTATGGCAGGGCCGATCAAGTTATTGGGCAAATCCAAGCAGGAAGCATATGATGAAGGCATGAAGCTTTTAAAACGTGTCGGTCTTGCTGAAAAAGCCTTGAATCTGCCCAGTGAGCTCTCAGGTGGTCAGAAACAGCGTGTGGCCATAGCAAGAGCAATAGCTATGAAACCAGATCTGTTATTATTTGATGAGCCTACTTCAGCTCTTGATCCTACTATGGTAGGAGAAGTTCTTCAGGTTATAAAGAGACTGGCAAATGAAGGAATGACTATGATGATAGTCACTCATGAGATGAAATTTGCCCGTGATGTATCAAACAGAGTGTTTTATATGGATGGCGGCGGAATATGTGAGGATGGAACTCCTGATCAGATATTCAATCATCCCAAGAATGAGAAAACAAGGATATTTATTAAGAGACTTAAACAGCTGCCGCTTGAGATAAAAGATGAGAAATTTGATTTTATCGGTGTTACATCTCAGATAGAGCAGTTTGGAAGAGACAATTTGCTTTCTGAAAAACTTATCAGAAATGTCGATCTTGTATTTGAAGAGATTGTTTTACAGAATCTTGTACCATGCGGAGAGTCTTTCCCGGATCTCTATCCTATAGACGTATTAATTGAATATTCCGATGCGGATGAAAGTCTGAAGATGGATATATCTTACTCCGGAAAGAAATATAATCCGATGGATGAGGGAGACGAATTATCTACGGTACTTGTTAAAAAGCTGACTAATGAGATTAAGTATTCATACAAAGATAATAAGAATACTTTAAATATCATGTTCAAATAAACCGTAAGTTAATGTTTTTAGCATGTCAGGGAGCTTGTAATGATAAATGTGTTGATGTGCCTTTTGGCTTTTATGATGGCTCCGGCAAACAATTCCAAATATTTTTTGGAAAAAAGATCATATGAAGTAAGAACTATGACAGAGAGTCGAGATATAAATTATAAAGAAACTTTTGAAGAAATAAATAATTCAGACTGTGGGTTTTATTATGCTGAATTTTACAGGCTTTTACCGGAAGGGAACGTTAGTCCGGAATTTTTGGAAAATTTCTCACAGTTAAGACTTGATATCTCGGCTTTCTGTTCTAAGTATAACGGCAGTGATATACCTATTTCTGAGGATGCACTGAGATGTCTTGACGAAATGCTTACTTTTATTGAAAGTAATGGACAAAGTGCAGTCATAAGGTTTTCTTACGACAGTTTTTATGATGGTATGGATGTTAAAGAACCTTCTATTGATATGATCCTGACCCATCAGGAACAGCTGGGTCCCATCCTTGCAAAACATAAGAATGCCATTACATGCGTCGAAACAGGTCTTCTCGGTTTATGGGGCGAACTGCATGGGACAGATATGTGTAAAAAAGAAAACCTTGTGGCGGTAGTTGATAAATGGTTAGAGGTTTTACCAAAATCAATATGTGTATCGGTCCGTACTCCCCTTCATTACTGCTGGTGGAAGGGGATTAAACGTGAAAACATATCCTGGGATTTCAGTTACTATGACGAGGATTCTTACAGGGTGGGAATTTATAATGACGGATACTTTGGGTCGGCTTCCGATCTTGGCACATATTCTGACCGTAAAGAAGAAGTAAAGTGGTTGTTTTATCAGGCAAGGCATGCATTGTTTGGCGGTGAACTCATGACGATCAATTCCTTAGAAGAAGGTCAGACTTATTCTTCACTGATAGAAAATGAAGCTTTCATGACACATACATCATATCTGAACGGCTTATATTCCCAGGTGGCTATTGAAAATCTTAAAACCGAAATTTATAATGGAAATAATAAATATTATTGGGGACAGACAGGATATGTTTTCTTGAGAAATCATCTTGGTTACAGATTCGTTTTAAAAGATGTAATAATGACGGAGGAAGTTTCGCTTGATGATAAGATACTTATCAGAGCTGTTATTGATAATGTCGGTTTTGCAAACCTGGTAAAACCTAAAAAGCTGTATATAATTTTTGAAGGAGAAAGGTATAAATATTATATTCCTGTTACCGAACATAAGATTATTGATGATGAGTACATAATAAACGGGGATCCTGTGAAATGGGATTCCGATACCAGAGTATATGTCAGAGTTTCAATGAATCTTCCTAACGGTATCATACCAGGTAACTATAAAGTGTATTTTAAGATTGCATATAGTAAAACAGATGTTGATAATGGAAACAGTGATTATCCGGTGAGATTTGCAAACGACGATGAAAATATATGGAACGAAGATCTTGGTGCAAATTATATCGGGAGAATGAGAATTATTAAATCAAGAACCGAATTTGATGAAAAATAGCGAGGAGAAGATCAATGGCTATATTAGAGGGCTTAGAGCCGAAAAAAGTATTTGAATTTTTTGAATATATTTCATCTGTTCCGAGAGGCTCGGGAAATACAGGAGCTGTATCAGAACTTTGTATTAAATTTGCAAAAGACAGAGGACTTACCTGTTACAAAGATGGGCTAAATAACGTTATAATATATAAAAATGCGACTCCGGGATATGAAAATGCTCCGACAATAGTACTTCAGGGACACTTGGATATGGTATGTGCCAAGAATGTTGACTGCAGCAAGGATATGGATAAAGAGCCCATAGACCTTATGCATGACGATAAATATGTATTTGCCAAGGATACAACTTTGGGCGGAGATGACGGAATTGCCATAGCATATGCACTGGCAGTACTTGATTCGGATGAGATAAAGCATCCCAATATTGAAGCAGTATTTACTGTTGATGAAGAAGTCGGAATGGACGGAGCAAGAGATATAAATCCGAAGCTGATAAGTGGACGAAAATTTTTAAATATTGACAGTGAGGAAGAAGGAATATTTACCTGCGGATGCGCGGGAGGATGCCGTTTAAACGGTCTGATACCGGTTGAAAGGGAAAAATTTCCTTTAGATAGAACTTGTCTTTCTATAACACTGTCAGGTCTTTGCGGAGGACATTCAGGCACTGAAATAAATAAACAGCCGGCGTCTTCAAATTATCTGATGGGAAGAGTTTTATTTGAATTAAATGAAAAATTTCCTATTAACCTTATCTCTTTGGAAGGCGGCAAATTTGATAATGTTATAACACCGGCAACCAGTGCAGGTATAGCTGTAAATGAAAAGAATGTTGCTGAAATAACGCAGTTTATCGAGAAATATTCAGAAGTGCTTAAACTGGAATACGGCAGTATCAATCCCGATATCAAACTTTCTGCATCAGTTGAAGAAAAAATTGATAAAGATAATTTATCCGTATTAGATAAAAAATCTACATTCAATGTCCTCTCGGCAATTTATCTGTCTTTCCAGGGCGTAATAGAGATGGATATGGATCTGAAAGGTTTGGTTCAGACATCGCAAAACCTTGGTGTATTATGCTTAAAAGAGAATGAATTTAATATAACTTTCCTTGTAAGGTCTTCAATAGATTCTCAAAAGGATCATGCTATAAAGAAGATTACATCTTTGATTAAACTTTTTGGCGGAACAGTTAGCCTGTTAGGGAATTATCCCGGTTGGAAATACGTTAGAGAATCTAAATTCAGAGATCTGTGTGTTAAGAAATATAATGAGCTGTATGGTAAGGATCCGGTTATCACTTCAATCCATGCAGGACTTGAATGTGGCCTGTTTGCGGAAAAACTTGAAGGATTAGATGCTATTTCGATAGGCCCTAATATTCTTGATATTCATACACCTATGGAAAGGCTTGAAATATCATCGGTAGAGAGGACATGGAAGCTGATATTAAGAGTTCTTGAGTCTGCAAATGAGCTATAAATTGGACGATGGGAAAAATTAAAAAGATACTGAAGACGTTTTCAACGTGACATTGACAATAATAAATAAGAGTAAATATCATGAAATGGATAAAAATTAAACTTACGACTACAACAGAAGCTGAAGATCTGGTAACTGCAATCCTTGATGAAATGGGGATTGAAGGTGTTCAGATAGATGATAAGATCCAGTTAAGCGAAGAAGATAAGAAAAGAATGTTTATAGATATTCTTCCGGAACTGCCGCCGGATGACGGAGAAGCAGACCTTACCTTTTATGTTGACTGCGATACCGATATTGAAGAGCTTAAAGAATGTATTCTGACCAATCTTGAACCTTACGGAGAAGAATATAATCTCGGAAAACTTACATTTGAAGTTTCAGATACTGAGGATAAGGATTGGATCAATAACTGGAAACAGTTTTTTAAGCCTTTCAGAGCTGATGAAGGAATAGTAATAAAACCTACATGGACTGATATCTCTGAGCTTCCCGATCATGATGATAATGATATAATCATAGAGATTGATCCGGGAACCGCATTCGGTACGGGGGCACACGAAACCACAAAGCTTTGCATAAAGGCTTTGAAAAAATATCTTAAAAACGATGACAAACTTCTTGATGTGGGCTGCGGAAGCGGAATCCTGTCAATTGTCGGAATGAAACTTGGCGCACAGGCAGCATTTGGCATCGACGTGGATGACAATGCTTCCAGGACATCTGTAGAGAATGCACTGATAAACGACATCCCCGCAGAATACTTATGTGACAATGGGGACGGTTCTTTTTGTCATCTTTTGAAATCAAACTGTAATAATGGCAGTATTTTGAATGAAGATAGCAGTAAAAATGATGCTAATAGCAGAAATACGGATGATAATTGCAGAATTATGGATGCTAATAGCACTAATGTAATTCCAATAATTTACAACACTATAAGATTTTATACCGGAAATGTACTGGAAGATAATGATATATGCAATAAAACCGGTTTCGATAGGTTTGATGTAGTTGTTGCAAATATTTTAGCAGATATTATTATTCCGTTATCTGATATTGTTTCTAAGTATATGAGGAAAGGCGCATTATTTATCAGTTCCGGAATCATAAATACAAAAGAGAATGCTGTCAGAGAAGCGTTGCTTAAGAATGATTTTGAAATAGTTGAAGTAATCCATATGAACGATTGGGTTGCTTTTGTTGCGAGGAAATAATAATGTACCACTTCTATACGGAAAAAACAAATATATCAGATAAAACAATTTCCATATTTGGCGATGATGTAAATCACATTAAAAATGTTCTTCGTATGAAGGAAGGCGAGGAAATCATCATTTGCGACAGTGAGGGGACTGATTATTATACAAGGATTGTTTCGCTGAGCAAGGACGAAGTTGTAGCTGAAATTTTAAGCTATGGCATTTCTGAAGCTGAAATGCCTTTCAAGGTTCATCTGTTTCAGGGGTTGCCAAAGAAAGACAAAATGGAGATGATAATTCAAAAATCCGTGGAGCTTGGTGTATATGATATCATCCCCGTCATGACGAAGCGTGTGATAGTTAAGCTCGATGATAAAAAGAAAGAAGAAGCTAAGATAAAGCGCTGGCAAGCGATATCTGAAAGCGCTGCCAAGCAGTCCGGAAGAGGTATAATTCCTAAAATATCTAATTGTTTAAACTTTAAAGAGTCATTAAAACTTGCTCAAGAAATGGATGTAGTTTTAATACCGTATGAAAATGCTGATAATTCTCATGAGGGTATGAAAGCGTCCTTTGATCTGATAAGAAATATTCCTGTTGGAAGCGATGTTGCAGTGTTTATTGGCCCGGAAGGCGGTTTTGAACCAACCGAAGTAGAAGAGGCTATTAGTTTCGGAGCAAAGCCTATATCACTCGGAAAACGTATCTTACGTACTGAAACTGCGGGCATGATGCTGCTGTCTGTCATCGGATTTGTTAATGGTGATAGACAAATCGAATGAATGACCGGACTTAGTAATGGGGTTATTCAAAAAGTATAAAAAAGGTGACAAAGAGAACCGTCCCCAGTGTCACAATGAGGTGTTATGGAAGCGTATTTAGATAACGCGGCTACAACAAGGGTAAGTGAAAAAGCCGCTGAGATTGCTGAAAAAGTAATGAGGGAGGATTATGGAAATCCTTCTTCGAAGCATATAAAAGGATTTGATGCTGAACAATATATAAAAAAAGCTGCAGAAACGATTGCAGGTACCTTAAAATGTCAACCGAAGGAGATAATTTTTACATCCGGTGGTACCGAATCCAACAATATGGCATTATGTGGCGCGGCTATGGCTATGAAAAGAAGCGGGAATAAGATTATTTCCTCATGCTTCGAACATGCATCGGTGTATTCTCCGTTAATTGCACTAAAAGATTTTGGATTTGAAGTCGAATTTGCGCCTGTGGATGAGATGGGGCATATTAAAATTGACGAACTTTTGCAAACGATAGATGATCAGACAATTTTAGTTTCTATCATGTATGTTAATAATGAAGTTGGTGCAGTTCAGGATATTGCTGAGATTTCTAAAGCCATAAAAACTAAAAAAAGCGATATTGTTTTCCATGTTGATGCAATACAGGCATATGGAAAATACAGGATAAATCCTAAGAAGGAAGGAATTGATCTTCTCAGTGTAAGTGGTCACAAGATTCATGCCCCGAAAGGAAGTGGATTTTTGTACGCTGATGAAAAAGTAAAGCTCAGACCCCTGATATTTGGTGGAGGACAGCAGAAAAACCGACGTTCAGGTACGGAGAATGTGCCTGCAATTGCAGGACTTGGTGAAGCGGTTAGAGAAGCGTATGAGGATTTTGATAAAAAAATTGACTATATATATGCTTTGAAAGAACATTTTCTTGAAAGAATATCAGAAGTACAAGGAACACATGTAAATGCAGTGCCTGAGTGTAATAGTAAAGATTATTTTTTTAATTCAATGGTAAACGGTAATTCAGGTGATAATAAGCAATGTTATAATCAAACGGATAAAATGAAAGATGCGATAAGAACAACGGCTCCGCATATTATTAGCATTAGCTTTGATAAAATAAAAGCTGAGGTTCTTCTGCATGCTCTTGAAGAAAAAAATGTGTATGTTTCATCAGGTTCGGCATGTTCTTCAAATCATCCCGGACTCAGCAGCACATTACAGGCAATCGGTTTAAAACGCGAATTATTGGATTCAACTTTGAGATTTAGTTTTTCGAGATATACTACTATGGAAGAAATTGATTATTGCATAGAGGTTTTAAAGGAGTTAGTTCCGATTTATTCCAGATTTACTCGAAAATGATAGAGGTGGAAATGAAATATAAAGCTTTTTTAATTAAATATGCTGAAATCGGCATTAAAGGAAAGAACAGATATGTTTTTGAAGATGCTCTCTGTGACAGGATTGCTGAAAAGCTGGCTAAGGTAGCGGAGGGTTTTACAGTTGTAAGAGAACAGGGAAGACTTAAGGTCAACTGTCCGGATGTTTATGATTATGATGAAGCTGTAGAGCAAATGAAAAAGGTCTTTGGAGTATGGGAAATATGTCCTGCATATGTTATTGAAGATGCTTCATGGGATAATCTCACGATAAAAACCGGCGACTATTTTGAGGAAAGATACGGAAATACTCCGCACACCTTTAAGGTTGAGGCAAGAAGATCGGATAAATCTTATCCGATTCAGTCCCCGCAGATATGTTCCGATATGGGTGCATATCTTCTTGACAGATTCTCAGAGATAAAAGTTGATGTTCATAATCCTGAGATTCTTCTTTATGTTGAGATTAGAAATATGGCATATGTATATTCGGAATCTATCAAGGGTTTAGGGGGTATGCCTGTCGGTGCGAACGGACATGCAATGCTGCTTCTTTCAGGCGGAATAGACAGTCCGGTTGCCGGATATATGGTTTCGAAACGTGGTGTAACTATAGATGCAGTGTATTTTCATGCTCCGCCTTATACCAGTGAAAGGGCTAAACAGAAAGTTATTGATCTGGCACGCCTTATCAGTGTATACACAGGGCCTATAAAGCTTCATGTTGTTAATTTTACAGATGTACAGCTTGCAATAATAGACAAATGTCCGAGAGACGAGCTAACTATCATCATGAGAAGATATATGATGAGGATAGCTGAACATTTTGCTTATGAGAACAGGTGTCAGGCACTTATAACCGGAGAATCTATAGGTCAGGTGGCCAGTCAGACGCCTCAAAGCCTTGTCGCAACAAATGCAGTATGTACGCTTCCGGTATACAGGCCGCTTATAGCATTTGACAAGCAGGATATAGTTGATATAGCAGAAAAGATTAATACATATGAAACATCTATTCTGCCTTACGAAGACTGCTGTACTATATTTGTTGCTAAGCATCCTGTTACAAAACCTTATTTAAATATTATTGAACGCTCCGAAAAGAAGCTTGCAGGTGTTATAGAGGAACTTGTTGAAAAAGCTATAAAGGAAACAGAGATAATCGAAGTAAACGAGAATATAACAAAATAGAAGATATCCCCCACCTCTTAGCGTAGCGAAGGTGGGGGGAGATCTTCGTTTCAGGCGGGGTTCAAGCCCCGACTGAAATGAGATGCGGAGCATCGTTTTGTTACCGAGGAAACGCAAAAGGCGTTTTCGAGGTGACATTGACACTTTAGTGAATAATAATGACAAAAGAAAAACGGCAGCGTATGCTGCCGTAAGATTTTTTGAATTCTTTGATTAAGCTACGATAAAAGGCTTTAAGCTCTCTAAGATCTCATCAATCTGATCCTCTGAATGGATATTAAGCTCGATTGACTTTGAAAGATCAAGTGAGAAGATACCCATAATGGATTTAGCATCTATAACATATCTCCCCGAAACAAGATCGAAATCCGACTCGTATTTTGTAACTGTGTTTACAAACGACTTAACTGCATCGATAGAATTCAAACTGATTTTAACTGTTTTCATTTTAACTTTCTCCTTTCGAAAATATACTTTTTAGGATTTTTCCTTACGAGCATAGTATAGCTTTACTTTAGGATAATGTCAACACTAAGAAGTACCAAAATTTGTGTATTTTTCAAAAAATATATTATTTAATTTTATATCTGTTTTAGAATTAATGGAATTTTTGTTTGTGCATTTTTTACAATTTATGCTGTAAAACATAAATAATTGCAGATATCTTTATAACAAAACAGAAGATGCGGAGCAGCGTTATGTTACCGAGGAAACACAGAAGGCGTTTTCGAGGTGACATTATAATAATTAATAATGAATTTTAACAGGAGGCTATAATGGCTCTGAAAGCGGCACTTTTATCATTGGGATGCAAGGTGAACTCATATGAGACCGAAAAAATACGTGAAGACATGATCCTTGCTGGTTTTGAAATAGTTGATTTTACCGAAAAAGCCGAT
This sequence comes from Lachnospiraceae bacterium, assembly GCA_017542245.1. Taxonomy (GTDB): domain Bacteria; phylum Bacillota; class Clostridia; order Lachnospirales; family Lachnospiraceae; genus RUG11977. The sequence continues at coordinate 169,415 of JAFXXN010000029.1, forward strand.
GTTTATATAGTAAATACCTGTTCGGTAACCAATATAGCCGACAGAAAATCGCGTCAGATGCTGCATAAAGCCAAAAGCATAAATCCTAAAGCATTGGTTGTGGCTACCGGCTGTTATGTTCAGACTGCGGAAAAAGACGAAAGATTAAATGATGCAGCAGATATCATAATCGGAAATAATCATAAAGGGAGCATAGCTGAAACAATCATGGCTCATATATCATCTGCAGCAGATGACATTAACCTTTTGGACGATATCGCTAAAGAATGTGAGGTCGAAAACTTTTCTATAAATGACTATTCGGAAAGAAGCAGGGCATTTGTCAGGATTGAAGACGGATGTAATCAGTTTTGCTCATATTGTATAATACCGTATGCAAGAGGGCGTGTACGTTCAAGAAGCGAAGAAGATATTATTTCTGAAGTAAAAGTACTTGCCGAAAAAGGCTTTAAAGAGATTGTTATAACCGGTATACATATTTCTTCATACGGAATGAAAAATTATGAATCGGGCTTAAAAAATGAAGAATGGGATTCAAAACCGCTGCTTAAACTTGTGCAGGAACTCGACAAAATAAAAGGTATTGAACGTATAAGACTTGGGTCTTTGGAACCAAGGATCATTAGCAGAGAATTTGCTGTCGGATTAAAAGAGATCAAAAGTTTTTGCCCGCATTTTCATTTGTCACTTCAAAGTGGATGTGATTCTGTGCTGAAAAGGATGAACAGGCATTATACGGCCGAAGATTTTCTTGAACGATGCAGAATATTAAGGGAAGTATTTGATGATCCGGCGATAACTACCGATGTAATAGTCGGATTCCCTTCTGAGACTGAAGAAGAGTTTAAAGAGTCCGCCGATATGTTAAAGCAGGCAGCATTTTCAAAAATGCATATTTTTAAATATTCCAGGCGCAAGGGAACCGTTGCAGACAGAATGCCCGGACAACTTACAGAAAAGGTAAAACACGAGCGAAGCCTTGTATTACAGGAGCTTGACAATAAAATGCATTTTGATTATGCATCTCATTTTAAAGGAAAGACTGTTAAAGTGCTAATAGAGGAAGAAGACGGAGATGAAATGTCAGGGCTTACAGAGAGATATATGAATGTAAAGATATCAAAAAACACAGGCGTTTTTAGATTCCCTGATGTTCCGAATGACATGAATACAGAGTTATCTGCTGATAACAGTTATATAAATCATATAGCAGAGGTAAAAATAACAGATGTATCGGAGGACGGTATATTGATCTCAAAGTAAATCCTATATCCGGATATAGAACCGGATATAGAACCGAGTATAGATTTGAGTAATAGGTCTGAGCATAAATCTGAGTATAGATTAAAATATCGTAAAATATTTGAAAATGCTAAAAAAGTACTTGAAAAGACAAACATTCTCGGTTATAATATTATGATGCGAAAGGTTGAGCTTTGCTCGATTTTAAGATGATAATTAAGAAAGGCCGCATTCATATATGACAGATGCGGAAAATGGGTATTTAACAATGGAATCAAGAGGCGACACACAATATTTCAGACCTGTAAAGGAAACAGAGAACCTCGTTAAGGATACTATCTCAGATGTTTATCTTGCTCTTACTCAGAAAGGTTACAATCCTGTAAGTCAGATAGTAGGATATATTATGTCCGGAGACCCTACATATATTACAAGCCACAATGGTGCAAGAAGCCAGATAATGCGTGTTGAAAGAGATGAGATCATAGAGGAGCTTCTTAAAGAATACATTGACATTAATTTCAAATAATTATCCGGGTATATAATGGGCAGAATAATAGGACTTGATTTTGGTGGAATGACGTGCGGGGTGGCTATAAGCGATCCTCTTTTACTGACGGCTCAGCCGATAGAGACAATAAGACGTACTCATGAAAATAAGCTGAGGAAAACCTTGGCACGTATAGAAGAACTTATAGCTGAATATGAAGTTGAAAAATGCGTGATAGGACTTCCTAAAAAACTTGACGGAACAGAAGGCGACAGAGTTGAAAAAACTAAAGCGTTTGCTTCTGATGTTGAGAGAAGGACCGGACTTGAAGTGATACTGTGGGATGAAAGACTGACCACAGTTGAAGCTTCCAGGGCACTTAATGCGGCAGGACTTAATTATGAAGAAAAAAGCAGGGTTGTAGACAAACTTGCAGCCTCTCTTATCTTGCAGAATTATCTTGATTATTTATCAAATTGTGCCAAAAGCGGATCATGATTTTTTAGGATATCGGCTTTATTATCAGAATGGGAGACATTGCCATGAGTGAAAAAAATGATAACAGAATGATCAAATTTACAACTGACGACGGCATTGAAATTGATCTTTATGCCATAGCTGATACAAAGCTGAACGGAAAAAACTACATACTTGTATCTGACAGTGAAGATGATATGGAAGCGAATGCCTACATTTTAAAAGAGCTTGCTTCTGATAACAAAGAGGTTGCATATGATCTAGTTGTTGATGAAAAAGAACTGAATGCTGTCGGAGAGATTTTTAATGAATTGCTTGAAGATGTCGACATTGTAGAGGATGTTGACTAAGATTTATATATTGATTTGGAGAAGAAATTGAATAAACAGAATGAAACAGCGGAAGTAAAAGTTCCGTCAGTTAAAGTCATCCCTTTAGGTGGACTTGAACAGATCGGTATGAACATAACCGCTTTTGAATATAATGATACCATAATCGTTGTAGATTGCGGTATTGCCTTTCCTGAAGATGATATGCTCGGGATAGATCTTGTTATTCCGGATATTACATATTTGACAGAAAATATTGATAAAGTTAAAGGATTCTTTATTACACACGGACATGAGGATCATATAGGAGCACTTCCATATGTTTTAAAGGATGTCTGCGTTCCTGTTTACGGAACATGCCTTACTACAGCTCTTATCGAAAACAGATTGAAAGAGCATGAAATGCCAAAAAAGGTTAAAATAAAAACCGTAAAATACGGGCAGAGTGTTTCTGTAGGTGATTTCAGAGTAGAATTTATAAGAACCAATCACAGTATAGCCGATGCCGCAGCGCTTGCGATTTTTACGCCTGCAGGAATTATTGTACATACGGGTGATTTTAAGGTAGACTTTACTCCGGTTTACGGCGAAACTATTGATCTGCCGAGATTTGCCGAGTTGGGCAAAAAGGGAGTTCTTGCGTTATTATGCGACAGTACGAATGTCCTCCGTCCCGGTTATACAATGTCTGAGAAAACTGTCGGCCGAACCTTTGATACCATTTTTTTAGAGAACGGCGACCGACGTATAATAGTAGCTACATTTTCTACCAATGTAGACCGCGTACAGCAGATAATTAATTCAGCTGAAAAATACGGAAGAAAAGTTGTTGTTGAAGGCAGGAGCATGGTAAACGTCATAACAACTGCCTGTGATTTAGGATATATCACCAAGAAGGATAATACGATAATCCCTATAGAGCAGATGAAGAGCTATAAGGATGAAAAAACGGTCATCATTACTACCGGAAGTCAGGGAGAAGCTATGGCTGCATTATCCCGTATGGCTGCAAATATCCATAAAAAAGTAACCATAAAGCCGGGAGATGTTGTAATTTTCAGTTCATCGGCCATACCCGGAAATGAAAAGAATATATTTAAGGTAATAAATGAACTTTCAATGATCGGAGCTAAGGTTATATTCCAGGACGCACATGTCTCAGGACATGCATGCCAGGAAGAAATCAAGCTTTTATATTCACTTACTAAACCCAAATACGCAATTCCTATCCACGGTGAATACAGATTCCTTGTGGCGCATAAGGAACTTGCAGTTAATATGGGCGTTGAAAAAGATAATGTATTTATTCTTTCATCAGGCGATGTTCTTGAACTGTCCGAGGAAGAAGGTAAACTTACCGACAAGGTAAAAGTCGGAGCAGTTATGGTAGACGGACTTGGTGTCGGTGATGTAGGAAATATTGTACTGCATGACCGTCAGCAGCTTTCCGAAAGTGGACTTATAGCTGTTTCGATCACTTTTGATTCCGCAACAGGAGAAGTACTTGCCGGCCCCGAAATTTCGTCAAGAGGATTTGTCTATGTCAAGGAAGCCGAAGAACTTATAGAAGCGTTGGAAGGCGAAGCTCTTGCAACTTTAAATATGATAAGGGATCGCGGTATTACAGATCAGAATAAAATGAAATCGGTTATAAGAGACGATTTAGCTGATTTCTTATGGAAGAGGATGAAGAGGAGACCTATTATCCTGCCTATTTTCATGGAGGTCTAAATGAGCAATATGAACAGTTCCGTTCATAAAGGAACAGGAAGATCATCGGGAATAAGAGTTTTACTTAGAATGTCGGGGGGATTTTTACAAATCTGTCTGAATATCTTTATATACGCCGTGATCATATTTTTTGTAGTAAAAGCAGTTCATTATACATATGATTTTGCGTATAGGATATTTGGAGATGTATCTGTTGAAGTTGAACCCGGCAGGGATGTTAAAATACTTATTTTAAAAGGTGAGTCCACTATGAATGTGGCCACGAAACTTGAAACCAACAAGCTGATACCCGACAGATATTCGTTTTTCTTAAAAGTTCAGATCGGTAATTTTGGTTCCGATGAAAATAAGAAAAAATATGAAATTATGGGCGGAACGTATGTACTTAACACTTCTATGAATTATGATGAGATACTGGCGGTCATAACAGATGCCAAGAACTCCATCGAAGGCGAGATAAGTGTCGAGGAGGCTGAAAATTCGCCATGATAACAGACGAACATATAGAGAGTTATATTAACTCTTTAGCTCCTGATATACCAAAAGAACTTGATAATCTTGAACAATGGGCACTTGATAATAAAGTGCCCATTATACGGAGAAGCATGCAGTCCCTCCTTAGTTTCCTTATAAAGACTCACAAACCAAAGAATATTTTGGAGATTGGTACAGCAATAGGATTTTCAGCTTTGTTTATGGAACACTGTTCACAGGAGGATTGCCGGATAACTACTATAGAGAAAGTTGAAATGAGACTTGTAAATGCAAGAAAAAATCTTGCAGGGCATTCCAGAATATCTCTTTGTGAAGGCGATGCAGAAGATATACTAAATAAGTTTTCTAACGATCATACCAAAAGATATGATTTTATTTTTTTAGATGCAGCAAAAGGACAGTATCTCAAGTACCTTGAATATATCAGAAAGATATTGATCAAGGGCGGAATGCTTGTTACGGATAATGTTCTTCTTGAAGGCTCTATTGCAGAGTCTAAGTTTTCAATAGAAAGAAGAAACCGTACCATACATATGAGAATGCGGGAATATCTCAATGAACTGACACATTGTGAAGATTTTGATACTGTAATTCTTCCGGTAGGAGATGGCGTCGCGGTTTCCGTGTATAACAAAATTGAAGATACAGAGCATCATTTTGTTACCAATTAAACGCTGAAAGCTTTTTTTGGTGTATTGACATAATGGAGGCATTGTTTTGAAAAAACCTGAATTACTGATGCCTGCGGGCAGCTTTGAAATACTAAAGACAGCATTCAGATTCGGTGCGGATGCGGTATATGTCGGCGGAGATATGTTCAGTCTTCGTGCCAAAGCTCATAATTTCAGTCTTGAAGAACTTAGAGAAGCTGTAAAATATACTCATTCGCTTAACAAAAAGATATATGTTACGGTTAATATCACTGCACACAACAAAGATATTGACGGAATACGTGAGTATCTTTCGGAATTGGAAGATATAAGACCCGATGCATTTATTATCAGTGACCCGGGTGTTATAATGCTCGCAAAAAAATATGCTCCGAGCGTTGAGATACATATTAGTACACAGGCAAACAATGTTAATTATCTGACTTTTCTGTTTTGGCAGCAACAGGGTGCTAAAAGAATTGTCACCGGAAGAGAACTGTCAATTTCTGAGATAAAGGAAATCAGAGAAAACATTCCTGATGATCTGGAAATAGAAAGTTTTATTCATGGAGCAATGTGTATTTCATATTCGGGAAGATGTTTATTGAGCAATTACTTTACCGGCAGAGATGCCAATCTGGGAGAATGTACCCATCCATGCAGATGGAAATACTACATCTCTGAGGAAACAAGACCCGGTGAGTTTTTCCCTATAGAAGAAAATGACAGAGGAACATATATTTTTAATTCGAAAGATCTCTGTATGATTGATCATATACCTGAACTTATCGACGCAGGTATTGATTCATTCAAAATTGAAGGAAGAATGAAAACGGCTCTTTATGCCGCAACTATCGCAAGAGCCTACAGGATTGCCATAGATACATTTTTTGAAAGCGGGAATAAATACAAGAGAAACAGAGAAAAATATCTTAAAGAAATATCTAAATGTACCAACAGGATGTTTACAACCGGTTTTTATTTCGGAAAACCGGGCCAGGATTCCATGGTGTTCGGAGAAAGTACGTATGTCAAAGATTATGTATATCTGGGCACATTGGAATCAGTTGAAAGATTTAAGTATAATGATGGAAAAAATATCGGAGCAAAATGTGAACTTATACAGAAAAACAAATTCTGTGTTGGAGATGAAATAGAAATCCTGTCTCCGGGCAATCTTAAAGAAAGATTTTGCAGAGTATTGAGAATCACAGATACGGACGGAAAAGATATGCCAAGCTGTCCACACGCTTCTCAGCGTATAATAGTTTATTTAGATGTTTTACCGAAAGCCGGAGATTTGTTAAGAAGGGGACCTGTAAACGGAGGATAATGATGCAGAAGCTATCAAGACTTATGATAAAGAATTTAGCAGCCGATGATATGAATTATTACCGGGGCATATTTCTTTATCGCAGCGGACAGGTAAAGAACATTTCCGTTATAAGAACAACCGGACAGATAAGGATTCAGGTAAATGATGTTTTTGAATATACGGTTTTGATCGATGACAACGAAGAGGGAGAGATAGTTCATTCATGTAATTGTGCGCATGCGATAAAGGATCATGAGGGAAGTGCCTGCAAGCATACTATTGCGGGTCTTTTTGCGCTTCTAAAGATACAGGAAAAAGAAAAAATGTCGAAGCTTCCGACTCCGGAGGATAAAAGAGCATGCTCTGTACTTGATTTTTTCCAGTCACAGGAGGATCTGAATTTCCCAAAGACGGTTTTTCATATAGAACCGGTGATAACTGTATCTGAAATATTGGGAAGACCTGAGGCGAATGCATTTCTTTCAATAAGAGCCGGTAAGGATAAATTATACAAAGTTCAGACCATAAAGAAGTTTTTAACGGATTATCTTAAACAAATTGATATTAATCTCGGAAAAGATTTTACCTTTGTTTCCCGTGAATGCGAATTTGACAGGACTTCGCAGAACATCCTTGATTTTATGCTTGAAATCTACCAGATTTTCGGTATGGATGAAAGCATAGACAGCAAGAAGATTTTCTTTAAGTCATCCATAGTTATAAATCAGGCACTTCTTATCAAGCTGCTAAATCTGATGGGAAGAAATACGTTTACTCTTAACCTGTATGGTAAAAACTACGATAATGTACGTGTTTTTAAAGAAAACCCTAACATAAAATATGACCTGGATATAGTTGAAGACACTATCATGTTTGATTACAGGGATAAAGAAGCAGTTTTACCGCTTTCAAAGAACGGGGATCTTATATATTATAATGGCGCTGTTTTTATACCTACAACGCAGTTTAAAAGAAATTATGCTCCTTTTTTTAATGCTTTGGGAGCAGATAAGCCTGCCTTGCTTTTCAGAGGAGAAAACAAACAGCGTTTTCTTGAAGAGGTTCTTCCAAAAATCGGTGACAGCATGGATATTGAGATTCCTGAAGAACTTCAGGACAGATATATTTCACCGGAATTTAAAGCAGCTATATATTTTGACAGGTATAACAACGGTATTAAGGCGGATGTTCATTTTATTTACGATAAATTTGAATTCAGCTGTTTTGAAAATCCAAATTCGGATTATTATATAATCATTAGACAGAAAGAAAAAGAAGACCGTCTTAAAGAAAGAATGGAAAACTACGGTTTTGAACCCAGAAGCAATTTTTATCTGTTAAAATCCGAATCTGCAATATATGATTTCCTGCTTAGCGAGAAAAAAGATCTTTTGGAACTTGCGGATATGTATTATTCAGAAGATTTCAGGAGATTAAAGATCAGAACCGGCGGTAATTTCAATATCGGACTTCGCGTCAGCAGTAAGATGGACCTTCTCGAAATGAGTTTTGACTTTGAAAACATGAGTCATGAGGAACTCAAAGCTTTATTCAGAGCATTGAAGGTAAGAAAGAAATATTACAGAATGTATGACGGAAGTTTTATCAATCTCCAGGACGGAGATATGGAAAGACTTTCGGATATACTGGATAATCTTGGCGTTACATCCAAAAACATAGATGATACAGGTATTAAATTAAGCAAGAGTAATGCGTTTTATCTTGATGACGCCCTTGAAAAGAGCGGATTTAAGGTTACAAAGAACGAAGAATTTATTGAATTAATTGACAAAATAACCAATTCAGAGACTCAGAGCTTTGAAATGCCCGATAATATCAATGCTGAGCTTAGGACTTATCAGGTACTTGGATATAAATGGATGATGACTCTTGCGTCCAACAGTCTCGGCGGGATACTTGCGGATGATATGGGCCTTGGAAAAACACTTCAGGCTATATGCTACATATCGGGAAAAATCAGGGAATGTGAAGCTCATTTGCATGAACAGTTTTTGATCGTATGTCCGAGTTCGATTATTTATAACTGGATGGATGAGATAAGCAATTTTGCTCCGGACATTAAATGTCTTGTAGTAGTGGGAACTCCGCCCGAAAGATGTAAGATGATTGAGAACGGAAAGGATTATGATGTACTTATCACATCCTATCCGCTAATGAGAAGAGATGTTCAGTTCTATAAAAAAATCTGCTTCAATACTATTTTTCTCGATGAAGCACAGTTTATAAAAAATGCAGCTTCACTTAATGCTCAGTCTGTTAAGCAGTTAAACGCTAGGCACAGATTTGCGCTTACAGGCACGCCTATAGAAAACTCTCTTTCGGAGCTTTGGTCACTGTTTGATTACATAATGCCGAATTTCCTGATGACTCACAGCCGTTTTGTCATGAGGTATGAGAAACCTATCATAAACGGAGATGAAAAAGCAGTATCAGATTTAAATTCGAGAATAAGACCGTTTATATTAAGACGTATGAAAAAGGATGTTCTTAACGATCTTCCTGATAAGCTTGAGGAAAAGATGCTTACCGATCTCACTGATGAACAAAGAAAGGTTTACCTTTCATATATGAGTGAGCTTAAATCCGATATATTTGGCGAGATAAATGAAAACGGAATAGAAAAGAGCAGGATAAAAATACTGGCTGCACTTACAAGATTAAGGCAGATCTGCTGCCATCCGTCGACATTCCTTTCAAATTACAAAGGAGGCAGCGGAAAACTTGATCTGCTTATGCAGCAGCTCAACAATGCCATCGCAAACGGACATAGGACAATTGTATTTTCTCAGTTTACAGGTATGCTGGAGATAATAAGGCATGAACTTGACCTAAAAGAGATAGAATTCTTTTATCTTGACGGTTCAACTCCGCCTAAGGAAAGACTTAAGATGGTCAAGGAATTTAATGACGGTAAGAATCAGGTCTTCTTGATATCTCTTAAAGCAGGCGGGACAGGACTTAACCTGACCGGTGCCGATACGGTAATACATTATGATCCCTGGTGGAATCCTGCTGTTGAGGAACAGGCAACCGACAGAGCATACCGTATAGGTCAGATGAATGATGTTTATGTGCTTAAGCTGCTGACCCGAGGAACAATTGAAGAAAAAATCTATAAACTTCAGCAAAAGAAAAAAGAGCTCCTTGACTCTGTCATAACATCAAACGGTGTGTTCATTGATTCCTTGACAAGAGAAGAGCTCGAAGATATTTTTTCATATAATTAGTTTTCGGCAGTATCATCTGACTTTTTCTGAAGTCTGCTGAAAATCATATCATAGCCGTCATTACCGTAATTTAAGGATCTGTTTACACGGCTTATGGTGGCAGTTGATGCACCGGTTTTTTCAGCGATCTCAAGATATGTCTTTCCTGAACGGAGCATGGCGGCAACTTCAAAACGCTGGGACAGTGACAGGATTTCGTTTATGGTGCATACGTCTTCAAAGAAGGTATAGCATTCTTCTTTAGATTTTAAGCATAATATGGCATCAAAAAGCTGATCAACTGCTTCGGTATGGATTTTTTTATTCATAGTTTTGACAGGGCAAAAATTTGCCTTCCTCCTGATTATGATTTATCTGTGTAAGATTTTACAACTTTAAAGAACTAAAGTCAAGTATTTTGAAAGGAATTATTATTTTTTGGTAAAATTTAATGGGAAGTTTAAAAAAAGGACAGGAATATACCTGTAAAATACTCAAGACCACGTATCCCGACAAAGGAATTGCAGAATGCGAAGGTGAGAAGATTGTTGTTAAGGGTGTTTTGGAAGGTCAGACTGTCAATCTGAGAGTAACAAAAGTAAGAAACGGAAGATATGAAGGGAAAGTTCTGTCCGTTATTGAAAAATCGCCATTAGAGGTGAATGAGCCTTTCTGTCCTCATTTTGAAAGCTGCGGAGGATGTGCATATCAGAGATTAAACTATAATGATCTGCTGAACCTTAAGGCCGGTCAGGTCAAAGATATCATAGACAGTTGCGTGGATTATGAGTACGAATTTCTGGGCATAGCTCCAAGTCCGAATGACAAAGGTTACAGAAATAAGATGGAATTCTCTTTCGGAGATTCCGAAAAGAACGGAGAACTAACATTAGGCCTTCATAAACTTGGCAGCTTTTATGATATTCTCCAGATTACTGATTGTAAGATAACCAATGAAGATTATAACAGCATAGTGAAGTTTACAATCGGATTATGCAGGAAGTGGGGATTATCATATTGTCATAAGATGTCACATAAAGGATATCTGAGACATCTTCTTATAAGACGTGCCGCCACAACCGGAGAGATCCTTGTAAGCCTGATCACTACTTCACAGTGGCTTATATGTGCGGATAGTGAAGATAAACAGTTTGAATCAGATTTCCTTAACGAATTTAAAGAAGGACTTCTTTCTTTGGATCTTAATGGAAGTATTGTAGGAATCCTGCATATGATAAATGACGATCCTGCGGATGCTGTTAAGGCAGATAAGACTGAAGTTATACATGGCAAAGATTTCTTTTTTGAGGAGATTTTAAGCCAGATCTTTAAAATCACAACATTCAGTTTCTTTCAGACAAATTCGTTTGGGGCTGAAGTATTGTACGGAATCGTCAGGGATTTTGTCGGAGATATGAAAGATAAGAGTATCTTTGACCTCTATTCCGGAACTGGAACCATTGCTCAGGTTTTGGCCCCTGTTGCAAAAAAGATTACCGGTGTTGAGATAGTTGCCGAAGCGGTTGAATCAGCCAAGATGAATGCTGCACTGAATAATCTTTCTAACTGTGATTTTATATGTGGGGATGTATTAAAAATCCTGGATGAATTGACAGACAAGCCTGACATAATAGTACTCGATCCGCCGAGGGAAGGAATACATCCTAAAGCACTTGATAAGATAATAAAATTCGGTGTAAACAGGATAGTATATGTATCATGTAAACCTACAAGTCTTTCAAAAGATCTTGAGGTACTTAATGAAAACGGCTATCGAGTGAAAAAAGTTAAGTGCTGCGATATGTTCCCTTGGACAAGGCATGTTGAAACTGTGTGTTTGCTTGAAAAATGTGAGAGTTAATAATATGAAAAGGATGTGATATTATGAAAACAAAAACTAAAAAGATACTTATGACTATTGCCGGAATAGCATCGGTTGCGTGGCTGGTTGTTGTTATGACTGTCGATGTCGGAGCTGTCGGACCCAAAGGGACAAAAGTAGGTCTTTCTCTTATCAACAGTTCTTTCCATGACCTTTGGCATTATGATGATGTTGGAAACGCACTCTATAATAATTACAACATATTCTGGTACAATGTAACCAAATATATAGGTGTGCTTTCACTTGCATGTGTTGGAGCCTTTGGATTGATCGGTCTGTACCAGCTTATAAAAAGAAAAAGTCTTCTGAAAGTTGACAATTGTATCCTTGCACTGGGTGGATTATACATTGTAGTACTTGCTTTTTATATCTTTTTTGAAATTGTGATAATAAATTACAGACCTGTTATTATGCCCGATGAAACAATGCCGGCAGCGTCATTCCCGTCTTCACACACGATGTTAACCATTACGGTAATGGGCAGCATAATGATACTTCTCAAAAACTACATAAAAAAGACATTATTAAGAATGTCAATCCAGTTTTTCTGCCTGATAGTTATAATTACCATGGTGCTTGGAAGATTTATCTGTGGCGTTCACTGGTTCTCGGATCTTATAGGCGGTATACTTATAAGCCTTTTCCTTTTGGCAGCATACTCAATATTTGCTAAGAATAAAGAAGAATCGAAAGCATGATGCAACAATTTTGAAGATGCGGAGGCGTAAAATAGATGGTACTGTGGTTTTATGATGTGTCATTTATCATTTCTGTGATATTGGCTTTTGTATATATGTATATGTACCATAAACATTTTAATGTTTATTTCTCTCTTATCTTTGCTTTTGTTCCTATACAGCTTTTGGGGTACTGTCTTATCGGAAGAGCTCAGAATCTGGCCGAAGCAGTTTTTGCCACGAAGGTAATTTATCTTGGTGCATGCTTTTGTCCGCTCTTTCTGCTGCTTATCATACTGAATCTATGCCATATCAGATTGCATAAAATGGTTACGATTTTTTATTTTTTGATAAGCTTTGTAGTATTCATGTCCGTTTTGTCCATAGGATACAGTGATCTGTATTATTCTGATATTTCATTTGAAACAGTCAACGGGTTAGGTATACTTAGGAAGAACCAGTACGGTCCGATGCATACCGTTTTTTACATAGCGATAATTGATTATTCATTGGACAGTATATTTGCTTTGGTGTACAGTTTTGTTAAAAAGCGTGATGTTTCAAGGAAAATAGTCTATCTGCTTTTTACTTCGGAAATGGTTTCGCTTGTAACTTTTTTCGGGGGAAGATATCTTGTTTCAAAGGACTTTGAATTAACGCCATTGGCTTATTTGGCCAGTGAAGTACTGTATCTGCTGATAATTCACAGAATATGTCTTTATGATACTACCGAAATTGCAATGGAATCGATCGCCGAAAAAGGTGCTACAGGATTTATATCTTTTGATTTTAAATATAATTATCTTGGGAGTAATGAGACAGCCAGAAGTATTTTTCCGGAACTTAAGAAACTTACTGTTGACAAGCCGGCTTCGAGAAGTGATCTGATTAAGAGAACCTGTTTAAAATATATAGATATTTTTAAAGAAGATGAAAATAAGGATAAAAATCATTATAAAAGAGGAGACAAGATCTATCTTGTAGATGTCAATTATCTTTTTGACGGGAAACAAAAAAAGGGATATCAACTGGTAATAACAGATGACACCAAGGACCAGAAGTATATCTCTCTGCTCAATAAATTTAATACTTCTTTAAAAGAGCAGGTAACCAGAAAAACAAATCACATTGTTGAAATGCATAACAACCTGATCATGAGTATGGCAATGATGGTTGAAAGCAGGGATAATTCTACAGGAGGCCATATCAGAAGAACAAGCGAATGTGTCCGCCTGCTTATTGAAGAGATCAAAAAGAACAATGTGTTTAACCTTTCCGAAGACTTCAGAAAAAACATTATAAAAGCGGCTCCAATGCATGATCTGGGGAAGATTGCCGTTGACGATGTTATTTTACGTAAACCGGGTAAGTTTGAGCCTGAGGAATTTGAAAAGATGAAGAAACATGCTGAAGAGGGTGCAAGAATAGTTCGTGAAATCCTGAAGTCTACCGATGATGCCGATTTTAGGATCATAGCCGAAAATGTTGCTCATTATCATCATGAAAGATGGGACGGTTCAGGATATCCGGAGGGACTTAAGGGTGAGAAAATCCCTATAGAAGCACGCATAATGGCAGTTGCGGAAGTATATGACGCTTTGGTCAGCAAACGTGTTTATAAGGACAGTATGTCATTTGAAAAGGCAGATTCAATCATCATGGAGGGGATGGGGAAACACTTTGACAAAAGGCTTGAGCCCTTCTATGTTGCAGCCAGGCCGAAGCTTGAGGAATACTATAGGTCCTTTGGACAATAAAATACAAAAAAAATATATATTTTTATAGACATTTTCTCTTGATAATAGTAGAATATTTTTATGACTAAACTTTAAAGGGGAGAAGTATATGAGCAGTTTGAAGGAGTGTTATTCCGATTATTTTAAAATCGGTGTTGCGTGCGAAAAAATACATGATTTCTTTACTAATAATGAGATAGGAAATTCTGCTAAGGAAAATCTGATCTTACAGGAATTTAACAGCATGACTTTTGCAAATGAGCTTAAGCCGGCCTACAATATGGGATGGAATTCATCTGAAGCACGTGAAGACTATCTTCCATTTGTCATAAATGAAAATGCTAAAGCAATGCTTGATTTTGCAAAAAGCAATGGAATGAAAGTCCGTGGGCATGTTCTTGTATGGCACAGCCAGTGCGCCAAAGAGGCGTTCTGTAAGGGGTATGAGCCTGTTACTATCCCTACGGATCCGGAACTCCTTAAAGAAAAGCCTTTCATGAAGAATTTTGAAAAGCTTGATCCTGTGTGTTTTGTTGACAGAAACACCATGCTCAAACGTCTCGAGAGTTATATCAAATCTACTATAGAATATTTCTACAGAGAAGGCTATGCAGATACGGTTTATGCATGGGATGTTGTTAATGAAGCTATAGAACTTAATGACAAACAGCCGACAGGACTCAGAAACAGTTACTGGTATCAGATTATCGGTGACGATTTTATATACTGGAGTTTTAAATTCGCAAAAGAAGCAGTATATGAGTATTCAGTAAAATATGCATCTAAATACGGAGTGTCATCGGAAAACCTGACAGAACTTAAAAAAATCAGACCGCTTCTTTTCTATAATGATTATAATGAGTTCCATCCTGATAAAAAGAAAGCAATAATAGACGCTCTTGAGAGACGTACATACGATCATGGCAGCATTTTAGGCGAAAGAATTATTGACGGCATAGGAATGCAGGGTCATATCAGTGATAATAACAATATTGACGAGTATATAGATGCCCTTATGGATTATTCCCGTATAGTTGATGTTGTTCATATTACCGAGCTGGATGTAAAATGTACATGTATCAATGTTAATGCGGAATATTATCAGGCTGTATTTTATAAGAAGTTTTTTGAAGCTCTTATAAAAGCGAAAAAAAACGGATCAAAACTTGAATGCGTTACTTTCTGGGGACTTACGGATGATAATTCATGGATCAGAGGAGCAAATCCGTTACTGTTCCATAAAGACCTCAGCCCTAAAAAGTCTTATTATGCACTTAAATATGCTATTTCGGGAGAAAGTCTTGGAGAACCCGAAAAGATAGTTATTAACCTTGAGGACAGAAAATTTGATTTCGCGCCTGTTAACGGTGAACCTGTAAAGCTTGAAGATATCGGGTTTAAGACCAGAGGGTTCGCACATATTACTGTTCAGGATAAGGTTGTCCGCAGCGGGTCATATGCACTTGCGCATGAGATAAGATTTGACGACTGGAGCAGTATCAGTTTTGATGTATCAGACTTTATCGGGCAGACAATAGATGTATCGGCATGGGTAAAGAGTCCTGCAAAGAGCGTTACTATCAGTGCTGATATAGAGGGAGTATTCCCTATTGTTGCAGAAGGCACAACAGGCGGAGATGACTGGGTAAAGATTGAAGGAAGATATAAAGTACCTGCTGATGTTCATTCTATGTTCCTGTTCTTCGGTACTAAAGAAAAAGAAGAGGGTAAATTCAGCGCAATTTATGTGGATGAAGTGGAAATAAAACTCGTAGGTCTTACTGAGAGTTTCGAAGAGAGCACAAATATTGCCTCTATACGTGGTATGGGACATCTTCCGACTCTTATTGTTACGGATAAAGAAGCTCATACTGCAGGCGGACATTCACTTATGGTAACACGTCAGGTGAAGGACGCTACCGTTAAGTTTAACATTTCATCTTATATCGGAAAGAAAATCAGGATATGTGCATACGTTAAGACCAAAGATAATGTGATTACGCTGGGAATTGACGGATCTGAACCGGTAGAGCTTGTATCGGAAAGATCGGTACAGGATGGATGGACATGCCTTGATGCGCTGACAGTACTTGACAGTAATATGAATTCTGCCGAATTCTATATCGAAACTGACGGCAATGCTGATTATTACATAGACGACATACTGGTTTCAATGGCTTAATAAAAGGAAATAAACAGAGGCTATTTTGCTGTTTGCAAGGAGATAGTTCATAATATTTTCAAATTTTGGACTTGTCTACAAAAAAACAATATGCTATAATGAACTTCGGATGGAAATCCGAAGGATTTCAAAATCGAAAGGAGAAAAAATAGTATGGGACTTATTTCACAGGCTCTCGGTGCAGTCGGTAATCTTGCCGGCGGTCTTGTAGGAGCAGGACTTGGTGCAGCAGGAGGCGTACTTGCCGATCAGTGGAAGGAATTCATTTATTGTGATGCCATTCCCGATGATACTCTTATGGTAAAGGGGCAGAAGCGCCTTACAGGTCGTTCAGCAAACACAAAGGGTGAAGACAATGTTATCACTAACGGAAGCGGCATAGTAGTTGCAGATGGTCAGTGTATGATCATTGTTGAGAACGGAAAGGTTGTTGAATTCTGTGCTGAACCCGGAAAATTTACATATGATACTTCACTTGCTCCCAGCCTTTTCGCAGGAAAATTCGGACAGAGCGCACTTGATTCATTAAAGCAGATCGGTGAACGTTTCACTTATGGCGGACAGGCTTCTAATGATCAGAGAGTATATTATTTCAATACAAAAGTAATCATGGGTAACAAGTATGGAACACCTGCTCCCGTTCCGTTCAGACTTGTTGACAGCAAGATATTCCTTGATCTGGATATTACTATCAGACTTAACGCTATTTATTCATACCGTCTGGTTGATCCGCTTCTTTTCTATACAAAGATTGCAGGTAACGTAACCGGTTCATACAAAGCATCAGATCTTGAACAGCAGCTGAAATCAGAAATCAGTGGCAAGCTGAATACCGCACTCGGTAAGATCAGCCAGTTAGAAATCAGATATAACGAACTTCCTCTTCATACAGAAGAGATGAGTGAAGCATTAAAGGAACAGCTTCATCAGAAGTGGGTTGTTGAGAAGGGTATCGAACTTGTAAGCTTCGATGTTAACTCAGCAAATACTACCGAAGAAAACGAAAAGCTTATCAGAGATGCTCAGGCTGAGGCAAGATATCAGCATGCAGGTCTTGGTGCAGCAGCACTTACTGCAGCTCAGGCTCAGGCACTTAAGGATGCAGCAAAGAATCCTAACGGAGCTGCAAATGCAATGTTCGGCGTTGGAATGATCGGCGGCGGCATGGGTGGCGGCGGAGTTGCAAATACCATCAGCGCTCTTTATGCTCAGGCAGGTCAGGAACAGCAGGCTGCAGCACAGCAGATGGCAGCTCAACAGCAGGCAGCACAGGCAGCCAATACTTGGAAGTGTCCTGAATGCGGAGCTGAAAATACCGGCAACTTCTGTCAGGGTTGCGGTACAAAGAAGCCTGCTCCCGCAGCATCATGGAAGTGTCCTCAGTGCGGAGCTGAGAATACCGGTAACTTCTGTCAGGGCTGTGGTACAAAGAAACCTGAAGTTCCTGCATCTACTTCATGGAAGTGTCCTGAATGTGGAGCTGAGAATACAGGTAATTTCTGCCAGGGCTGTGGCAAGCCTCGTGCTTAACATGTGGTAAATATCAGCCTCAGGGGGTATATGCCCTGCTGAGGCTGAGTTTTTGATTCGATAAAACCGCAAACATTTATATAGAGGAGCATATTAAGCTATGGCTTTACAAGAATACAGATGTCCGTGTTGTGGCGGATCCATAGAGTTTAACAGTACTGTAGGAAAGATGAAGTGTCCTTTCTGCGATACTGAATTTGAGATGGAAGCTTTAAAAGATATTGATCAGGCGCTTGATCAGGAAGAACCTGAGTCCATGAAATGGGCTGATTACGATGGACAGAGCTGGGGCGGCGAAGATCTTAACGGTATGGTAAGTTACCATTGTAAATCCTGCGGTGCCGAAATAATCACAGCAGAGACTACCGGTGCATCATCATGTCCTTATTGCGGAAATCCTATTGTAATGATGCAGGCATTTGCCGGAACACTTAAACCGGAATTCATAATTCCTTTCAAACTTGATAAAGAAGCTGCCAAAGCAGCTCTTTCAAAGCATTTTCAAGGAAAGAAGCTTTTACCGTCAGCTTTTTCTTCTCAAAACCATATAGAGGAGATAAACGGTGTATACGTTCCTTTCTGGCTTTTTAATTCCGGTGCCAGTGCAAATATCAGATATGAAGCAACCAAAGAGAAACGTTGGAGCGATAACGATTATAATTACCATGAGATAAAGTATTATAAAATTCTTCGTTCCGGTTCGCTTGCATTCGAAAACATTCCGGTTGACGGATCTAAAAAGATGGATGATGAGTTAATGGATTCTCTTGAACCCTTCGATTTTAGCGAAGAAAAAGAATTCATGACAGCTTATCTTTCGGGTTATCTTGCTGACAAATACGATGTAACCGCAGAAGAAAGCGTAGAACGCGCAAATCTCAGAGTTAAAAATTCGACTATTGATAAATTCAGAAGTACTGTTAAGGGTTATGATACTGTAAAGACAGAGAATGCGAATATTCAGCTGCACGACGGTTCATATAAGTATGGACTTCTTCCTATGTGGATTTTGAATACCACATGGAACGGCCAGAATTTTGTTTTCGGAATGAATGGCCAGACAGGAAAATTTGTAGGAAATCTGCCTATGGACAAGGGCAAATTCTGGAAATATTTCTTTATCTATTTCCTTATATCATTTGCTGTTGTATTTGGTATTGCATTTTTCCTGTTAAAATAATGTACATATTTTAATGACACAGGTAGTGTACACAGAAAGATGATAAAGAGGAGGCAAGTATGGATCCTGTAGTTGAAGCATTATTGATAGCCTTTTTCGTTGCACTGATCATTGCATTTATCGCAACCTCTTCATTAAGAGCTGAATTAAAGAGTGTAAGACAGGCTACAGAAGCAAATATATATATTAAAGACGGAAGTTTTAATCTGACAAATGAACAGGATATTTATTTATGCAGGAAGGTAGAGAAAACGGCAAGACCGAAGCAACAGAGTTAAAAATGAATAAAGCTGTTTGCTATGTTGATGGCAGTTTCGATCCTGAGAAAAAAAAATATGCTTATGGCTGTGTTCTTATAAACACAGACGGAAGTATTGAGGAATTATGCGGTTCCGGAGATAATGAAGCGGCACTTCTTCAAAGAAATGTGTCGGGAGAGATGATAGCTTCGATGCTGTCTGTAAAGTGGGCTATTGCAAAAGGGTATTCTGCGATTGATATCTATTATGATTACAGCGGTATTGAATGCTGGGTTACAGGAGCCTGGAAGGCTAAAAATGACCTGACCAAAAAATATCGTGACTGGATGCAATCTAAGGAAAAACAGATAAAGATAAGTTTCTTTAAGGTAACGGCACATTCAAGCGACCGTTATAACGACAGAGCCGACAAACTTGCAAAACAGGGACTTTTAATGGATCCCGGACTTCCGGAAATTAAAGTATAGACATTGATAAAAGATTATATTATAATGATTTTTGAATCCGTAAAAAATTTATTTGGGGGTTTATATGAATCCATATGATGAAACGTCAAATAAAGAAAATCTGTCTTCAGGCGACGATATAGTATCTGAAAATATGCAGTATATGTCATCATCGTCTGATGATCTTTTTGATATAATCGAACCTAAAGCCGAAGAAAAAGCATCTGCTGAAGAATCGGATTTTGTTCAGGACGCAGATTTTGTAAACAGCCTGGATTTTATTAACGGATTTGAGGATATTGAAGAGGCTCCGTCCGACCCGGAGATTGAAGAACCGGCAGATGTTGTTTCAGAAAATGTTGAAGAAGCGGTGGAACCGGTAGAACCGACAGACGTTGAGAGCAGTTCCGATGAAGATGATATTGAAACAGAAGATGTCGATGATTATGATGACTTAGAAGATGAATCACTCATGATCGTAACAGAAGGAACCACTATTACCGGCAGTATAGGTACAGATTGTTCATTACTGGTATTGGGAACTGTAAACGGGGATATTACCTGTGAAGGTAAACTGACAATTTCAGGAAAAGTTGTCGGTAATTCATTTGCAACCGATATTTTTGTTAATTCACAAAGAGTGGAAGGAAATATAGGCTGTACAGGTACCTTAAAAGTAAGCCAGGGAACAGTCATTATAGGAGACATTACAGCCGGTGCCGTTGCCATAGGAGGTGCCGTAAAAGGAAATCTTGATGTTAAAGGTCCTGTCATTCTCGATTCGACAGCAGTAATAAAAGGAAACATCAAGGCTAAATCAGTTCAACTTATCAATGGAGCTGTACTTGAAGGATTCTGTTCATTAGAGTATTCCGAGTCTCAGATTGATGAAATATTTAATTCTCAAGAATGATAAATAATAATTTTGAAAGGAAAATCCTATGAGTGAATATAAAAGAGTACTGTTGAAATTCAGCGGTGAAGCTCTTGCAGGAGATAAAAAACAGGGCTTTGATGAAGAAACCTGCATCGGAGTAGCAAAACAGGTAAAAACAATCGTAGATAAGGGCATAGAAGTTGCTGTCGTTATTGGCGGAGGTAATTTCTGGCGCGGAAGAAACAGCAATACCATAGACAGATTTAAAGCCGATCAGATAGGTATGCTGGCTACGGTTATGAATTGTGTTTATGTATCTGAGATATTCAGATATGTAGGAATGGATACAGAAATCTATACGCCTTACGCATTTGGTGATATATCTGAAATGTTCACTAAAGACAGGGCAGTAAGAGATCTTAAGGCAGGAAAGGTTATTTTCCTTGCAGGAGGAACAGGACATCCGTATTTTTCAACGGATACCGCAACTGCTTTAAGAGCAGTGGAACTTGGTTGTGACATTATTATGATGGCGAAGGCTATTGATGGGGTATACAGTGCAGATCCGAACACAGATCCTACTGCAGTGAAGTTTGACAAGATTTCACTCGAAGAGGTATTTGTCAAGAAGCTGAAAGTTATAGATACTTCAGCTACTGTAATATGTATGGAAAATAAAATGCCGCTGCTTATTTTCGCATTAAACGAGGAAAATTCCATCATTAATAATGCTTCCGGAAATTGTACCGGAACTATTGTTACAGCAGATTAAATTACGGGAGGGTATTATGGACCAGAGAATTAAAACTTACGAAGAAAAAATGCAAAAAACTATTGAATTCCTTGAGGAAGAATTTGCTTCAATAAGAGCAGGAAGAGCTAATCCTCATCTTCTTGACAAGATTAAGGTGGACTATTACGGAACTCCTTCAGGACTCAATGCAGTTGCAAACATTTCTGTTCCCGAAGCAAGGATTATACAGATACAGCCTTGGGAAGCTAAAATGGTAAAAGAAATCAGTAAGGCAATACTTGCTTCAGATCTTGGAATTACACCTACCGATGACGGACGTGTTATCAGGCTTGTATTCCCCGAGCTTACAGAGGAAAGACGTAAGGAACTTGCAAAAGATATAAAGAAGAAGGGCGAGAATGCCAAAGTAGCTATTAGAAATATCCGCCGTGATGCAAATGAAGCAATCAAAAAGCTTGGAAAATCAGGCGAGATTTCCGAAGATGTCGAAAAGCAGATTGAAGATGACATCAATAAGATGACTGAAAAATTCTGCGATACAGCCGACAAGAGATCGGATGAGAAGACTAAGGAGATCATGACAGTATAACAAAATTGGCTGTTGTTATACCGAAAAGTCTTTGAATTAAGGGTACGCTATAAATAATATAAAGGGGAGTACTCGTCATAAGAGGAGTGCTCTTCTGTTATGTTTAAATACATTAGTCGTATCTAAAGGGTACGGAGAAAAAATGGCAAAAAAAGAAGAAAAAAACACAATTCCTAAACATATTGCGATTATAATGGATGGTAACGGGAGATGGGCCAAGAAAAGACTGCTTCCACGTGCCATGGGACATTCAGCAGGAGCAAACAATGTTGAGAAAATTTGTGAAGACGCATGGGATCTTGGGATTAAGTATCTTACTGTATATGCATTTTCTACAGAAAACTGGACAAGATCAGTCGATGAAGTTTCTGCTCTGATGAAAATCTTAAAGCAGTATTTAGAAGACTGTATAGAAAAGAGCCGTAAAAACAACATGCGTGTCCGAGTAATAGGTGACATTTCAAGATTATCTCAAGATATGCAGGATGCTATAAGGAGACTTGAGGACGCTTCAAAAGATTTTGACGGGCTTCAGTTCCAGGTTGCTCTTAATTACGGCGGAAGAGATGATATCGTAAGAGCTGTAAAAGGTATCGCTTTGGATGCGCAAAAAGGTAATATCGATCCGGAAAAAATTGATGAAAACTTTATCTCATCGCGACTTGACACATCCGATATACCGGATCCCGATCTCCTTATAAGGACCAGCGGAGAGTTAAGAATTTCAAATTTCATGCTGTGGCAGATGGCATATACCGAGATGTATTTTACAGATGTTTATTGGCCTGATTTTGATAAAAAAGAATTGGAAAAGGCCATAGAATACTATGGAGGACGTGACAGACGTTACGGCGGAAGGAAAAGCTGATGGGTAAGGATATTAATAATGACAATTCGTTCATGATTCGTTTCAGAAGTTCCTGCATACTTATGGCTGTGGCAATAGCTGCCATGGTTTTGGGTGGATATGTATTGTTTTCTGTAATAGTACTTATCACAATGATAGGACTTATGGAATTATACAGGGTTGTAAAGGTTAACAAATCCGGTCTTGGTGTTGCAGGTTATATTTTTGCATTTTTATATTTTCTGTATATAATGCTGACAGAGATACTTAATTACAGCGAGACCTGGCTAAAGTCTGTTAAGCCTGTATTTTTCCCTTTGTTTATCGCTATTTTCCTGGTTGTTATTCTTGCCATATATGTATTAACATTTCCGAAATACAATTCAGAGCAGATAACAATGGTATTTTTCGGGTTTTTCTATGTGGCAGTAACACTTTCTTATATCTTTAAAGTAAGAAATATGGATTGCGGAGCTTACAGTGTATGGCTTATCTTTATAGGCTCATGGGGAAGCGATACCATGGCATATGTTGTCGGACGTAAGATTGGAAAACATAAGATAGCTCCAAAACTGAGTCCGAAGAAATCTCTTGAAGGGCTTATCGGAGGTATTGTAGGAGCAGCTCTTATAGGAGTCATTTTCGCTATCATATTTATGTCAAAACTTGAAGAGACATTCTCAAATCCTATACTTGTGTTTGCACTTACAGGAGCAATAGGATCTGTGGTTTCACAGATAGGAGATATGGCAGCTTCTGCTATAAAGAGGAATAAAGGTATAAAAGATTACGGAAGCCTTATTCCGGGACATGGCGGAATTCTTGACAGATTCGACAGTGTTATATTTATTGCACCTATAGTATATTATGTACTGTATTTTGCGGTTTCGTAAATAAACCCGACTAATCGCTTTGTTACCGAGGAACCCCGATAGGCGTTTTCAAGGCGACATCGAAAATCTTTAGACAGGAGGAGGAAAAATGTACGCTTGCCCCAATTGTTCGGGAAATCTGAAATTTAATATTGAGAAACAGGCTCTTTATTGTGATTTTTGTAATAATGTTGTCGATCCTTATTCGGTAACCAAGGAAAGGGACGCCGAAGAAGGAGAAAAAGTTATCAAAGAGGGAGCCGGTGGTTTTGGCGTAGTTTATTATTCACAATGTCCGGCTTGTGGCGGAAAAAGAGAGGGCGATGAGACAGTCTGTGGATTTTGTGGCACAAGCCTTGCAAAACCTCAGGAAGATGTTATACGGGAAGCAGGCGGAGATGTAGAAGATTATTATGAGGTAACTTCCTTCAGATGCCCTCAGTGCAGCGGTGAGATTATTACCGAAGATAATGAGGCTGCTGCATTTTGCAGTTTCTGCGGTGCTTCAACAATCCTCGACCGAAGGATAAGCAGAGCAAGAAGACCTGAATTTATTATTCCGTTTAAAAAGACTAAAAAGGATTGTATGGATGGGTACAAATCATTTATGGGCGGTGCTTTCTTTGCTCCGAGTGCCATGAAAAGTGAAAAATGCGTTGAATCCTTCAGAGGGATATATATGCCTTTCTGGACATATAATACATCCAAAAGAGATAGAGTCACTGTAAACGGTTCGAGAGTCTATTACAGAGGTGATTATAAATATACTGAAAACCATGCGTTAAGTGCTGATGTCGATATGGTATACAATAATGTTTCATACGATGCATCAAGCAGTTTTGCAGATAACCTGAGCCAGGGTATATCTCCTTTTAACCAGTCAGAACAGCAGCCGTTTACGCCTTCTTTTTTAAGTGGTTTTTATGCAGATACAAGCGATGTTGCAGACAGTGTATATCAGGCCGATGCTCAGAAGCTTGTTGCAAAGAATGCCTTTAATAAGTTCAAGGCTGTTCCCGGCTTTGGAAGATATGGTCTTAGTTCTTCCGATGGTAATGTGGCTAAGCTTACTCCCAATGTAGACAAGAAATTCCTTACAATGATGCCTGTATGGTTTATGAGTATCAGGTCTAAAGACAAAAAAGGAAATGACAGGGTTTCTTATACTGCAGTTAACGGACAGACGGGAAAAGTTGTCGGGGATGTTCCTATTGATGTAAAAAAATACATATTAGCTTCGACAGTTTTGTCACTGATTATTTTTACCATATTAAACTTTGCTTTAAATCTAACTATTGTGCCCAAATATACACTTATAGCATCAACAGTTGTTGCCCTGATCATGGCAGGTATATTTTCCAGTCATGAATCAGACATAGTAAAGCGTGAACTTGGTGAAGATGACAAGGGTTTGATGAATTCCGATAAGAATCAAGCCCCTGAGAACAAACAGCCTATTAAAAATGTTGCAAAACATTTAAAAGATAAAAATGCTGAAATTAATAAAAAGAAAGAGAAGAGCCTGGTATGGATACCTCTTCTTATCGGAGGTATAATACTCGGACTTGAGTTTACCGTAGGGCTTGTATCAGATCTTTGGTTCTATGGCGGATCAATGCTTATCATGGCTTATACAGTATGGCTTATAATCCGTGTTGTAAGTCGTTATAACCAGCTCACTACACGTAAGCTGCCTCAGTTTAACAGAACAGGAGGTGATGACAGTGTTAAAATCTCGTAAAATATTCAGCTTTGTTCTGATCTTAGTGCTTACATGTTCTGTTTTATTTACTGTCATTAAACTTACGCCTGCCAAGGCCGATGATCTTTTTGATGATATATGGGATTCAGTATTTGATGACGATGACGACTATTATTATTCAGATGATGATTCGTTAGAAGATGACACATCTACAGCTTCATCTGACGTTCCGGTTTCATCTGAAATAAATACAGGTACCGGTATTACCAAGCAAAATTCCGTGACCGGATTTGCAGCAATGGTATATGATCTCGCAGGTCTTATGTCTCAGACTGAGGCCAAAACCCTTCTTGAAGATATTTATCAATATACTGAATTCGGTGATATGGTAGTACTTACCACAAATGAAAATACATATGGTAATTCAGAAAGTGCTACCGATAAGTATTGTGAAGCATTCTATCAGAAATACAGCAAAAAGAGTGACTGTGTCATATTTTGTATTGATATGAAGACAAGATATATTCTTGTTTATTCAGCCGGAAGTGTTGTTGAGAATAATCTCACAAGATCAAAATGTGATTCTATCACTGACAATGTTTATTCTTATGCTTCCGATAAACAGTATTTTCAATGTGCATCAAAGGCATATGAGCAGATAGGAAAAGTTCTGAACGGTATGCATATTGCACAGCCTATGAAGGTTGTAAGCAACCTGTTTATCGCATTTGTTGTAGGTTTTGTTATTATGTATCTTGTCGCTTTGTCAAAATCAAAAGTAGGGAAAACAGGCGATGATGAGCTTTTAAAATATGTAGCAGTTAATTTTGCCGCTAATAATCCTACCGATATTGTAACGGGAACTACCAAGACGTACTGCCCGAGAAGTTCGGGAAGTTCAGGCGGTGGAAGAAGCGGAGGCGGCGGTGGCGGACACAGCCATTCAAGCGGTGGTCACAGATTTTAACATCATAGGGCAAAGAAGATGAAAAATTTATGTCTTTTGGGTTCAACCGGCTCCATAGGACGCCAGACACTTGATATTATTAAGAGGCATGGAAATTATAAGGTTGTTTCTCTTGCGGCAAATAGGAAGATCGATATACTGGAAGAACAGATAGAAGAATTCTTACCTAGAAAGGTATGTGTTTTTGACGAAGAAAAGGCGGGAATTCTTGCAAAACGCCTAAAACATAATTCTATAGAAGTACTTTCCGGAATGGACGGGCTTTTGGAACTTGCCGGTGATACAGAAAATGAACTTACAGTCACGGCTATGGTGGGAATGATAGGTATAAAACCCACTATTGCCGCAATAAATGCCGGAAGTGATGTTGCTCTTGCAAATAAAGAAACTCTTGTTACTGCCGGGCATATTATCATTCCTCTTGTGAAAGAGAAAAAAATAAAGCTTTTTCCTATAGATTCAGAGCATTCTGCAATTTTTCAATGCCTGCAGGGAAAATACGGACCTAATGGAGACTATTCATCATGGACCGGTGATCCTTTAATTGAAAAAATTCTTTTGACTTGTTCGGGAGGACCTTTCAGAGGGAAAAGCTATGAAGAACTGAAAAAAATGACTGCCGCAGATGCTCTTAAACATCCTAACTGGCTTATGGGACCTAAGATAACCATTGATTCATCAACGCTTGTAAATAAAGCACTTGAAGTAATGGAAGCGAAGTGGCTGTTTAATGTTAATGTTGATGATATTCAGGTGGTAATACAGCCCAAAAGCATAATACATTCAGCAGTGCAGTTTATCGATGGTTCAATTATCGCTCAGATAGGTGTTCCGGACATGAGACTGCCTATCCAGTATGCTCTGTATTATCCCGAGAGGCTTCCTCTAGACTGCGGAAGAATAGACCTGTTTGAATTAGCAAAAATAGAATTTGACAAACCGGATTATAATGTATTTAAAGGTCTTAAAATGGGAATAGACGCGGCAAAAAACGGTGGCAGTATCTGTACAGTATTTAATGCTGCAAATGAATATGCTGTAGGACAATTCCTTAATGGAAATATTGGCTTTACAGATATTTATGATATTATAGAATTCTGTATGGACAACCATAAGAATATTCCGGAACCGTGTCTTAACGAAATTCTATCAGCTGAAACTGAAGCGACAGAGAATGCAATAAAATTTATAAAAAATAAGGGATTTAAATCCTATGTAAGAAAAGAAGCGGAGTAATAAATGAATACAGTTGTAACAATCCTGATAGGTATCCTGCTTTTCAGTGTTATAATTATTTTTCATGAAGTAGGACATCTTATCGTAGCAAAGAAAAACGGAATAAAAGTAGAAGAGTTCATGCTCGGTCTCGGACCCAAGATTTTCAGCTTTAAAAAGGGAGAGACTACTTATGCATTTAGGCTTTTCCTTATAGGCGGTGCATGTCAGATGCTGGGAGAAGATGCAAACAGCACTGACGAAAGAGCTTTCTGTAATAAAGGTCCATGGGCAAGATTTTCGACAATATTTGCAGGTCCTCTTTTTAACTTTATTCTTGCTTTTATTTTTGCAGCGATCATTATTGGAATAGATGGCTATGATTCACCTGCCGTAACCGCCGTACAACAGGGTACACCGGCAACCACAACGGTTTTCACCAATGTTGACGATCCTAATGATACGGTTGTTGGAATGCAGGTCGGAGACATAATTGATGAATACGACGGCAAAAGTTACACGGTATCGAGAGAACTTACATATCATTTTGTTCTTGATCAGATGAGCCCCGATCCCTTCGAGATAGTTTTTGAAAGAGACGGAAAGAAATACAGCGGAACTATTGTTCCTACGATATTCAAAAAATATCAGCTCGGATTTGTTTATTCACCATCTGAAGATGAACCATGTAAGCTTACGGAAATTACGGACGGCGGAGTAATGGACGATGCCGGGATAAGATCCGGAGATGTGATAACAAAGATTAACGGAGTTGATATTCCTACAGGAAAAGCTCTTGCGGATTATCTTGAGGAAAATCCGTTAAACGGTGACCCTGTAAATCTTGAGGTCGAACATAAAGACAATAAGAAAGAATATACGCTTATACCTTCTTATACTGAGAGTTGTGTGGCACCGCGATATTATTCAAACAGTGTAGGTATATATTTTGATCATAATGATTCAAGAATAAGTGCAAATCCTCTTCAGGTAATAAAATATTCCTTATATGAAGTAAAGCTTCAGATATCCTTGACCATAAAGGCCTTAGGAAAACTGGTTACCGGACAGCTCAGTCTGAAAAACAATGTTGGAGGACCGGTAAGAGTAGTTTCAGAGCTTGGAAATACAATAGAAGAAGCTAAGGAATCCGGAATACTTTATGTTATTTTGAATCTTCTTAATTACGCAGTATTATTAAGTGCGAACTTAGGAGTAATGAACCTGCTTCCTTTACCGGCACTTGATGGTGGAAGACTCATATTTATCATTTTGGAATTAATAAGAAGAAAACCGGTTCCCAAAGAGAAAGAAGGACTTGTACATGCTATAGGAATGGTATTTTTCCTTGTTCTCATGGTGATCGTCCTGTTTAATGATATACGCTATGTATTTTTCTAAATGTTACCGAGTAAACGCTGAAGGCGTTTTCGAGGTGATATAGACTATGATATTCAACCCTCAGTATTTATAAATTTTTTACTGAGGGTATTTGCTTATAATTATAGAAACGGAGGAAAAGATATGCGCCGGAGTACACGAGAAATAAAAATCGGTAATGTTCTTATTGGAGCAGGCCATCCGATAGCCATCCAGTCCATGTGCAATACAAAGACTGAAGATGCTGCAGCGACAATCACTCAGATAAAAGAACTTGAGAAAGCAGGATGTGATATAATCAGATGTGCCGTTCCGCACATGGAAGCAGCAAAAGCTTTTTCAACAATAAAAAAAGGAATATCAATCCCTCTGGTGGCAGATATTCATTTTGATTATAAACTGGCAGTCGAAGCAATAAAGAACGGTGCAGACAAAGTTCGCATCAATCCGGGAAATATCGGTTCTTCAGATAAGGTAAGGGAAGTGGTTAATGCGGCTAAGGAATACGGTATTCCAATTAGAGTAGGCGTTAACGGCGGATCATTGGAAAAGGAGCTTATAGAAAAGTATCACGGAGTAACAGCAGAAGGACTTGTAGAAAGTGCTTTAAAACAGGTTTCGGCGCTTGAAAAATTTGATTTTGAAAATATAGTAATAAGTATCAAGTCTTCAAATGTTATGATGTCCATAGAAGCTCATGAGCTTATCGCTAAGGAAAATGACTATCCGTTACATGTTGGTATAACAGAAACAGGTTTGGTAGCCGGAGGAAGCATTAAATCAGCTGTAGGTATAGGAGTTATCCTGTATGAGGGGATTGGAGACACGATAAGAGTTTCATTGACCGGAGACCCAATTTATCAAGTGAGAGCCGCAAAATCCATCCTTTCAAGCCTTGGTTTAAAGAAGACAGGGATAAATCTTGTTTCATGCCCTACATGCGGCAGAACAAATATCGATCTTATTGGGCTTGCCGGAAAAGTCCAGGACTTGATCGACAGCTATGAGACGGAAAAGGAACTTAAAGTAGCTGTTATGGGATGTGTTGTAAACGGCCCGGGTGAAGCAAGAGAAGCAGACTTAGGTATCGCAGGCGGAAAAGAAGAAGGGCTGATTTTTAAAAAGGGTGAAATTATTAAAAAAGTTTCGGAAAAAGAACTGTTAAATGAATTTAAAAAGGAACTGGATATTCTTGTAAATGCTTGAGGATAATCAGGATACTTTGTTTTTGGTTAAAGTATTTATACTTAGCATAAAATGGGAATGTACTAATGAGTATAGAGAAAAAGTAAGGGATTTAGAGAGAAGGTAGAAGTGTGAAATTTTTAGAAGTATTTGAAGGACTAAGTGCAGACAGCAGATTGCTGAATCTGTTTAGCAATATTTCGGTCGTTGATATTACCAGCAGTGAATCTTTAGCAAGACTGGATGTTTACGCCGAATCGGACAGGTTTATAAAAACTGGCGACAGAAGAAAGATGGAAAAATATCTTTATGAGCAGTTTTTTGAACCCGAGAATAAGAATGTAGTACTGCATATAAAATATGCGGGAAGTGAACTTAACGGTTTTAAAAATATATGGGACAGATACGGAATATACGTAGGGGATGAGTTTTCCAGAGAATCGGGACTTCTTGAGTCAATATACAGAAATGCCAATATTTCTATTTCAGAGGATGAAATGGACATTGAACTGGATGATAATTTCATCAATCATGAGATAGAGGTAAGGCTACGTGAAATTATAACTTCGTTCCTAAAAGATAATTTCGGGTTAAGTGTGCCTCTTAAGATATCATATACAAATAATGCTCAAGAGTTTGATGTCGAAAAAGAACGCGAGAAGTATTTTAGTGATATCGAAAATTATATGGGGCATTCGGATTTTTCAAGCTCAAAAGACGGAGAAGGCGAAGCTTCAGACGGAAAAGAACAGAATGAAAGCGGTGAGACCTCTGATAATAAGAATGTTTCAGAATCAGAAAAAGCCGCAGCCTCGAAATCAAAAGACTCAAAAGATCAAAAGGATTCTTCAAAAACATTTGACAAATCCAAATTTGTTAAACGTAAAATTGAACCTAAGGATCCGGAGATTTTCTATGGATCATCCGTCGAAGGGGACAGGATTAATATTGCCGATATTATTGATAATATGGGCGATGTGACGATGCGCGGCATGGTTTTAAGAGTATATGATACTATTAAAACCAAGAATGACATGCATATTTTCAAATTCAGTTTTACGGACTTTACAGATACAATCCTTTGCAAGATATTCTTAAGAAACGATGAAGAAAAGGAAATGATCCCGTCCAGGATAAAAGAGGGTAATTTCTTTATCATCAGAGGAATAGCCGAATCAGATAAATTTGAAAAAACATTTGAGACTACTATTCAAAAGATAAGAGGAATCAAGCCAATCCGTGATTTCCGAGAGAAACGTATGGATAATGCGCCTGAAAAGCGTATTGAGCTTCATGCACATACACAGATGAGTGATATGGACGGTGTTATTCCTCCCGCTGTTCTTGTAAAACGTGCCTTTGAATGGGGGCACAGAGGAATAGCAATCACTGATCACGGTGTAGTACAGGCATTCCCTGTAGCAAATCATGCAATAGACTTAAAGAAGATAAAAGATCCCGAGGAAAAGAAAAGAGCCGAAGAATTTAAAATAATATACGGATGTGAAGGATATCTGGTTGATGACGAGCCGGATGTTGTTTACGGTTCAAAGGAACACGTATTCTATAAACAGGCAGACGGAAAGTATTCGGATGAAGATATCAAAAAGATGCCCTACTATCATATTATTATTCTCTGCAAGAATGATACCGGAAGAATAAATCTTTATAAGATGGTTTCCTTGTCACATCTGAAATACTTTTCTAGAAGACCAAGGATTCCAAAGAGCGTTCTTATGGAGAACAGAGAGGGCCTTATTATAGGGTCTGCATGTGAAGCCGGTGAACTTTTTAGAGCAATAGTACATGAGAAACCACAGGAAGAGATTGCAAGGATTGCGAAATTCTATGATTATTATGAGATACAGCAGATCGGGAATAATGCATATATGATCGAAAGCGATGAATTCCCGGAAGTTCAGAATGAAAACGATCTCAGGCGTGTAAACTTAAAGATTGCCGAACTTGCTGAAGCTGACGGTAAAATGTGTATAGCTACCTGTGACGTTCACTTCTTAAACCCCGAAGATGAAGTTTACAGAAGGATCATCATGAGTTCTAAGGGCTTTAAGGATGCCGACAAACAGGCACCTCTTTATTTGCATACAACCGAAGAAATGCTTGAAGAATGTGCTTATCTCGGAAAAGAGAGAGCATACAGGGTAGTTGTTGAAAATCCTAACAGGGTATTTGATATGTGTGAGAGAATCTCACCGGTAAGACCCGATAAAGCACCGCCCGTAATTCCTGACAGTGACAAGACTTTAAGGGAAATCTGCGAGACAAGGGCTCATCAGATATATGGACCGGAACTTCCTATACAGGTAAGTGCACGTCTTGAACATGAGCTTGATTCAATCATCAAGAACGGATTTGCGGTTATGTATATCATAGCCCAGAAACTGGTGTGGAAGTCCAATGAGGACGGATACCTTGTAGGTTCACGTGGTTCGGTAGGTTCTTCCTTTGTTGCAACCATGTCCGGTATCACCGAAGTTAATCCGTTACCGCCGCATTATTACTGCCCGGAATGTCATTATAACGAATTTGATTCCGAGATATGTAAGGAATTTGTTTCAAAATCCGGGTATGATCTTCCGGAAAAGGATTGTCCTAGTTGCGGACACAGGCTGGTGAGAGAGGGACAGAACATTCCTTTTGAAACCTTCCTTGGATTTAACGGTGACAAGGAACCTGATATTGACCTGAATTTCTCTGGAGAATATCAGAGTAAGGCCCATGATTATACAGAAGTTATCTTCGGAGCCGGTCAGACATACAGAGCCGGTACTATCGGTGCCTTGGCTGAAAAAACTGCATTCGGACTTGTTTCCAAATACTGCGAAGAACACAGTATGGTCTTAAGAGATGCAGAGAAGGAAAGAATCGCAATGGGATGTGAGGGTGTAAGACGTACTACCGGCCAGCATCCCGGAGGAATAGTCGTACTTCCTTTAGGAGAAAACATTTATTCTTTTACTCCTATACAGCATCCGGCGAACGACATGACTACGCCTACCGTTACTACTCATTTTGAATACCACAGCATTGACCATAACCTGCTAAAGCTCGATATACTTGGACATGATGATCCGACCATGATAAGAATGCTTGAAGATCTGACCGGAATTGACGCAAAGACACTTCCAATGGACGATCCAAAAGTAATATCGCTTTTCAGGTCAACTGAAGCGCTTGGAGTAACTCCGGAGCAGATTGATGATGTACCGCTCGGAAGTCTTGGACTTCCGGAACTCGGCACCAACTTTGTTATTCAGATGCTTCTTGATACAAAACCGGAATGTTTTTCAGACATGGTTAAAATATCCGGTCTGTCACACGGTACCGATGTATGGCTGAACAATGCTCAATACTTCATTAAGAACGGTGACTGTACACTGGCAACGGCAATATGTACCCGTGACGATATCATGATATATCTGATCAATATGGGACTTGAACCCGGACATGCATTTAAGACGATGGAAAGTGTCCGTAAAGGTAAAGGACTTACTCCCGAAATGGAAGAAGATATGAAGGAACATAATGTACCCGACTGGTATATTGAGTCCTGTAAAAGGATTAAATATATGTTCCCTAAAGCTCATGCATGCGCATACATGATGATGGCATTCAGAATAGCATACTTTAAGGTATATTATCCGCTTGCTTATTACTGTGCATATTTCAGTATCCGTGCTTCTGATATCGATTATGTTAAGATGTGTCAGGGTAAAACTGAACTTCAAAAGAACATGAAGGAGCTTAAAAACAAATCCAAAACCGAAAAGCTCTCTACAAAGGAGCAGGGTGAGTACGATGATATGCGTCTTGTTTTGGAATTCTATGAACGTGGATTCGAATTTATGCCTATAGATATATATAGGGCAAAAGCAAGGCACTTCCAGATAATTGACAATAAGCTTATGCCGAGTTTTGGATGTCTGGCAGGTCTTGGTGAAAAAGCTGCTGAGCAGATATATGATGCCGCATCCAAATATAAATTTGTATCCCGTGACGATTTTAAGTCGAAAGCCAAAATAGGAGATTCTATCATAGAACTTATGTCGGGATTGGGACTTCTGGATATGCTTCCTAAGAGCGATCAGATGTCATTTGAAGATATTTTTGGAAAATTTTAAAAAAGTACTTGCATTTTTGGTTTGATTATGTTAATATATCACTGTTGCGAAAGCGACAGTGCAGATGGCGAATTGGTCAAGCGGCTAAGACGCCGCCCTCTCACGGCGGAAACAAGGGTTCGATTCCCTTATTCGTCATTAAAAGTCCTTTTTGAAAGGACTTTTTTTTTACCCAAAATATATTTACTCGGATATGTTCGACTCGGTTGAAACCGAATAAAAAGACATAATAGTATATTAATCTGCATGTGAAAAACTTTCTATAGATTAAAAGGAATATCAGGCCGCCAAGCGTTATATAAAAAGACTTGGGAAATAAAAATGGCTGAAAGCTCAAAAAACTGTTTTAAGAATGGTGATAATGATAGAAGATTTTAGGATTTCAGACAAAAAAGGGGCTGTGAAAAAAGAGATGAACAAATTTCTCTCATGCTTCACAGCCTGCTTTTTATCTGAATCTGAAATAATCAATTCAAAATATGGATTTGATAAAGAACTTTGGACACAAGATATAAAACGATGTTGCGCTCCAACGACTTATGCTAAATATCAAGGGGCTAATAATTTATATAAATCTCATCAATACGTTTATTTCCCAGGTTATAATTCGGAGGGATTAGAATCTTGTGATTGGTGGCTACGTACACCATATATTGAAGAGAATAATTTAGGAAGACAAATTTGTAAAGATCTTATTACTCATTTGGGGACGTGTGATTTTGAAGATCAAACCGTGGGGAAAGGCGTCCGTCCCGCAATGTGGATAAGTCTTAAGTCATAAAAGAAAGACCTCCTGCTTTAGGAGGTTTTTATGTAAAAAAAGTCAAAAAAGACACTGCCGAAGCAGTGTCACCTTTTATTTTCTTTTATTATTTTTTTTGCGTAATCAATTTGAGATTGTATTGACAAAAACCTTATAAATTCAGCAAACAAACCTGATACAGGAAGTATACATAATAGCCCAAGAAAAATTTTACTTGCCATACTTTCAGAGGCAGAACAAAATATGATAAGAAATGTCAATATTACACCATACAATATCATCATAACAATTTTTGTTGTTTTTTTACTACTTAACTGAACTAATTCTTGTTCCTTCTGAACGACAATTCTACCCATTTCTACATCACGACCATAATTGAAACCATTTATTAGTTCCATTTTCTTTATTTCATCGTCAATGAGCATTACCCTTCCACAATAGTTACAAGAAACCTGCTTTAATTCCGGATTAACCTGCATAGTTGCTCCACAACCACTACATCTTAAATCAATTAACCTCATAATACATACCCCCTTTTTTCCCCTTCCATCATACCATTTTTACAAGAGAAGTTCAAGGGGAAATTTATTTAGGGAAAAACACATTCATTTAAAAGTAACCATTGACTGACAAAACGGAAATATTTTATAAAAATTTGTTGACATTTTTCTGAATAAAACTTATAATAATCTCATTATTAGAGAATTTTTAGCAAAATATCTGAAAAGATGTGACGCAAAGCTTTAGGGACTAAAAGTGATACAAGGATGTTTTCTCATGTCAGCCAGCTGCAACTTATACTGAATTGATTGTCAAAGCATTGTAGTCCTAGAGGCTATGGTGCTTTTTATGCTATTACAAGGAGGTATGAGGATGAAAGGTTATATGACGACAAAGGAAGCTAAGACTCTCGGGATGTGTGATTATTGTGGCTCGACAATGACATTACCGAAAATATCTGACGAACAGCGGGTCGCACGCTTTAACAGGGGTAATCATTTTCGACGCCAGGGGGAATTTGACAAAGCACTTGCCGTTTACGAATCAATCGTACGTGAGGACGACGCTGATGCCGAAGCACATTGGTGTTGTGCATTAAGCCGATTTGGGATAGAGTAGTTAGAAGATACGAATACATATGAATATATTCCTACTTGTCATTTGGAAAGAGTAATAAATTGATTGGAGACTAAGAATATGCCGATTGTTCCTTTAAAATGTCCATTTTGTAGTGCCAGTTTGACTGTAGAAAGCAGTAAAGATGCTGCTATTTGTGATTTTTGTGGTACACCATACGTTGTTAGAGATGCCATAGTAAATAACTATATTTCGAATGTTACATCAATAAACTATAGTTCCTCTTGATTTTTAGACTTACACTTTGATATAGGCACATTGAAAACCGCATAAATATCATATATTCCAGTACTTTTTCCTTGCTTTTGTAGGTAGAATCCTATATAATGTAAGTAGAATATATTAGA
>JAFXXN010000030.1 GCA_017542245.1 Lachnospiraceae bacterium
AGCTTTTCTATATTGATTATGAGTGCAATGACTATATGGAAGAGTGGGACTTCGAGAACTGGGGAATAAAATACTGGTCAAAAACTCCGGAGTTTTTGGAATACTATAAGGAGCATATGTAGATTGTAAGGCGATTATTACCCGGGTATAATTGTGAGAGACATATTTACTAATAACCAAAAAGAAGTGGGTTGATATGAAGGATTACAGAGAGTTTGCATGGCAAATGGAACGGATAATCCATAAATACACAGTTACGATACTGTTTGGAATAGAAACCTATGAGGCATATTTGAAATGGTGCAACAAAGCAAGAAAGGTTCTGGCATGAAAAGGATTATAATTTATTTCTCATTAGAAGGTAACACAGAGTATATAGCAGATGAACTGGCAAAGGTACTTCCAGCAGATAAATTAAAACTTGTTCCAAAGAAAGCGTATTCGACCAGTGGATTCTCAAAGTTTTTCTGGGGTGGGAAGAGTGCTGTTATGGCAGAAAAGCCCGAGCTTGAGGCATACGATCTGGACGTGTCAGCTTATGATGAGATTATTTTTGGATTTCCTGTTTGGGCAGGAACGTTCACGCCTCCGCTTCGGACGTTTATTTTGGAGAATAAAGAGAACTTGAAAAATAAGACTATAGCTGCATTTGCCTGCCAAAGCGGTTCCGGGGCAGAGAGGGCTTTTTCTAAGCTAAAGGACTGCATTGGAATCACCAGCTTTGCCGCGACTGCGATTTTCATTGATCCGAAAGATAAACCTTCAGAAGATAATACGCATAGACTCAGCGAGTTTTGTCAGATGCTATAGCAGAATTTTAAGTAGTGTAAAACAGACCTATATCCGTGTAAAGGTAGGTCTGTTTTTGGTTTTAAGATAATATGAAATCAGGAGAAATAAAGAGGAGAATGATGATAAAAACAGAAAGAATAAAGATATATCCCGCTAGTAGAGAGCAGATGGAAAGAATAATCCAGGCGGAAAAGGATGATGACCTTAAGAAGGCATATGGTGAAATGCTGGAGGGGTGCCTTACGCATCCGGATCAGTGGGACTGGTATGCCATGTGGATGATTGAAAAGACAGATGGAACACATATCGGAGATCTGTGTTTCAAGGGGCTTGAGGAGAAAAATCCTGAAATCGGATACGGAATTTTAGATGAGTTTCAGGGACATGGCTATGCAACAGAGGCTGTGAGCCTGGCAATAAAATGGGCATTTGAACATCCGGAAATAGTGGCTGTTGAGGCAGAGACAGATCCTGACAATGCGGCGTCTCAAAGGGTGCTGATGAAATGTGGATTTGAAGTGAGTGGAGAGATCGGAGAAGAGGGGCCCAGGTTTATTGTTTATAAGGAGCAGGGCAAATGAATTTCAAGAAATATGCAGATAATGATTATGAGGCAGTATGTGATTTTCTTATAGAACTAAATGCTCGGGATACAAGCCATATTAATTGGAACTGGGCGAGATTTGAGTGGATGTATGAGCATCCGGAATTCAATAAGGATTTGATTGAGTCCATTGGGCTTTGGCTTGATGATGGTAACGTTGTTGGTGCAGCAATCTATGATATGTATTTCGGTGAGGGATTTTGTGGAGTCTTACCTGAGTATAAGCAGTTATATCCTGAAATATTAGATTATGCCTGCACTAATCTCATGGATGATTCTGGATTTTCCCTTGCAGTCTGCGATGACAACACAGATGAAATAGATTTGGTCTTAAACAAGGGCTTTATCAGGAATGAGCAAACAGAAAATATCATGGAGCTGGACCTGGAAAGGGAATTTGGAGCTCCTATGCCAGAGGGCCTTAAGTTTGTGAACCCGAATCCTGTTAAGGATATTTATGAGCTATCATGGCTTTTTTGGCAAGGGTTTGATCACGGAGAAGATAAACAAAAGTTTGAAAAAGAAGGGATCGCTACCCCAAGGGCGCGTAGGCACTTTA
Source organism: Lachnospiraceae bacterium (assembly GCA_017542245.1). Classification (GTDB taxonomy): domain Bacteria; phylum Bacillota; class Clostridia; order Lachnospirales; family Lachnospiraceae; genus RUG11977. Next base: position 1,956 of record JAFXXN010000030.1, read on the forward strand.
ACAGGGACCTCTGTGTGGCTGCATGCAATGAGGAGGGAGAACTCATTTCCATATGCGGTCTATGGTATAACCCCAAGACGGACTACGTGTATGTAGAGCCTGTCTGTACTATCCCAAGCTATAGGGGAAGAGGAATAGCTAAGGCTGTAATTCATGAAGCGCTGAGTAGGGCAAAGAGGTTAGGTGCTAAGAGAGCTTTTGTAATATCAGACATGGATTTTTATTCCAGACTCGGTTTCAGAAATAAATACCACTACAGTTTTTATCAAAAACAAGGGGATTGAGAAAATGTCAAATAACATAGTATTAGCTACAGACAGTGACAGAGAGCAGTTAATGACTTTATACAAAGAGCAGGTTGGAAGAGAGTTTTGCGTATGGGATGAGGACTATCCTTCTACAGAAACCATAGATTTTGATCTTTCAAGAGATGCTTTGTTTGTCATGAAAGAGAATGATGCAATCATAGCTGCAATTTCCATAGAGATAGATGAAGACGTGGACAGGCTGGAATGCTGGGATCGAAATCTATTCCCTGGGGGAGAATTGGCGAGACTTGCTGTTACGCCTTCCAGGCAGGG
>JAFXXN010000031.1 GCA_017542245.1 Lachnospiraceae bacterium
GTTGTCTACGAAGAAAACGTTAATGAATCGAGATAATAATAAACAAGGCCCCGAAGTGTGGGGACACTCCTTTCGTTGGGACCTTGCGTTCTTATGATTGAAGGACTTATTCAATCCTTCTATAGTCGGATTCAGTCATCCATACTATACTGCTTATGTTTCAAAAACTACCCTCGTTCATCTAACACTTTCTGTATTCTGTTCTCGGCAATCTCAATTACAGCATCCAAATCCTTCTGCCCTAAAAAATACGCTGGCATTTCCTCAATAAGAATCATACTAATATCCGGATCTTCAGTTTTGACTCTTGAACAGCCCAGTATTATATTTTCGATAAACTCTATGTCCTGCATTGTTATCTTATTGCCAATACGGTTGCCATAGCTGCCACTACCTCCATTGCTATAGTATTCAACGGCAACTGCACCAGCGTTTTTAAATGCTTCCCTGCTCAAAACAAATCTGTCATTCATGGCAATCTCGTTTTGAATATCATCAGACAAAAGCATCTTTACAAACTCACCACAGGCTTTTGAATCAACAGCATGTGTAGACACTGCTACAGAACAAGTAGGTATAAACAGAGGCCCTCTGCCGTCAACAGACGGAAAACCAAGCATAGTCACCCCTCTTCCGTAAGGAGTAATACCCATACCCATGCCATAAAAATCGTTTATTCCCGTACATCCCGATCCCAAAGTTAAATCGCATTTCAGAAGAGGACTCTCTGCATAGCATGAACTATACCACGCATTAAGGGAACTTCCATTTTCCGGTACATTATCTTTAATATAATCAGCAAGCTCTTTAAATTCCGGTTTAGACAAATCAACTTTTCCGTTCGATATAAACTCATCACTCATACCACTAAAGAGCATTGAAAAATATACTGTCTGACCATTAACAATAGGGTCATTTCCATTCAAAGTTTCTCTGACAAACTTCTTATACTCTTCAAGCGTAAAGCCCTTAGCAGTATTACTGACGTTTTCAGCTTTTGTGAATATTCCTTCCATTCCAAAACTTATAGGCAACTGATAAAGAACACCATCTGTTTTTGACCCTTCTATAATGTTAGTAAAATACTTATCAGAATTATATTCTTTTAAATATTGTGAAAGATCAATAAGACAGTTTGAATTATTAAGCTGATTAAACCCACTAACATTCATCAGTATGTCAGGACCTTCGCCGTTGATAATATCTATGGCAAGTTTGTTGCTCAGTTTGCCTTTACCCTTTATTTCAGACAAGTCCATGACGTCCTGATTATTATTATCATAATCATTATCGTAGAAATCACTATATAAATACCTTGTTGAAACTTCAATAAAGCATTTACCGTTAGTCTGATTGAATAGCGCGATTGCTTTCCCCGTAAATCTGTCCACTCCATCATATGCATATAATTCTAAAACAGTTTTACCTGCGTGAGGATTCTTATCTGCTCTCGTAAACTCAATAATCCTGATCTTATCAGCCCTTCTTCCTGAATAAACATTTGTCATATCATATTTGCAGCAAATCACAAACCTGTCATCAGAACATTCAATCAATGTAGAATACTGAATCAATCCAACATTAAGATCACACCAGTTAAAATCTAGAGCAAGCTCAATTGACTTTGTCCGTGCATTTACTCTTGATATTCCACAGTCAGAGTTGAAATAAATCATCCCGTCAGGGCTGGATAAGGATTCATATAACGAGGCATAATCCAACCACTCATAATCTTTAGAATCAGCAGGGGTTAACTCATTATTTTCAAGATCAAGGTGATAGTATACTCTTTTGTTTCCAAAAGATTCCATTATTAATGCACGGGTGTCAGTTACTGCTAAAACCGATGAAACCCATACATCTCTATCCGCTTTCTTGATTTCTATCTTTGATACCTTCTTGTCAGGCGCTGTAATACACAGCTCAGCGTATCTGAGTTCCTCATCATCCTGATGATCGATCACTTCAATCTCATAACCGCCTATTGTGTATAATTTCGAAGATGAATATAAATCATTCTTGCCGGATTCATGAGTAGCCAGAAGTTCTCCTGTAAACGGATCATAATCTCTTTTTGCCAAATTGGTTTTAGCAATAATTATCCCGTTTGAGTAGTAAGCATCCTTAACAAAGTTTTCACTGACAGTAAGATCCTTAAGCAAATCGATAGTATTCACAGTTTGACTGGTCTTACGGTCTATAACTGCAATATAACAGAATCTATAGTCCTTTTGATTGTAATTATCCCAATCTATTTCGTCATCGGGAGGCATCTCATAGTCTCCTGATGTGCAAATAATATAGTAGTTTTCATCCATTCCAACAAATTGATAATTCAGCAAAGACATTACCTTGTTTTCATCAGCACCGCTCTTCACTTCAATTATGTTCGTGTTGAACCAGGGATCATCTGCCTTAACCCTTCTGGTATCTGAAGTCTTTGCAAAAGAACAACTTGTAACCAACAGTATGGCAGTCATACATAACGCCATAGCCTTTCTGCTGTTATTTGCCGGCCTTTTTAACAATATTATTCTCTTCTTCATCATCTTATATCCGCTTCTCATTCCAGTTGACAGGGTGAAAACAGCTTTATTTGTCTGTTGTTGTGGTATTCCAACCAGTGTTCTTGCATATTCTTTATAAGAATCAACTCCATAAGCTCGCATAACTTCTTCATCACACGCATATTCACAATCCCGACCGGAAAGAATAAAAGCTAACCATATTATTGGGTTATACCAATTAAGAAACAGAACCAAATAGCGGATTAATACCCATAAACAGTCACCATGTTTATAATGACTGACTTCGTGACAAACTACAAAATCGTTAATCTTCTCCGAACTGTTATCAACATAGATTCTATTAAAGAGAAGGAATGGTGTTTGTTTATGTCTGATACTATATATTTTGAGACCACTTGAAGGATCTCTGCCGATATATTTCCTGTTGCGTTTGCAATAGGATATAAATCCGGTATTGTACACAGCTAATGCTATGATAAGAATGACAGAAACAAGAATACTGCTACTCCTCAGTGTTTCATCTACTTTCTTAGTTTCGTTTGTTTTAATTATTGATATATCTGCATGATTATCCGTTATCTGCTCACGTTCATAGCTTATTCCGGACGATCTTTGCGTTTCATGATTTACAACAGACTGATTATCCGAAAGAGATTGCTCAGTCTCCATATCTCCAAGCATAAATGTAGAAGGAACATCTTCTTTTACTTCCTGCGTCACAACTTCAGTTTTTGAAGTGAACAGAGCATTCCAAATATCTGCTAAAGGAACATATATCTTTACAAATGGCATTAAAATCATATAGAGCGGAATAGCAATCCAAAAAGCATATTGATACTTTCGGAGTGTTTTTCCGTTCGACAAAGCCCGTACAATAATAATGCCTATTGTTAATATGGTAATGCCAATGATATAGCGCAACATATTAATCCTCTTCGATTATCCTTCGAAGCTCCTCTAACTGCTCTTTTGTAAGTTTGTCTGAACACTTTAGATTGGAGATCAGCAATCCAACATTACCGCCATAAACTTTATCCAGGAAAGAAGTTGTCTCTTCAAGTTCTGCTTCCGTCCTGTCTATTGCAGCACTGAACCACTTGGTGCGGCCTTCCTGCACAAAAGTAACGATGCCTTTTTCGACCATACGGTTAAGCAAGGTTATAATTGTCTGCTTAGACCATCCGGTCTTTGCATCTAAGGCTCTTGTAAGTTCCATTAAAGTCATGGATTTATTAGTCCAAAGACAATTGATGATCTTCCATTCTGAATCAGTTAATCGCATTAACAATAATTCCTCCACGCTGGTCTACTCTTGTTTACCAATATACAACTTTGGTCGACAAGAGTCAACCATACTGAACAGTTCACGTGTGATGATGTTCTCCTGCAAATGTTAACGAACTGGAAATGGCTTGATACAAAACGCAAGAAGTTCAGATGTTTGGCTTGTTCCGCCGCCTTCAGCCACTTGATAATTACTTTCATTCATTCACCAAAACACTATGATAGTACTTCATTTCAGCAAAATAGAGGATAATCAGCCGGTAAAATAGAGGCAGATTGTTGTCTACGAAGAAAACGTTAATGAATCGAGATAATAATAAACAAGGCCCCGA